>JAZUPU010000023.1:0-77354 GCA_045605325.1 Elusimicrobiaceae bacterium
TATGATATTGGGAAAGATATTTCAACAAATTTGCCTTTTCCATAATATTATTATCTTTATATAAAGATAATAATATTATGGAAAAGGCAAATTTGTTGAAATATCTTTCCCAATATCATAATAAGGAAGTTGCACAAATTATAAAAGAAGCAAGTTTAAGTGAAGAAGATTTAGAGTTAGCAGAAACAGCCCAAAAAATAATATCTGAAATGACAGATAAAAAATGGTATCAGGAAGGGATAAAAGCATCTAATAGCGATTCATACGGCAATAATCCTTATGCGGGCGGTAGATATAAGGGTACGGATTTTGACGGTGAAATGAAACAATATTAATTTTACGGGGGGGTAAAATGAACGTAACAGAAATAAATCAAACAGTTCAAAGAGAAAGTTTATTTTTGCATGACTTAAAACAAGAAATTGCAAAAGTAATCGTCGGGCAAGAAGATTTAGTAAATAAAATTCTTGTTGCTCTTATTGCAGACGGGCATATTTTAATTGAAGGTGTCCCGGGTCTTGCTAAAACTTTAACGGTTAAAACTTTAGCCGAAGTTATAAGCGGTACTTTCCAGCGTATACAATTTACGCCGGATTTGTTACCGGCAGATGTAACCGGAACTTTAATATTTAATCCGAAAGAAGGTAATTTTTCAGTTAAAAAAGGTCCTGTTTTTGCTAATTTTGTTTTGGCTGATGAAATTAACCGTTCCCCTGCGAAAGTTCAGAGTGCCTTGCTTGAAGCTATGCAGGAACGCCAAGTAACTATTGGTGACGAAACACATAAATTGCCTATTCCTTTTATGGTGCTTGCTACCGAAAACCCTGTTGAACAAGAGGGGACTTATCCTTTGCCTGAAGCACAAGTAGATAGGTTTATGCTTAAAATAAATATAGGTTATCCTTCTAAACTTGAGGAAAGGCAGATATTAGAGCGTATGTCCGTTAATAGCGAACCTAAAGTAACGGGCAAAATTATGCTTGAACAAATTTTAAGGGCCCGCCAAGTGGCAGATAGTATATATGTAGATGAAAAAGTTAAAGATTATATTTTGAATTTAGTTTTTGCTACACGCTATCCTAAAGAATATAAGCTTGATGCTTTATCGCCATATATTTTATACGGTGCAAGCCCGCGTGCTTCTATTTTCTTAACAAAAGCAGCTAAGGCATATGCTTTCTTGGAAGGGCGTGGATATGTAACGCCTGAAGATATTAAAGAAATCGGTCCGGATGTATTAAGGCATAGGATTTTACTTACCTACGAAGCTGAAGCAGAAAATATTACTACCGAAGAAATAATTGAAAAGCTGTTCGCTACGGTTGAAGTTCCGTAAGCAGGTGCCTTATGGATACGGCAGAGATTTTAAAACGCGTTCGTCACATTGAAATTGAGACGGGCAAACTCGTCAAAGAAACTTTCGCTGGTGAATATTTAAGTATATTTAAAGGGCAAGGTATAGAGTTCTCAGAGGTACGGCAATATATTCCTGGTGATGATATCAGAAGTATTGATTGGAATGTTTCGGCAAGAACCGGAAGTACTTTTGTCAAAAAATTTAATGAAGAACGTGAACTAACTTTAATAATCGCTTGTGATGTTTCCGCTTCTTTAATGTTTGGTTCGCTGGGTAGATTTAAAAGTGAAATTGCAACTGAATTAGCAGCAGTTTTTGCATTTTCCGCAACACATAATAATGATAAAGTAGGATTACTTTTATTCAGTGATGAAATTGAACTTTATATACCGCCTAAAAAGGGGCGACGTCATGTTCTTAGAATTATCCGCGAATTGCTTGCCTTTACCCCTAAAAGCAAAGGTACGAATATTACATTTGCTTTAGAAAGTATAAACCATTTAATTAAACGCAGCGGTATTGTGGTGTTAATTTCTGATTTTAAAACTAATCAAAATTATTCCAAACCTTTTAAATTAACTGCGCGTAAATTTGATTTAGTACCTGTAATTGTAAAAGATAAACTTGAAATGGCTTTACCTAAAGCAGGCATTTTCCTTTCCCTTGAAGGGCTTGAGGGAGAGGGGCAAGTTTTATTAAATTTAGCTTCTAAATATACATCTGAAATTACACAAAAACAAATTCAAGAATTAGACGAAGCTAAATTGCTCTTTACTAAAAGCGGGCTTGAATATATTGAAATACAAGACGGTGATAAAGTATCAGATATTTTAGTCAAATTTTTTAAACGCCGTTCAAGGAAGTTAAGAAAATGAAATATTTTTTAATTTTATTATTTGTATTCTTTCCGTTTTATTTACCGGCACAAGAAAGTCCTGCAGATATTGAGATACAACCGGAAGGAAATATTACTGTTTTGGAATATGAGAATAAACCAAAAGAAGCTACTTTCGCTACACCTTTAAAACTAATATTTAAGTTACCGCAAGCAGCAACATTCGATGGGGAAAATATAAGCCAAAAAGATTTTGAAGTTTTATCTCTAGAAAAAGACAAAAATAATCCGTTTATAATAGAAGCAACCGTTTTGCCTTTAAATTTAAAAATTTCTACTTTAACTGCTTTGGGTTTTATTACCGAAAACGGTGATAAATTACAAACGGAACCTTTAGAAATAAATATTAAGGAAATACCTTCAAAAATAAAAGATTTAATTGATATACGCGGTCCATATAGACCTTTTAATATTTGGCCCTATATATTCATTATTTTAATTTTAATTTTACTAATTTATTTCTTTAGGCGTTTTATAAAGCGTAAGAAACAAGTTAAACCGCTTAATTTAACACCTTATCAAAAACGTGAACGCCCAATGCATGAAATTGCTTTATCACAACTTGATATTTTGATACAAAGTGATCTTTGGCTAAAAAACGAATATAAACTTTATTATAGTGAAATTTCAGACATTGTGCGCCAATTTTTAACTGCACGGTTCAATTTTGATGCACAAAAAATGACAACTAAAGAATTGTTTAAAAAATTAAAAACAATAAAAGATTTTAAGTTTGATTTTAATGTGTTAAAAAATTTCCAACAAGATATGGTTTTAGTTAAATTCGCAAAAGTTATACCGACGATAGAAGAAAGAGATAAAACCTTAAATACAGCCAAACAAATTATTTTAGAAAATAAAGAAACTGATTTAAGCCGTTATCAAATTAAGGATGATAAAAAGGAGAGATCTAATGAAAAAACTAACTAAATATTTACCCTTAATTTTAATAATTGTTTTGTGTTTATTCTCTTTGGTCCTATGTGCTTTTTATCTTTTAAAAGGTACAACTTTGGCAAATCCGAAATTTTTATATGTATTTATACTTTGGTTATTTGTTGCGGTATGGGGAATTTGTCTTAAACATAAAGGCGGTGCAAGTGTTAAATATCCTTTGCCTGAAAATCAAAAATTACCTTTTGATTTCTTTACTTTTCTTGCTAAATATTTCAGTTTAATATGTGTTTTGCTAAGTTTGTTTTTTGCGATTTTAGCTTTGGCACGCCCTCAAATAGAAGGCAAAACCCAACCGCCACCTACGGAAGGTATAGATATAATGCTTACTTTGGATGTTTCCGGCAGTATGAGTACACCTGATTTTGTGGCTAAAAAAGCACAAACGGATAATGATTTATATAATCGTATGGCTGCTGCCAAAGAAACGGTGGAAGATTTTATTTCCGCCCGCACAAGTGATAGAATAGGGCTTGTTGTATTCTCCGGTGCTGCTATGTTGCAATGCCCCCTTACTTTAGATTATTTTGCTTTAAAAGAATATTTGCATTTTATTTATGTAGATATGTTAAACGGTGTTAGCGGTACGGCTATCGGGGATGCAATAGCTGTAAGTACACAACATTTAAAAGAAGGTATTGCAAAAAGTAAAATTATAGTTTTGGTTACCGACGGTGAAAATAATAGCGGAACAGTTGACCCTATCGCAGCAGCCCGTGCAGCTGCGGCATACGGTATAAAAGTTTATACTATTTTAATGGCAGGTGATGTAAATAATTTACCACTAAATCTGCCTTATAGGGATCAAATTGTAGCAAGTTATAAGCAAGATATGCAAAATATGATAGAAGCGAAAACTACATTAAAAGAAATCTCCGCAATAACCGGGGCGGAAGCTTATACAGCCCTAAATACGGAAGATCTAAATAATATTTACACTCAAATTAATTCGCTTGAAAAAACTGTTTATCAGGAAATTCAAAAAATGAATTATGAGGATGCTTATCAGCATTTACTTTGGCTTTCATTGATTTTTGCTTTGCTTGCATTTTTGGGGGGGAAGTTTATTTTTATTAAAATACCTTAGAAGATTATGGAATTATTTGCAAATACAAAAATATTTTTTTATTTAACAGTAACCCCAATACTTATTGCTGTTATTTGGCGTATAGGTTTCTTACGGGGGCAATATGTATTGAAACTATTGTTTTCAAAAAACAATTTAGCCCGTTTAACCCCGCATAGTTTAAAGATCAGAAGACGTTTAAAGGATATATTATTTTTAAGCGGTGTATTTTTTCTTTTTATAGCACTTGCAGGTTTACAATGGGGAAAAGAAAGACAGGAAAATGTTGCTAATTATTCACAAGCAATAATAGCTTTGGATGTATCTTTATCAATGCAAGCACAGGATTTTAAACCTAACCGTCTTGAAAATGCAAAAATGATGCTGAAAATGCTTTTTGAAGATATAACCCAGGAAAGAATCGGCCTTATTGCATTTACTTCCGAAGCATATATGCTTTGCCCGATTACCTCTGACTTAAATGCTTTAAAAAGTTTAAGTGAACGGTTAAAAATAAATATGTTACCTGTTGCAGGAACAGCCCTTGCACCGACTATAAAATTAGCCGCACGGATGCTTAAGCCATATTCCGGTATAAAAGCTTTAGTTTTAGTCACCGATGGTGAAGATCATAACCCGCAGGATATAGAGGAGGTTTTAAGTACCGCGCGTGAAGCAGGTATAAGAATAATAACCGTAGGTATAGGTACAACAGAGGGGGAACTTATACCTATTCAAACAGCTAACGGAACTGAGTATAAAAAAGACAAATCAGGCAAAACCGTTTTAACAAAATTAGATGAAAAATCTTTAATAAATTTGGCTTCGCAAACAGGCGGTGCGTATATAAAATATACTACTGCCCAGCAGGTCGCAGATGATATCGCAAACCAATTACGTACTTTAGATAAAAATTTGATGAAAACAAATAATATTGTTATTTATAAGAGCAGATATCAAATACCCCTTGCCCTTGCTATAATTTTGATTATGGGGGCTTTATGTATACCCCTTAGAAAAGGTAAAATATAAGTATGAAGGTATTTTTTAGTTTTATTTTAATATTTTTGACGATGCCTCTTCTGGCGCAAAATTCCGTTTTAAGGCAAGGTAATCAAGCATATGATGCAGGTAAATACGGTACCGCTTTTGAATTATATGAAAAAGCTTCTTCCAAAAAACCTATTGAAGCAGCATATAACAGTGGGGCTGCATTGTATAAATTAAAAGATTACGGTGCGGCTGCTTCCGCTTTTGAAACAGTTTTAAAAGAGCCGCAAAATAAAGCAGCTGTTTTAAATCAAAATGCTTTGTATAACCTTGGTAATGCCGCTTATAAAGCAGGTGATAAAGAAAAAGCTAAACAGGCGATGCGCGCAGCTATTTTGCATAACTTAAACGATAAGGACGCTAAACAAAATTTACAGTTTATGTTGATTGAAGAACAGTCCCCTAACCAATGTGATAATCCCAATAATAATCAACAACAAAATAAAGATAATAAGCAGGATAAGCAGAAACAAGATAAACAAAATCAGGATAAACAAAATCAAGAGCAAAAAAATCAAGAAAAGCAAAAACAGGAACAACAGGCAAAAGAGTCCTCCGCTAAAGAGGAGGCAGCAAGTATCTTGCAAATGGCACAAGAACATAAACAAGATTTACCTAAATCCGAACAAAGGAGTCACCAAATTGAAAAAGATTGGTAATTGTTTTAAAATTTTCTATTTAAGCGCTATACTGCTTTTTGCTTGTGCTGCGGTTTTAAAGGCACAGGTGGAGGTTCGCGCCGATGTCAATACAACAACAGCTACTTTAAACGAAGAAATTAATTTAACTGTTTATGTAAATGCCCCTACGACAAATATTGAAACACCGCAAATGCCGTCTTTGCCTAACTTTAATATTTATTCTGCCGGTCAAAGCAGGCAAGTAAATATGCTTAACGGTAAAGTTACCGTTAAAATGCAGTATAATTATATTTTAGCACCGCGATTCTCGGGAAAAGCTACAATAGGTGCTTTTAAAGTAAAAATAGCAGGGCAAGATTATTCTACTGAACCGATAGAAGTTGAAATTTCAAGGCAAACACCTTCCGCACCGCGAACACAAGCCCAAACCATAGAACAAGAGCATGCCAAACAACAAAATAAAAAGGAAGAATCGCGTTCTGTTGAAAATTCTGCAGCCAATTTGCCTAAATTTTTTATGACAGCGCAAACAAACACCAAAAAAGCATATATAAATGAACAGGTTAATTTAAAGATACGCTTTTATCAGGAACAAAGACAAAATGTTTTAGGACAGCCGCTTTATGATAAACCTCAAATTAAAGGTATGTTTGCAGAAGATATTGCCACACGTCAAGGACAGGAACGCTTCGGTAATCGGCTTTATTTCTATACGGAAATTGAAAGTGCGCTTTTCGGCTTAACAAGCGGCGTGGCGGAAATTGGATCAGCTACCGTAACATATACTTCTTCGGATGGTATTTTTGATGCTTTTGATATGTTTTTTAATGGTGCAAACAGCGGTCAAACCCATAAGGTGGAAAGTGAAATTTTGTTTGTAGATATTTTACCTTTACCTATCAAAAATAAACCATTAAGTTTTTATGGTGCAGTCGGTACAGATTATGAAATTTCGGCATCTTTAGATGCAACTGATGTAAGTGCAGGGGAACCTATTACTTTGACCACTACGGTCAAAGGTATCGGCAATTTAGCGGCAATAAAAGATATACCTGTTCCGGATATAGGACCAAGTTTCAGAATATATGAAACATCCTCTAATTTAAAGAATAAAATTTCTTCCGGTAAATTAACCGGTACGAAAGTATATAAAACTGTTATTGTCCCAAGGGCTTCGGGTAATTATAATATACCGCAAATTGAATTTTCCTTCTTTGATATTACTACAAAAACATATAAAACCATTACAACAGAACCTTTAACTTTAAGAGTATCAACATCTACTGCGGAAGATTCGAAAACTTTATCTTTTTCAGGGCAAAATGAAGGGCAAACAGAGCATAATATACAACAAATAACAAAGGATATCAGTTACCTAAAAAATCGTCCGCAAAGTATGTTTACGAAGTTTGTTTTAAAAGTCGCAGATTTAGGTAGTAAAAATTTTTATGCTCTTGCTTTAGTACTTTTGGCATTATTAGTATCCTTGATTAGAAAAGGCAATATTTCCCTAACAGGTAATTTGAAATATTATTTAAGAGCTAAAAAAAGCATTAAACAAGCATATTCAACAGAAGAATTACCTGAAATTTTAAAAACTTACCTTGAAGCGAAGATGAAAGCCCAAATCGGTTTAATGAATATTGAGGATGTATGTAAAAAATTAAAATTAGATGATTTAATAAGTAGTAAATTAATTTATTTGTGGAACTATTTTGCTATGTTAAAATATTCACCTAATGCTAAATTAAATACGGAAAATAATTTAAAAGAGGAAAAGGCAAAACTCCTTTCCTTATTATCCGCTTTGGAGAAAGAGATAAAATGAAATATATCTTAACCTTAATTCTATTATTTACCTTTTGCCCTTTTATACAAGCGCAAGATAAAACAGCACAAGAATTATTCAATGAAGGTAATTATTTGGCTGCTGTTAGTGAATATCAAAAACAAATTGATAACGGTGATAAAAATGCCTATACTTATTACAATCTTGCAAATAGTTATTTCAAAGCAGGTGATTTGGATAAAGCATTAGTTAATTATTATAGGGCTTTTCGCTTACATCCGCGTGATAAGGATATAATAAATAATTTGTCTTTTACTTTGGGAAAAACGGGGCAAGCTTTAATTCCGGATAATATGCCTAAAAGCGTATTCTATGTTTATCATTATTTTTCACTTCAGGAACTTAAAGGGCTTGCCTTTATAGGGTTATGGGCATTTGCTATTATGTTAACTTTTTTTGTATCTTTTAAGTATAAGCCCTTTTTGGTTAAGATATTGTTTGTAACTGTTTGCTTTACATTGTTTTTTACAGGTTTTTATTTTCTAAGAGCTAAAGAAGATTTGAAATATTTGGCGGTAGTAACAGCCAACAGAGCAGAACTTAGAAGTGGACCTTCTGAAAATTTCCCGGTTGCTTTAAATGTACCTAGGGCACAGATTTTGCAAATACACGATAAAAAAGGGGATTGGCTTGAAGTTTCTTTAAAAGAAGACGGTGCGTTAAATTGGGTGCAAAATAAAAATATAGAGGTTATATAGGAAGGAAATTTATGTTTACTAAAAATGAAGCTAAAGAACTTATAGAAGTTTTAACTTATGTCGGTGATAACTTAGACCATCAAATTGAAACTTTGGCTAAAGAAATCGTAAAATCCCTAAAAGCCGGCGGCAAAGTAATCTTAATGGGTAACGGTGGCAGTGCCGGCGATGCCCAGCATATCGCAGCTGAATTTGTGGGTAGATATAAAAAAGAACGTAAAAGTTACCCTGCATTGGCTTTAAATGCAAATACATCTTCGATTACTGCAATAGGTAATGATTATGGCTATGATGAAACTTTTTCCAGGCAAGTGGAAGGTTTTGCAAAAGCAGGAGATGTCGTTATAGGTATATCAACTTCCGGTAACAGTGCAAATGTTTATAAAGCACTTGAACTCGCTAAAAAATTGAATTGTTATACCGCAGCATTTTTAGGTAAAGACGGCGGAAATATAAAAAATATTGCCGATTTGCCGATAATAGTTAAATCAAATAATACCCCGCGTATACAAGAGTGTCATATTTTTATGGGGCATACTCTTTGTGAACTTGTGGAAAAGGAGTTATAATGATTGTAGCTTTGGGTTGTGATCACGGCGGTTTCATTTTAAAGCAAGCGGTTGTAGATACTATTAATCAGCTCGGTTTTAAAATACTTGATTTCGGTACGAATTCAAGTGATAGTGTGGATTACCCTGATTTTGCAATTAAAGTAGCAAAAGCCGTAATTTCAGGGCAAGCACAACGCGGTATTTTAATGTGCGGCAGCGGTATCGGTGTTTGTATTACTGCAAATAAGTTTAAAGGTATTTATGCAGGTATTGCAAATGATACTTATAGTGCCGCTCAAGGTGTAATACATGATGATATGAATATCTTATGCCTTGGCGGAAGGGTAATTTCCATAGTTCAGGCCCAAAGTATAGTTGAGGCATTTTTAACTGCCGGTACTGACGGACGGGAAGACCGCCATATAAGGCGTATAAGAAAAATTTTAGAAGTGGAGAATAAAAATTTTAAATAAAAACAAGAGGTTATTATGCAAATAAATTTAAATAATCAGGCACAAATTATCGTTGAAGAAGGTTTAAAAAAATTAAAAGCATTAAATTTTAAAGAACGCTTTTATAAACACGATGCAACATTATGGAAAACCGAAAAAGAGCATACCGATATCATCAATAATTTACTTGGTTGGACAAATGTTTATGATTGGACTTTAACTAAAGTAAATGAAATAAAAAGTTTTGTAGAAGAAGCCAAAAAAGAATTTAATTCCGTAGTTTTAATGGGGATGGGCGGTTCAAGCTTGGCCCCCGAAGTTCTACGCGTAATTTTCGGTACAAAAGACAGTTTCCCTACTTTATATGTGTTAGATACTACAAACCCTACAAAAGTGCTTGAAGTAACTTCTAAAATTGATCTTGAAAAAACTTTATTTATTTTTGCAAGTAAATCCGGCGGAACAGTTGAACCTTCATCACAATTTGCATATTTTTATGGTTTGCTTTCAGATAAAATTAAAGATGCCGGCAAAAATTTTATTGCTATAACTGATCCCGGTACAGGTTTAGTTAAACTTGCGGAAGAAAAACATTTTAGGAAAATTTTTATAAATAAACCGGATATCGGAGGGCGTTTTTCAGCTTTATCTTTATTCGGGATGGTGCCGGCAGCACTTGCAGGTATAGATATTGAAAAGTTATTGCGTGCAGCAAAAGAAATCGGCGATGTCTTTAAAGAAACAGATAATAATCCTGCTTTTATTTTGGGTGCTTTAATGGGGCAAGCTTTCTTGGAAGGTAAGGATAAATTAACCTTGCTTATGCCAAAGGAAGTTGCTGTTTTCGGATTATGGGTTGAACAACTTATAGCGGAATCAACGGGTAAAGAAAATAAAGGTATTTTACCTGTCGTTTGCCAAGAAGTTGTAAATGAAAAAGATTACCTTAATGATAGGTTATTTGTATCCTTTAATTATTTAGGTAAAGGTCTTAAAAATAATTTTAAGATTCTTCCTTATATTGGAGTTAATATTGAGGATAAATACCAAATCGGTGCACAGTTCTTGTTCTGGGAAATTGCAACAGCTGCAGCCGGTGCGATAATGAAAATTAATCCTTTTGACCAACCCAATGTCCAACTTTCTAAGACGATTACAAAGAATATATTGGCTTCTTTGGCAGAAGGTAAAAAAGATGAAGCCGCAAAAGCGGAATTTTTGGTTTCTAAAAATTTACAAGGCGAAATTTCAAAGAAACATTTATTTTCCGATATTGCAAAACTTGCTTCTGCAAAAGATTATTTTGCTTTGCTTGCTTATTTGCCGGAAAATGAAAAATTAACTGAAATTTTTAATAAAATCAAAAATAATTTATTTAAGGTCACACATTATGCCGCAGTTTTTGGTTATGGTCCGCGTTATTTACATTCAACAGGTCAGCTTTTTAAAGGTGATGCGGGGAAGGGAATATTTGTAGTGTTTTCCTCTGAAACAGAAAAGGATGCCTCTATACCTAACCAACCATATACCTTTAACGATTTATGCCAAGCCCAGGCGTTGGCGGATTTCAAAGCCCTTGAAGAAAAGGGGCGTCGTGTCGTCAAAATCCATTTGCCGGCTGATGCGGTAAAAGCATTAAACGAATTATTGTCAACATTTTAATTGGAGGAAGTATGATAGCAACAAAAACAAAAAAAACCTTAACTAAAAAGGTCGCAACTAAAGTAAAAAAAGTGAATTCAAAAGTAAAAACTTTGGCAGCAAACCTGGTTAAGAATAAGAAAAATAATTGTAAAAATACTTGCAAACAGGAAACGAAAACAACTTGCAAAAATATTTGCATAGATTATCCGCAAAATAATGAAACAGTTTATTGCGGGCATTATTGTTTCCGTATAGGTTCAATAAAACCTTGCTCCGCTATGCAAGTTTCAATTAATGGCGGAGAATGGCAAAATTGCCGTCAGGCCAACGGTTATTGGTGGTTTGATTGGTGGAATTTTAACACCGGTAATTTTTACCTTGAAGCAAAAGCTTATGTAGACGGTAAAGAAGAACAAACCGCAAAACGCAAATTCAAAGTAACTTTATAAAATCTTGAAAAAAGTTTATTTACAAAATTACGGTTGCCAAATGAATGAAGCAGATTCAGAAGAAATGCTGCTTCATTTGTTTGGTTTTGGGTATCAAAAAACATCTGTTTTAAGTGAAGCCGATCTCGTTTTAATTAATACCTGTACTATTCGCGATCACGCCGAACACCGCGCTTTATCATACCTTGGGCGCCTTGCAAAATGGAAGGCAGAAAAGAAAGATCGTAAAATTATTTTTGCCGGTTGTGCGGCAGAGCGTTTAGGTAAAAAAGTTCAAAAACGCTTTCCGCAGGCAGATATTGTTTGCGGTGCAAAATCACTTGATAAATTCCCTGAAGTTTTGGAAAGAAGTTCCCTATTCAAACCTGTTAATACGACAGAAAATCCAAAAGAAAATACAAAAAAAATTACCGGGCAAGTTAGCATTATGCGCGGCTGTAGTTGCAAATGTGCCTATTGTATTGTCCCTTATGTAAGAGGGGAAGCATCTTCAATTGCACCTGAAATTATTTTGGAAAATTGCCGCAAAAAAGCAAAAAATCACCCGGAAATTATGCTGCTTGGGCAGACGGTAAATGCTTATAATTATAAAGGTTATACCTTCTCAAAATTATTAGCGGAAGTTTGTAAAATATCTGAAGTTAAACGTGTGCGCTTTTTAAGCCCGCACCCTGTTTTTATTAAAGAAGATTTTTATAAAGTTGTGCAAGATAATAAAAAAATTGCAAGGCATTTACATTTGCCTTTACAAAGTGGCAGCACGAAAGTTTTAAAAGATATGAGGCGTTTATATACCGCCGAAGAATATTTGCAGATAATAAAAAATTTAAAAGAATTGGACTTTTTAATAAGTACGGATATTATTGTCGGCTATCCTACTGAAACGGAAGAGGACTTTAAACAAACCTTAGACCTTGTTAAAAAGTGTAGTTTTAGTTTCGCTTATTGCTTTAAATTCTCGCCGAGAGCAGGCACACCCGCGGCGGAAATTCCGGAAATTTCACAAGAAATAGTGGAAAATCGTTTAAATATTTTGTTAAATGAAATTAGGGAGTGTTCCGCTGTGGCATATAAAAGCCGCATTGGCAAAACGGAAGAAATTTTGTTTGAAACAAAAAACTCCGGCCGGACTTCGGGGAATTTGTGGTATAGAACTACAACCCCAAAAGCGATCGGCAGTATGGAAAAGATTTTAATTAAAGACAGCAATGGTAAAATTTTGAAATAAGAGGTGCTGATTATGAGTAAAGATAAAAATTTTGTTGAACGCCGCCGCCATCCGCGCGTGCCGGTAATCAGCAATATTGTTGAACCGATTGATTTAACTTATACCGATGATAAAGACGGTAAAGTACATCAAATAGCGGCTGTTTTGGCTGATTTATCCGCATCAGGTATGCGTATTGTTTCATTTTTAAAAGCACCTATTGCAGGTACTATGCAAATTAAAATGGAACTGCCAACCGTCGGTAAATTTGATGTTGAAGCAAAAACCGCATGGGTACGCCAAAAAGGGCCTGTATACACTATCGGTATAGAATTTACGAAAATTGAAAAATCTGTTTCCGATAAAATTATGGCGCTTGCAAATGACTTTTTGGATTGTAATACCCGCATAATGCTCCGCTTACCGGAAGTATGCGTGCCTAATTGCAAATGTAACGGTATTTGTAACAAAATCCAAAAGGACGAGAGCTTATTTAAGTGAGTAATCTTCCAATAATAATTTCAGGTCCAACTGCCGTCGGTAAGACGGCAGTTGCTTTACATCTTGCCAAAAAATTAAATTACAGTATTATTTCAGTTGATTCCCGCCAAATTTATAAAGGGTTAAATGTGGGTACTGCAGCACCTCTAGGAAAATGGGAAAACGGTAAATATTTAGTTGAAGGCGTGCCTTATTATTTGGTAGATTTTTTGCCGATAGACGAAGTTTTTGATGTTTCACGCTTTATTTCTATGGCGCGCGAAATTGCTGAAAAGGAAGATAATAAAGTAATTTTTGCAGGCGGTAGCGGAATGTATTTTCAAAATTATTTTTGCGGTATGGATAATTTACCCAAAGCAGATTTAATTTTGCGCGCCCGCCTTGCGCGTGAGGCAGATATGTACGGGCGCGAGTATTTGCACAAACGTTTGCAGGAAGTGGATCCGCAAAGTGCAAAGGAAATACCCTTTCAAAATATACACCGCTTAATACGCGCTTTGGAAATTTATGAACTAACAGGCAAACCGGCATCTGCATTAAAAAGCGGTAAATTAAAACAAGAAATAACAAAAGATAAAGCACACTTTTTTTATTTAGACACTCCAAAGGAAAAATTATGCGAACGCATTGTTAAACGCACGGAACAAATTTTTGAACCTATGGTTAAAGAGGCAGAAAATGCCCTAAATTTAGGTTTTAAAGAGTTTTTCCCCGGGCTTAAGAGTTTGGGCTACCCACAAGCCATAAGTTATTTAAAAGGTGAAATTTCCGCAGAACAAGCCAAAGAACAAATTATAATTTTAACCCGCCAATATGCCAAACGCCAACGCACCTGGTTTAACCGCTACCAAGAAAAGCAAACAATAAACTGCGACGGCAAAACGGAAAAAGATATTGCTAAAGAAATTTTAAGATTATTGTAATATTAAAATTGCGGTTTTTTATAACTTCTTGCCGTCCAATTTTCAGATATTTTTATAGCATTAAATATTTTTTCACAATAATCGCCAGGATTTCCTTCAAATACTATGCCGTCATCTAATCTTTCTACACAATTAATACTAGAAAGTTTAGAATTAGAATTAACTTGGAAACCAGTACCTTTATATTTACCGCTTATTCTACCTAACGATAAATAATTTCCATAACCTGTTTCACTGTAAATTTGCAAGGACCATTTGTCATTACTTCTTGTATCTTTCATAACGCTACTGTCACGCCATTTAACATCACCTGTCCAAGGAATATCCACATCCAAATCACTGAATTTTATGGCATAAGTATTATTTAATAAATAATATGCTTGCTGTGCTTGCCAAAGTGCTTTTAATATAGGTAAAGCTTCAGCGGCATTTGCCTTTTCTACCAATTTACGATATTGCGTCAGCGCAATTGCCGCCAATATACCGATAATTACAACCACTACTAAAAGTTCTATAAGAGTAAAACCTTTTGTTAAATTTATTTTTATTTTCATATCTTTCTCTGTTTCGCCCAATAAAAAAGGCGACATATTTTGGGAGTCTTCAAGCGCCCAAAACAAAATCGCCTTTCATATCTTAAGATATGAAAAACGACTTCATCTTTAGCTTGAAGACTAACCTAATAAATATTCATCTATTAAGTTGCGCCGCTCCAAACGGCCCTAAAAATCAAGTCTATCAAATTATATGCCGAAACTTCCGGCATTTACTGCTACATATATTATAACAAAAAAATACCCCTGTTTTTGCAGGGGTATTGTATGGGATAACTTATATAATTTTTAAAAACTGCTTACTTCCATTTGCTTTAAAAAGTCCTTGTTGGACTTGGTAGCAGATAACTTTTCAAGAAGTAAACTCATTGCATCAATGGAACTTAACGGTGATAGAATTTTGCGGAGTATCCAAGATTTGTTAAGTTCATCTTCGGTAAGCAGTAAATCTTCCCTTCTGGTTGAGGTGCGGTTTATGTCAATTGCAGGGAAGATGCGCCTGTCGGCAAGTTTTCTGTCAAGGTAAATTTCGCTGTTACCTGTGCCTTTAAATTCTTCGAAGATGATTTCGTCCATGCGGCTGCCTGTTTCCACCAAAGCGGTTGCAATAATGGTAAGTGAGCCGCCTTCTTCAATATTCCTTGCTGCACCGAAAAAGCGTTTGGGGCGTTGTAAAGAAGTTGCCTCAAGACCGCCTGTTAAAACGCGACCGCTTGCCGGGGTAACTGTGTTATATGCACGGGCAAGGCGGGTGATAGAGTCAAGCAAAATAACAACGTCTTTACCGTTTTCCACGCTACGTTTTGCTTTTTCAATTACCATTTCGGCAACTTGTACATGGCGTTCTGCCGGTTCATCAAAAGTGGATGCTAAAACCTCTCCTTTAACGCTGCGGCTCATATCGGTAACTTCTTCGGGGCGTTCGTCAATTAAAAGCACTAAAAGTTCAACTTCTTTGTGATTTGTCGTTAAAGAATTTGCTAAATTTTGCAGCATAATTGTTTTACCGGTTTTCGGTGCTGCAACAATCATAGCACGTTGCCCTTTACCGATAGGGGACATCAAATCAATTACACGCTGTGTGTTTGAATTTTTATCAAGTTCAAGCACAAATCTTTCATTAGGATATAACGGCGTTAAGTTTTCAAAAAGTGGGCGGCGGAAAATTTTATCTGCATCAATATCATTAACTTTTTGAACTTGAAGCATAGCAAAAAATCTTTCATTATCTTTTGGTGGGCGGATTAAACCTTCAATTTTATCGCCTTTCCTTAAACCAAAGCGTTTTATTTGAGAGGGGGAAACATATATATCTTCCGCGCCTGCCAAATAATTATTTTCTTCTGAACGCAAAAAACCAAAACCGTCCGGTAAAATTTCCAAAACACCGCCGCCGTAAACGGAGCCATTTTGCTTTGCCTGCACCGCAATAATTTTGCCTATTAATTGCTGTTTGCGAAGGCCGGAAATATCTTCAATATTATAGTTAATTGCAAGTTTTGTAAGGTCTGCAACACTTAAGGCGGAAAGTTGCCTTGCATCCATCGGTTTTGCACCGTTCGGGCGTTGCGGTAAGGGTTGCTGATAACGGCGATTATTATTAAATTGCCTTTGCTGGTAACCCTGACGTTGCCCTGTTACTTGCACCTTTATTGCATTGTCCGCTGCTTGATTATCTGCTTTATTTGCAGGTGAAGCTTCGGTTTTGACTTCCGGCACAGGTGCTTGTGTTGCTTCTTTAACTTCCTTAGTTTCTTTTACTTCTTTAACTTCTTTTGCTTCTTTAGTTTCTTTCGCTTTAGATGTTTTGGAAGTTTTTGTTTCTTTTACTTCCTTGGCTTCTTTAGCGTCGGTAGGTTTTGTTTCGGTAGGTTTTACTTCTTTGTTTTCCATAAGTTATCCTCATTATTATTTTTTTAAAGTTTTATAAAGGCGCATAATTTTACCACGTAAATTTACAAGCGGACCTTCATTAAAAATTATTATATCGGCGCGTTCTGCCTTTTCTGCCATTGGCAGTTGGGTTTGTTCGCACCAATTAAAATAGATTTCTGTTGTACCTCTTTTTAATGCTCTTTTTAAACGTATTTTGTAAGAGGTATAAACGCAAATTGTTAAATCAAAACTATCCTCTAACCCCTTTTCAAAAAGTAGGGGAATAGCAAAAACAATAATTTTTTTTGTTGAATTTTTTATTATTTCTTTTGCTTCTTTTAGAACTAAAGGGTGCAACATATTTTCAAGTTGTTTTAATTTTTCCTTGTCTTGTAAAATAATTCCGGCAAGTTGTTTGTTATCGTCGGTACCAAAGGCAGTTTTGATTTTTTCTTTTAAAGCCGCGCGGTGTTTTGCGGCAAGTTTATCGGCACAAATTGTTTCAGCGCCGAGTGCGGCAAATTCTTCTAATGCGGCAGTTTTACCGCTTGCGATTGCACCGCTTAAAGCTATTACAAGTTTGCCGTCTTGGTGAAAATCTAAATCCGCGTTCATAAAACAGGCCCCATATTATTTAAGTTTTTTCCGGCTTTGGCTTTTGCTACTAAAGGCACTCTTAATACAAGGGCATTTTCCATTTTTGCTATTGCCCATACGGAAAATGTCTTTAATTTTTCTTCCGGCAGTTCAAAAACAAGTTCGTCGTGAATTTGCAAAAGCATATTTATGTCTTCGGGTAATTCCTTATAAATATCAAGCATTGCTTTTTTAATAATGTCTGAAGAACCGCCCTGCACTACGGTATTTACCGCCGCGCGCGAGGCAAAACTTACCATCCGTGGGTTTGAGTCCTGAAACTCCGGTATATACCTGATATGGCCAAGCATTGTTGTTACAAAACCGGCTTTGCGTGCTTCTGCTACGGTCTTATTTATCCAAGATTTTACTGTGTCATAGCGCGCGAAATAACTGTCAATATAATCTTTTGCCTGCGTCATTGTGATACCGAGTGATTGTGATAAAGCTATGGGCCCTTGCCCGTAAACTATGCCGAAGTTTATACCCTTTGCGTGTGCGCGGTCTTCTTTTGTTACTTCTGAAATCGGCTTATTAAATACTTCTGATGCGGTGCGGGTGTGAATATCATCAGCACTCTTAAAAGCATGTATTAAAGTTTCATCTTGGGAAAGGTGTGCAAGTACGCGCAAATCAATTTGTGAGTAGTCAAGCGAAAGTAAAACTTTTCCTTCACCGGCACAAAATGCCTGACGTATTAAGCGACCCTTTTCC
Organism: Elusimicrobiaceae bacterium; assembly: GCA_045605325.1. Classification (GTDB taxonomy): domain Bacteria; phylum Elusimicrobiota; class Elusimicrobia; order Elusimicrobiales; family Elusimicrobiaceae; genus Proelusimicrobium. The sequence goes on from JAZUPU010000023.1 coordinate 18,017, forward strand.
GAACGCGCCGGAATATTTTGCAAATTAGGGTTAAAGCTTGAAAGGCGGCCCGTTACCGTCCCTGTTTGATTAAAATTTGTATGCACGCGGCGGTTATTATCTGCCAAGTCAAGCAAAGAATCAACATAAGTCGCTTTTAGTTTTGCGGCTTCGCGGTATTTTAAAATAAGTTCGCAAACAGGGTGGAATTTTTTAAGGCCTTCCAAAGTTTCTTCGTCGGTAGAATAACCGGTTTTTGTTTTGCGAAGTACAGGCAGTTTTAATTTTTCAAACAATAAAACGCCAAGTTGTTTTGGGGAATTTATGTTTACTTGCCCACCTACAAGTTTATCAATTTCTTTTTGTGTTGTTTCCATTTCAGACGATAAAAGCAAAGCCAAAGTTTTAAGCCAAGTAATATCTATTTCAATACCGTCGGTTTCCATAGCAAGCAAAACACTTTCAAGCGGTGTTTCAATTTCTTTAAAAACTTTTGCTTGCGCGCTTGTGTTTAAAATATTTTCAAAATGCTTTTTTAAATTAAAAATGTTTTGTGTGTATATTGCAAATTTTTCATTTAGTTCAACTTCGGGATTAATAGTTATTTTTAAACTTTTGGCAAGTAAATTATCTAAACTGAAATCTTGCGCAGGGTTTAAACAATAAGCGGCGAGTTCAAAATCAAAAACATTTAAAAAAGTTTGTTTTTTGGGTGCAATATTTAGAGTGCGCAAGGTATATTTTAAGTCATGTGCAAGTTTTAGTGTTTGGTTATCTTGCAGTATTTGGGTTAAAATTTCTTTTTCTTCCAATGTAATTTCCGGTATTTTTTTTACGGTAAAATCATTTGTATTTAAAGCAAGCATTAAACTTTCATCTTCGGCGTAAATAAAGATTTCAAAAGCACCGCGCGCTTTGTTTAAAATTGTTTTAAAATCTTGCGGGTTTGGTAAAACTGTTTCTTGTTTTTTAGGTGCGGCTTCATTAAAATCAAATAATTCACCTTGGGTAAAAAGTTCCGCTTTCGGTTCTTGCTCTGTTCGTTTTTGTGATTCTTTTAGAAAATTATTTAAGTTTTTAAATTCAAAACGCTCGGCAAAAGTTTTAATATCGTCTAAATGTGGGGGGGAGGCCTTAAAATCGTCAAACTGTAAATCAAGCAAATTATCTTTAAGTAAAATAAGTTGTTTGGAAAGTTTCGCAGACTCCTCACCTTTCAAAATTTTCTTTTTTAGTGCGTCTTTTAAATTGGGGTTATTTTCTTTAGCCGCTTTAATAATATCTTCTACACTACCGAAGGTATTTACCAAAGTTTGCGCGCTTTTTGCGCCGATACCTTCCACCCCCGGAACATTATCGGAACTGTCGCCCAAGAGTGCCAAATAATCAGCCATATATTTACAAGGTACGCCGAATTTGTTTTGACAAACGCTGTCATCACGGTAATCATCTTGCGGTGAGCCGGACCAAAGTTTAACATGTTGCCCGACAATTTGGTAAATATCTTTATCGCTTGTGATAATTATTGTTTCCGCCCTATTTTTTTCGGCAATTTTAGCGCAACTTGCCATAAGGTCATCTGCCTCCGCACCTTGAAGGGCAATAACTTTAAGCCCAAGAGCGGTACAAACATCACGTGCAATTTTAAGTTGGTTTACAAGTGCTTCATCTGTTGGCGGACGGTTGGCTTTGTATTCTTTAAAAATTTCGTGTCTAAATGTTGGACCTTTAGAATCAAAACAAACTGCAATATGTGTCGGCTTTTTATTTTCCAAAAATTTAAGCAACCAATTTACAAAACCGTACAAAGCACCCACTTCCTCGCCTTTTGCTGAAGTTAGTGGCGGCAAAGCGTGATAGTTCCTGTGTAAAATACCGTGTGCGTCAATAATAAAGAATTTTTTATCTGGCATAGGCCTTTAAAAAATATTAAATTTTTGGGAAACCCCATTTCGGGAAAGTTGCCCGCCCTTGCGGAGCGGGCTATTGATAAGAATATATTACAAATAATTAGAGCAACGCGTCAAGTTGTTTTTTGATTTCTTCTTTGCTTTGAAGACCGTTTAAAGTAACTTCCGGCGTGCCGTTTTTAAAGATAATTACAGTCGGAATAGAGGAAATTTGAAATTTCCCGCTTTGTTCCGGTGCTTCATCTGTATTTATTTTGCAAATTTTTGCTTTGCCTTCATATTCTTTGGCGATTTCTTCAATGACGGGCCCAAGCATTCTGCAAGGTCCGCACCAAGGTGCCCAAAAGTCCACCAAGGCGACACCTGAATATTTTAAAACTTCTTGGTCAAAGTTTGAATCGTTTAAATGTATTTCCATAAATACTCCTTCTAATTAAAGAATAGAATTTATTGTTTCAAATGTCAAGAAAAATTTATTAACAAATGTATTATTTATTTTTCTTGTACCACAATGTTATGTTCAGCACAAAGTGATACTATTTTGTCATAATCTACTTTAACGATATCTTTTAAACTTGCTATATGGGTAGTACCGTTTTTTAAGGTAAATATTAATACTGGTTGCACGCCGTCAATATTGCCTAAATTTTTGACCTCTTTGCGTATTTCAAGTATATCAACCCATTTTATTACTGCAGTCGGTATATCGGGTGATTGTCTTTGGGTAAAGAAAATGTCATAAGGGGAAATTGCCACTAACGGTACAGGGTTTAAAAAAGTTTTAACAAGCATCATTACAAAAACCCAAAATGGTAAGGTCATAAAAAACCACCCGACGCTATCAATTGATTTGGAAAAATACCCTAATATAATTACTATGCTTAATATTATTGCACCGATTAAATTTAATATACGGCCTTTTTTAAAAAACAAGTAAATGCCATTGCCTTTTTCCACACAATTAGATTTACCCGTAGGCCAAGGTTTTGAAATTTTTAAATCTTTTTTTTCAAGTGGCTGATTAGTTATTTTAAAATTATGTCGTTCAAAAATGTCATATAATTTTTGTATATCTTCCGGTTTAAAAAATGATAGATTAAATTTATATGAGATATTGTCTTTAGTTTTAAAAATCAATATGTCAGCTTGATATCTTGCACGACTTCCGCCTGCCCATTCTTTTTTATAATAAACAGCATATATTTGTTCCCAATTTAATTTAACAGATTTGCGAAATATATTTTCGTGACGAAGGAATTTGACACTCTCATAAGATATTAAAATTTGTGGAGTCGGTTTAAAAAAAGTTTTAAGTAGAATAATAGCGATAACTGCTACCGGGGCTGCCATAAAAATATAAATAAATCCTTCGCCCTCTTGAAACGGAATAGCGAAATAACCAAATATTATAAACAATATTAATGCAATTCCGCAAATTAAACTCCATATGCTACCGGCAAAATATGAATAAAATGCAATATCTCCATTAGGTAATCTTTTCATAACCACTCCTTTAGTGTTTTTTCTTTACTAATACTCCACTTTATCTTTTTTGCTAACCCAAATTTTAAACGGTTCGGGGGCATCTTTTAAAGGTAAATGGTGTGTCTTTATTTTGCGTTTATTTTCGCTTAAAGCAAGTTCTTTGTAAATAAAACTGTCGTCAAAGCCGGCACGCGCGGCAATCTGCTTTTCCGCCGCATAAAAAAGGGCTTTTGGGCGTGCCCAATAAATTGCACCAAGGCACATCGGGCATGGCTCGGCACTTGCATAAATTGTGCAACCATTTAACTGAAAGTCCTTCAATTTTTTGCACGCTTTGCGTATGGCATTGACTTCCGCATGCGCGGTTGGATCAGTGGAACTTGTAACGGTATTATGTGCTTTTGCAACAATTTTACCGTCTTTAACTATAACCGCACCAAACGGGCCGCCTTTACCGCTTTTTGCGCTTTTTTGCGCCAAAGTTATAGCCATTTCCAAGAATTTTTCGTGTTCCGATAATTTTGTCATATTAGTCCTCCCTATAATGTGTGCCTAAACTGTGTTTGTTTTTTAAGGCACCGTAAGTTACAAGTAAGGCAGTTTGGGCACCGTCGCGCAAATGCAAAAGTTCGGGTGTAAGTTTGCAACCTTTGTAAAAGACATCAATTTCATTTTTTAAATGCCTTAAAATCTTTTCAGCGCGCGTCAAGCGGTCTTTACTGCGTATTAAGCCCACATAATTCCACATAGTATTTTTTATGACGGAAATATCTTGTAAAATTAAATTTATATCAGGGTCTTTTTCCGCCATACGCCACACTTTTGGGGCAGGTAAGTAGAATTTTTTTGTTTTAAGTTCTTTAATGTCTGCCTCTGCGCAAAGTGCGGAAAAGGCAACTGCTTCAAGCAAAGAAGAACTTGCCAGGCGGTTTGCACCGTGAAAGCCCGTACAAGCACATTCACCGATAGCATTAAGGTTTAAAATATTTGTGCGGCCGTTTAAATCTGTAAAAATACCGCCGCAAAAATAATGCATAGCAGGCATTACGGGGATTGGTTGTTTTGTAATATCTATGCCATTTTTAAGGCAAGTTTTGTAAATGTTCGGAAAACGGTTTTTAATAAAGTCCGGCTTCATTGATTTGAGGGAAAGGTAGACACAATCATCTTTTGTTTTTAGGCGTTCATGTTCAATTGCACGGGCAACAATATCACGTGGGGCAAGGTCCTTTAATTTATGATAATTTTGCATAAACGGTTTGCCGTATTTATTTATTAAGATTGCGCCCTCGCCGCGGACTGCTTCTGAAATTAAAGCGTTTCTGTTACCGAGTGCAAAAACCGTCGGATGAAACTGTGTATATTCCATATTTATAACGCGTGCACCAATACGGTAAGCCATCGCAATACCGCTGCCGTAAAGCGTATCAACATTTGTTGTATACTTAAAAATTTGCCCAAGCCCTCCCGTCGCAAGTACGGTTTTTTTGGCAACTACCGCAAAAACATTTTTAGTTTTATTATCTAAAATATATGCACCGAAACAAGTTAAAGGTTTATATAAATCTTGCGGGTTTTGGGAATTGTGCGATAAAGTTAAAAGATCAATTGCCGAGGATTGCTCAATAATTTTTACGTTTTTTAATTTTTTTAACGCGCTTTGCATAGCATCAATCATAGCTTTGCCTGTTGCATCTTTACTGTATAAAATGCGGCGTTTTGAGTGGGCTGCCTCTTTAGTTAGTGCAAATTTACCGTCTGTGGTTTTATTAAAATCTGTTTTAAAAGTTTTAATAAAATATTTTTCAATAACTTTAAAACCTTCGCGGCAGGCGGTTAAAACCGCCTCCTCATTACACACACCGCAACCGGCACGTTGAATATCTTTTAGGAGTAAATTAAAATCGGGTTTATCTTCGTAGATTATGCCACCTTGGGCAAGTGCGCTGTCACAATCTGTTAACTTTTCGGCGGAAATTAAAGTACATTTTAAACCGGCTTTACCCAAAATATAGGCATAAAGCGAACCTGCAATACCGCTGCCGATAACTAAAACATCTGTTTTTATTGTTTTCATAATTCTCCTAAAAAATAAATCCTTCAAGATTTTTTGCAAGCAAAGCATAATTCTTTGCCGGCACTTCTTCCGCGCGTGATGAAACCTTTAAACCCGAACTTATCAAAATTTTTGATAAAGCGACTTTATCTTTTTTAAACTTTTCCGTCAAAGCATTAAGAACAGTTTTACGGCGGTAGGAAAATGCCGTTTTAACCGTTTCTTTAAAGTTAGCATAATGTGCAGCATTTGTAAATAGTTTTTGTGAGCGTGGTGTTATAAACAAAACTTCGCTTTCAACTTTCGGAGGCGGATTAAAACTGCCGGGGCTTACGCGGCAGACCGGTCTGCTTTGCGCAAGGGCCTGAAATAGAACGCTTAAAGCACCGTAATGTTTGCTTTCCGGTAAAGCATAAAGTTTTTGTGCTTGCTCACGCTGAAACATAAAAGTTGCCGACGCAAAATTTTGTAATTCTAAGACCTTAAGTAAAATTTGCGCGGCATCAATATAAGGTAAATTGCTAATAAAATTTAATTTATATTCTTTATTTAAGAATTGTAAATCAAGGTCAAGGAAATTACCCTGAATTATTTTTACACCCGCCCAATCAGGCAAAGTTTGTTTTAATTTTGCAACCATTAAAGGATCAATTTCCACGATAGTGAAATTTTGAACACCGCGTTCAATTAAAGGCAAAGTAAGAGCGCCTTCACCGGGACCAATTTCAATTAAAGTACCGTTTAAATTTTCAACAGCGGTATCAATAATTTTGTTTATTATTCCTTTATTTATCAAAAAATGTTGACCGTATTTTTGCATAATTAATCCTTAAAAATTTCTATATTACTTTTTATAATTTTATTTTCCGGGTCTTCGTTTAAAGCCAGATTATACAATTCTTGTGCGTGGGTTTCATCCCCTAATACAACAAAGGATGTTCCTTGTGCAAGATATGCAAGTGCTTTTTCCTGTTTCGTTTGGGCTTTTGCTAGGGCTGTATCAAGATTTTTTAATGCCTCGCTTCCTTGCCCCAAAGTCAAATTTACCAAAGCAAGTGCCATAGCATTTGCGAAATTTTGATCCTTTTCAAAACGCGCGGTTACAGTAGGCAAAATATCTTGCATAAAGCGAATCCAGCCCTTGCCTGCTACCCAAAGGCCCATATCATTACCAACCATATAAGGGTTATAGCCGGCTTTGGAATTTTTCATAGTTGAAATACTTGAAAGCCCTGTTTCCGCTTCTTGTAAAGAATTCGGCTGCTGCATAGGTGTTGATGCTTTTAAAGCCATTTTTACTTGATATTCCTGCCCGGCATTTTGAAGTAAATTATTTAACCCGGTAAAGATATTTTCAAGCTGTTTTTTGCGGGTTTCTTCATCGGAAGAAACTAAAATAAAACTTCTCTCAAAAGTAGTGGTGCTTAAAGCTTTTTCTTGTTCTAATACTGCATTTGCAAAAGCACTTTTTACACCTTCTTGTTTTGTGTTTTCTTTTAAAGTACTTGGTTTCTGTTTCGGTTCTAAAACAACTTCCGCTTCAATGTTGATTTGTTTTGAATGCGGTACTTTTTTAAGACGGTTTTTAAAACTTTCAAGTTGTGGATTTTTTAATTGTTGCGGCAAAGTTTGTTGGTTTTTATTTTTATTTTTATCTTTTTTATTTTGTTTGTTTTCCGTGCTTTGTGTTTGATTTTCTTGCCCGCTATAAGTTAAAGATAAAGCAAGCCCGCCGTCTTCAAGTGGGGAAATTAAAAACCCTTGCGGAATTATGGAAAGGGCTTGTTCCGCGTCGCCGTTTTTCAAAAGCAAATTGATTAAACGCGCACGGGCGACCGAATCCCCGGGTTTTAATTTGAGTGCTTTTTTATAATTTATTTCCGCTTTATTTTCGCTACCCATCTTTTCTTCTAATACAGCCAAAGATAAAATTGCTTCTTCGTAATGTGGATATAAAGTGATAGCACGGTTGAAAGCATCTTTTGCGTTTTCGTCACGCCCAAGTATTTCAAGCAAAGAACCGAGTTGATGAAAATAAAGAGGATTGCGTTTGTCTAAATCAGTAGCTGTGCGAAAGTGAAAAAGTGCATCTTCATAATTGTTTAATGCAGCATAAGTGGAACCTAAATTCATATGGGTATCCGGGCGGTTCGGTGCATATTTCAAAGCTTCTTTAAAACACTTTAGGGCTTCTTGAATTTTACCTTGCCAGGCATAAGCAATGCCTAATAGTTGATGTGCTTCCGGATTTTTATTGTCAAGTTTTAATGCAGCTTGATATTCCGCAATCGCCGGCTGAACTTGCCCTTGCCAATAGAGTGAAATACCTAAAAAAATGTGGGTGTATGGTTCTTTTGGGTTCTTTACTACGGCTTTTGCAAAGATTTGTGCTGCCTCCTTATAACGTGCGGCTGCCAAATCGCCAAGACCTTGGCGGAGATTTTCCTTACTTTGCACTTTCATTAGAGATTCCCAATAAGTCGGGTATGTATCATTTAAGTTTGCTTTTTCACTGTTAACACCAAAGCCGGAACCACCCAAAAATTGCGGTAAAGCTGCAAAAATTTGTTGTGTTAAACTTAATGAGATCAGAATAAAAATCAATGTCTTTCCCATATATTAAATTATAGCATTTAGACATAATAAGCGCCAAGCAGGAAAAGTGGCTTGGCGCTTGTGTGGCTTTTGGGGTTAGGCAGTTAAGGAGGACTGCCCTGTGGGTGTTTAGGGTAAGGAAGTAATCTTATCGGAAGTGTTTTTACGGCAGTTGGCTTTATGGTAGATAATTTCGTCACACTTTTGTAAAAAATCTATATTACTTAACAGTATTTGTTCTTTTATGTGGTTTTGCTTTAGAAAATTTTGTAAATTTATATCAAATTTATTTAGTGTATTCCAAGTGATGTCTTTTTCATTTATTAGCAAATTAAACTGTTGTTTTAAATAATTTTCCGTTTGTTTGTAGGAGTATAACTTTGAATATATACTTTTATTTATAGCGCGTTCCAAAGAGTGGAAAAGTTTAAAATTGCTTTCAGTTAAATTGCTTAAAGTAAACCATCTTATAGTTAAGTATTGCATAATTATATTTTTGAAATCTCCACTGTCCATTTTTTATTACGGTAGGTATATTTATTTTTTAAGCTAATCGGAATGTAGCAATTTTCTTCTTCCACTTCATGACTTTCAACTTTATATTGACCGATATGGCAGACGCTTATACCTGAAAAATAATTTTTTAAAGCACTATCAATTTTTTTAAATTCTTCTACCTGCTTTAAAAGGGCGTGACGCCTATCTAAAAGATCTTGCAAAGTTGTATAAAGTTCAGCCCAAGTTTGCTGATATTTTTTGTTACTTATGATAATTTTTGTTTCTTCTTTTTCTTTCGTTACTTCCTTTTTTGATTTCATAGAAACTCCTAATCAAAACTTCCTTGTTCTTATTTTAATTTGCGCCTATGCTTTGCCGCTTAAGCGGCACTCCTAAAAAGGAGGGGGGGGAGAGCCGTCTCACAATTAAAAACAAGTTCTAATTGCTTTTAGCATAGGCGCTAAGTTTTTTTAGATTTGAGAACTTTTTTAAAAAGTCGTATCAAATCTGATACAACTGTATCAAATATTTTTTAACTTGTCAAATTATAGACGTAGATTTCTTGTTTGACAACCCGTCTCTTTTATGCTATAAATTTAATATAAAGGGGGATTCATTATGGATTTAGGGCAAAAAATAGAAAAACTTTTAAAACTTACATCTATGACGAAAGTTGAACTTGCAAGAAAACTGGGGTTAAAGGACTCTAGCGTAATTTCACATTGGGTTAAAAACAGATTTAAGCCCGATAGAAAAAACTTACAAAAATTATCCGTAGCATTTAATAAACCTATTTCTTATTTTGAAGAAGAGGAAGATACAAATACCTTTTCCGGAAAAGGAACATTTACAATTAGGGAGGGTACTACTACTGCAAAAACTTTGTATGAACTTATTTCTTCTTTGCCTTCTTCTAAACATATAGGGATTGCACTTGAAATACAAAGTGAATCTTTTGACCTACCCTATTCTTTTGAACCGGAAGAATTTTTACCGATAATGTTTGATGCAAAAAACAAAGAAACTTTTGCATTAAAAATTAATTCTAAAACGGCTTGCCCTTGGGCGGAAAAAGGAGAATTTGCTCTTTTTGTTCCTGCCGATGCCGTACAAAGCGGGAAAATCGCTTTAATAAGATATAAAAACCGATATACAATTAAGAAATTAACATTATCAGGGGAAGATATTATACTTTCAACACCAACTAAAAGAACTAAGGTTACAAGAGATGAAATTATAATCGTAGCTAAACTGATGGGGTTTTACCGTCGTCCGCAATAATCTAAAATATTTGCAACATTATTTTTAGCCGAAGTTTTTTATTTCTTCGGCTTTTAATTTAATATAATCGGTTTTGCCTGTTCCGCCTAAGGGTATTTCCTCAACAATGCGTAATGTCTTAGGTATCCAAAGCTCACTAAAACCTTGTGCTTTAAAATATTGCTGGAGTTCTTTAAAATCCGCATCTTGTTTTTGCGTGTAGGCAATAAGCTGTTCACCGCGTTTTGCATCCGGCTTTGAAATCACTGCGTGCTTAATATCGGGCCAAAGTTCTGTCATCGCTGCTTCTACCGCAGTTAAGGAAACCATTTCCCCTGCAATTTTTGCAAAGCGTTTTGCACGGCCCTTCATAATAACGAAACCATCACCGTCAAAATCAACAATATCTCCGGTATCATACCAACCGTCTTTAAGAGTTTGAATAACGCCGGGGTTATTTTCCTTAAGGTAACCAAGCATAACATTATCACCTTTAATAAATAATCGACCGCCTTCTTTAACGCCTTCCACCGGTTCAAGACGTGCTTCCAAACAGGGTAATAGTTTACCGACTGTTCCGCGGCGGTAATACATTGGGGTATTAAAGGAAACCACTGGGCTTGCTTCGGTCGTTCCGTATGCCTCTAAAATGCGGATACCGAATTTTTCCGTCCATAAGGCAAAAGTTTCGTCTTTTAACTTTTCGCCGCCGATACCTATATATTTAATATTGTAAAAATCATAAGGATGTGCTTGCTTTCCGTAAGCATTTAAAAAAGTATCCGTACCAAAGAAAATATTGGCATTTCTATCATAAACTAGTTCAGGTATTGCCTTATAATGCAAAGGTGAGGGATACAGAAATACTGATGAACCGTTTAATATAGGTATAAACAAACCGCAAGCCAAACCAAAGCTATGGAACATCGGTAAAGCATTGAAAAATTTATCTTGTAGCCCCATTTGAATTAAACTGGACATTTGATATCTATTCATATTCAAATTTTTATGACTTAATACTACCCCTTTAGGTGCGCCTTCGGATCCGCTTGTAAATAAAATTATGGCCGGTTTATCCGGGTTTCTGTCTTTACAGGTAATTTTATATGCTTCATGCGGAAATGCACTTTGTAAAACTGCTATAATCTTATCTTTCGCAGATATGGTTTTTTGTATATCTTCCAGGTAGACAATTTTTGTGTCTGTTTGATTTATTGCTTCAATTATATGTCCAAGTTCGGCTTTCGCTACGAAAGCACGTGAAGTTATAACTACTTTAACTTGTGAAACTTTTAAAGCAAGTAAAATATTTTTTATACCTGCGGAAAAGTTTATCATTGCCGGTACACGCCCATACGCCATAAGACCGAAAATACTTAAAGCACAAGCATTAACATTTGGAAGCATTAAGCCAATAAATTCGCCTTCTTTTGAGAAATGCGTAAATTTGCGCCCAAGCAAGAAAGAACCGGTAAGCAAAGTTCCGAAAGAAACAGTTTTACGTGTTAAATCTTCCAAAGCGCGAGTGGAACGCCGTGCAAGGTCCACCGCTTCAATTAAGCAACGGAAAATAGTGTGGTTTAAATTAAAACTTTTTACTTTCATTTCAAGCAGTAAATCATACACTTTATCTTCTGCTTTATAACGGCGGTTTCGGCCTTTTAATTCGCTTGAAATTTCAAGTTTTTTAGGTGGCAAAATATTTATAATATACTCAAGATTACTTGGCAAGTGCCTTAATTTTCTACCGTAATAAGACCATCTCGTATATTGCGTATTTTGAATAAAAATAGGTAAAACTTGTGCACCGGAGCGTTCAATAATCATAGCCGGACCGGGGTATACTTTCATAATACCGCTTGTGGTACTTATACGACCTTCCGGGAAAATTACTACTTTTGTTCCTTTCTTAACTTTATCAATGATAGTTTTGATTGCGATAGCATTTGTCGGGTCAACGGGGATATGGCGTATATATTTTAAAAATATGCGTACCCAAAAGCGTTTTGCGATGGTGCTGTCAACCATAAAAACAATATCTTCCGGTAAAAATGCGGCAAGTAAAAGCGGATCCAAAAATGAATTATTATGTGCGACAATTACCGTTGGTCCTTCAGCTTTGGAATAATTTTCCATACCTATTAATTTAATTTTATAAATACTGTTTAAAAAGAAATATACCGCAGATCTTAAAACATAATCAGGTAAAAGTGTACAAGTGTAAATTGCAATAACAAAGTTCGCGGCAGCCAAAACTGTAATTATGGCGGATGTTCCAAGCCCGATAGATAAAAGCGCATAAGTTATAAGCCCTGCAAAAACCATAAAGAAGGCATTTAAGAAATTGCAAATTGCAAGCATACGCGTTTTAAACTTATCGGCAAGCATTGTTTGCAAATGTGCGTTAAGCGGAACTATATAAAGCCCGCCGCAAATTGATAACATAATTATACCGATAGTTAAGGCAATACCGAAGGGAGATTTTAAAAAGAATGTTAACGGTACAGGTGCAGCAAAATCGGGCATTAAAGCTAAGACAAACGCAATAAGCAGTAAGGATAAAGACATTCCTACTGTGCTTAAAGGAACATATTTTATACTGATTTCCGCCTTGACTAACCTATAACAAGCAAGACAGCCGATACCGACGGAAACGCAAAATACTGTTATTAAAAAGGTGTAAACTTCAGAAGATAAATTTAATACGGAATTTGTAACTGTATTAAGTTGGGAAAGTAAAATTGCCGCTAAAACCCAAAACCAGTTAATTGCTAAAATTGCCAAAAATAATTTTTTTGATTTTTGAGCTCTTGATAAATTTTTCCAAGTACTTTTAAAAATATTCGGGGTTATTTTTAAATTTGCGGCAAGTGGTTTTAAAGGTTCGAACATACGTGTTACGAAATATCCGGCTAAAGATAATATTAACATAATAGCAAAGATAGTTAAAATTCCAACTTTCGGTGTAAGGAACATAGTGCCTAAAATTGTGCCTAGCAAAATTGCGATATAACGGCTTGATTCAAGCAAAGCATTACCGTCAATAAGTTCGGTTTTATGTAAAATTTGCGTCATTAAAGCATATTTAATTGGGGCAAAAAATGCCGATTGTGTGCCCATAATAAATAAAACGGAAAATAATATTTGGGTGGATTTTAAGTAAAAGCCAAGTGAAGTTAAAAGGACTGTGAAAATCTCGGTAAATTTAATAATGCGTGTTACTTTTGCCTTATCATATTTATCACCTATTTGCCCTGCTAAAACTGAAAATATAAAGAACGGTAACATATAAATTGCAAGAATTAGAAAAACGAAATTCATTGTATGCCCTTTAACGGTAAGAATATTAGCCGCAATTAAAGCGGTTAGGGCTGTCCTTATTAAGTTATCGTTTATTACGCCTGAAGCTTGTGCCCAAAACAGTGCTGCAAAATCTTTACGTAAAAGTAAATTTAATAATCTTTTCATATATACTCCTTTAAGGGCAAAATGTCCCTATAAGATAATTATATAAAATTGAGTAAACTATTTAATAAAAAAAGTTTTATATATAAAATTCCTTATTACAAATTTGGTACAATATAAGTATAAATTCTATAAAGGAGATTTTATGAGTTGCGAAAAATGTACACCCCACATTGCAAATATGTGCAGTGTCTGTAAAGGCGCAAAACATCAACCTGCCCCAATCCCTGAAGAAGGTAAATGGGTTTGCGCAAAAGAAATTAAAGATATCAGCGGTTTAACGCACGGTATCGGTTGGTGCGCACCACAACAAGGTGCTTGTAAATTAACTTTAAACATCAAAAACGGTGTTATTAAAGAGGCATTGGTTGAAACTTTGGGCTGCAGCGGTATGACACACTCTGCTGCTATGGCTGCAGAAATTTTAACCGGCAAAACAATTTTAGAGGCATTAAATTCGGACCTCGTTTGTGATGCTATCAATACTGCTATGAGGGAATTATTCCTTCAAATTGTATACGGACGCTCACAAAGTGCATTTTCCGAAGGCGGTTTGACTATCGGTGCCGGTCTTGAGGACTTGGGTAAAGGTCTCCGCTCACAAATCGGTACTATGTATGCGACCGAAGCTAAAGGTCCACGCTATCTTGAAATGGCGGAAGGTTATGTTTTAGAAGTCGGTCTTGATAAAAATAATGAAATTATCGGTTACAAATTTGTAAACCTTGGTAAAATGATGGACGCTATCAAAAAAGGCGAAGATCCAAAAACTGCCTATGAAAAAAATATAAGCAAATACGGGCGCTATGACGAAGCCGTCAAGAAAATTGACCCGAGGAAGGAGTAAACTATGGTAACTTTTGAAGGTTATGAAAGAAGAATTGAAAAAATAAATTCCGTATTAAAAGAGTACGGTATTGCCTCCCTTGAAGAAGCAAAAGAAATTTGCACCAAAAAGGGTATTGACGTTGAAGCTATCGTAAAAGGTATTCAACCTATTGCTTTTGAAAATGCCGTTTGGGCTTATACAGTCGGTGCAGCAATCGCAATTAAAAGCGGCGTTAAAACAGCAGCTGAAGCGGCGGAAAAAATCGGCGTCGGTTTACAAAGTTTTTGTATTCCCGGCTCAGTTGCCGATCAACGCGCCGTCGGTTTAGGTCACGGTAATTTGGCTGCAATGTTACTTAGGGAAGAAACAAAATGTTTCTGCTTTTTAGCAGGCCATGAAAGTTTTGCTGCAGCGGAAGGTGCAATCGGTATCGCAAAAACTGCAAATAAAGTGCGCAAAACACCGCTTCGCGTTATTTTAAACGGTCTTGGTAAAGATGCCGCTTATATTATTTCAAGAATCAACGGTTTTACTTCAGTAGAAACAAAATATGATTATTATACCGGTAAACTTGAAATTGTTTCAGAAAAAGCATTTTCCGACGGCGACCGTGCAAAAGTTAAATGCTATGGCGCTGATGATGTAAACGAAGGCGTTGCAATTATGAGGCATGAAGGTGTGGATGTTTCTATTACCGGTAACTCCACAAACCCCACACGCTTCCAGCACCCCGTTGCCGGCACTTATAAAAAATGGGCTGTTGAAAACGGTAAGAAATATTTCTCAGTCGCATCCGGTGGCGGTACAGGCAGAACCTTGCACCCGGACAATATGGCAGCAGGTCCTGCATCTTATGGTATGACAGACACTATGGGCCGTATGCACAGCGATGCACAATTTGCAGGTTCATCTTCAGTTCCCGCACACGTTGAAATGATGGGTCTTATCGGTATGGGTAATAACCCGATGGTAGGTGCATCAGTTGCGGTTGCTGTTGCAATTGCCGAAGCAAAATAAGTAAATAATATTTTAAAACTAACCTCTGTCTTTTTGGCAGGGGTTAGTTGCTCAAAAGACCTGTAAAAAATATAGGTCTTTTTTCACTTGTGTGTAATTATATTTTTTAATATAATAAAGTTAGTTATAATTAAAGGAGAAATGAAAATGAAAAGATATATATTAACTATTTTAAGTATAATTTTTCTTTGTAGTTTAACACAAGCAGTGGACTTTTCTAAACAAATAAACTTGGATAAAGAAAGTATTAAACAAAGTATCAGTCAAGAATTAAAAGACCTTTCCAATGTTCTTAAAAAAGAAATTAGTGACGAAAACACGCCTTTTAAAGATGAGAGAGTTAGACAAATGTGTAGCGATTGGCCTTCTTGTAAAGAATGGGCAAACTATAATAAACTCACGAAAGATCCTACTTTTAAAGTAATTGATGCGGAAGTAGAACGCTGGATTAGTAAATGGGAAGGTAAAAAAGCAATTTGGGAATATAAATTTTATGTTCAAACTGAAGAAAAAGGGCAAATAAAGGCATATTTATTTACGCGCGGAATTGATGGATTGTCATATAATGAACCTGTGTTGATTAAAAAATTTCCGGGTCATCCTGTTCCTTATAAACCTTCGGAAAAAATAGCATATCCTATGGAAAATACTCATTCGTGGCCGGGGTTTCCGCAATGGAAATATTCTGGTTATGAAACTCAAAAAACAAGCAGCCAATATATTTACAAATATGATGATGAAGGTAATGCTGTTTGGGAAAGACGTTTGTATGTAAAAGTGTTGTATTGGACTTGGATCAAATCTTTTTATTTTCGGGCATATCAAACAAAGGCAGATTCCTTTTACAATTATGAAGCCCCTGTGGAGATAGATACTTTTCCTTATCCTCATTTTTAAAATAGCGGTAGCTATTAGCAAAGCAAAATAAGTAAAGTTTTACTTTAAAAAACTCCCTTGCTTAATTGTCGGGGAGTTTTTTGTCGTGCTATGCGCAATATCAGGCAATTGTTTTTGAGGAAATTTTAGTTTTTTTCTTTGATAACTTAAGATCGTGAAATTGTAGCGCACGAGCACATTTTGTGCGACGCAGAAAATTTAAGATGATTTTTGATTTTTACTTTGACGACGAATACCCAGAAGAATGGGAGCGTAGCGACTCTCGGTATTTTAGGAAAATAAAAATCAAAAAGCACTTAAATTTGCAAGAACATGCACACTAATTAACATAATTCGTCATAAAAAGTTCAACCGCAAAAGCACACGAGCGCCACAAAATATGCTATAATATACACGTTGGGCCATTAGCTCAGTTGGTAGAGCAGACGCCTCTTAAGCGTAAGGTCGAGAGTTCGAGTCTCTCATGGCCCATTTCTTTTTAATATTCAAATGAGGGACGGGTGGCGGAATCGGCAGACGCGTACGCCTTAGGAGCGTATGGAGCAATCCGTGAGGGTTCAAGTCCCTCTCCGTCCAAAGTATCAGGAGCGTAAAATGTCAGTAGACGGAAAACAAAATATCACCACAAAACAAATTTCAAAAGAGGGCTGCACTGTCGTATTATCAGTTACCGCTGATGCAACTTTAGTTAATGAGTGCTTCCATAATGCCACATTACAAGTTCAGAGCCGCGCCCAAATGCAAGGTTTCAGGGCAGGTAAAGTCCCATTAGATTTAGTTAAGAAAAATTTCTCAGGCCATATTATTGAACGCTCTTTGGATACTCTTATCCGTCGTGCTTCATTAGCTGCTTTGCAGGAAACAAAATTAAATGCTGTTATGGCACCGACTGTAAGTAAAGCAGATTTTACCGCTTTAAAAGAAAATACACCTTTTACTTTTGAAATGACAGTAGATGTTGCCCCCGAATTTGAACCTAAAGATTATATCGGTATCAAAGTTACCAAAAAAGATAATACCGTTAAACCGGAAGATATTAAAAATCACATAAACTCCGTCCTTGAAAATAATGCTACCTTGGAAGCCGCTAAAGAAGGTGAATGCGTTGCCGATACGAGCTATGTAATCGTTAGCTACACCGGCAAAAAGAACGGTGCGGAAGATAAAAAATATACCGCAAAAAGCGAAATGATTGATATGTCCGCCCCGCAAACTATTGCAGGCCTTGCCGATAATTTAAAAGGTATGAAGAAGGGGGAAACAAAGACATTTGAAATTAAAGAAGAAAATACCCCTGTTGAAATTACCGCTACCGTTGAAGAAATCAAAAATAAAGTTCTCCCTACTTTAGACGATAAATTTGCAAAAGACATGGGCTTTGAAAATGTTGAAAAACTTGAAGAACATGTCAAAAATGCTTTGGAACATGAAGCAAAACATAAAGCAGATAGGGATTTAACCGCACAAATTGAAGATGCTTTAGTTAAAGCCAATGATTTCGCTTTACCGAAATCTTTAGTTGATTACCACACCAATTTATCCGTTGAAAACTTTATTCAAAGAATGTTCGGCGGTAAAAATATGAATATTCCTGAAGAAAACCGCAAAACCTTTATGCAAAAGATGCGCCCTTCAGTTGAAAAGGATTTGAAAATCGGTTACATTATCCACGCTATTGCAAATAAAGAAAATATTGCCGCAACCGATGCTGATCTTAAAGAAGAAATGGATAATGCCGTAAAATCCTCCCCGAAGGAAGCCGAGCAAATTAAGAAATTCTTTGAAACGCGCAAAGAAGATATTTTGGCAACAATTAAAGAAAGGAAAGTTTTTACTTTCTTAAAAGAAAAAGCAAATATCGCTTAAGTTTAATTTAGTTGTTGACAGTTTAAATGCCCCCGGGTTTTAACTCGGGGGTGTTTTTTTATTGTATAAATGGTATACTTATATTTAGATATTACAATTTATAAGGAGAAATTATGAAAAAATTAATAAGTGCTTTTATGGCATTAATTTTATGTTCCGCAGTTTACGCGGCGATATGTACAAATCAATGTGCTGCGAAAAAAGCTCAAGGAACAGGAGTACTTGAAGATGATATTAATAAACAAGATGATTTTGGTTGGACGCCTTTAATAAAAGCAGCAGCAAACGGAGATCAAGTTAAAGTTAAAGAATTAATTGACAAAGGCGCAAATTTAGATATACAAAGTACACATAACTCTAAAGATACTGCTTTGACTGTTGCTGCTCGTAGAGGATATACAGATATCGTTAAAATTCTAGCTGATAACGGTGCGAATTTAGATATTAATTCTAATAGTGTACCGGCTTTAATTTGGTCAGTTAGTAGAAATAATAAAGAAATCGTTAAAATTTTAGCGGATCATGGTGCGAATTTAGATATTCAAAGCAACAGTTGGGAATTTAGAGGTAGTCCGGCTTTGATTTTGGCAGTTCGTAAAGGTTACGTAGAAATCGTTAAAATATTAGCTGACAAAGGGGCAAATTTAAATATCCAAAATAATGAGGGCAAAACAGCTTTAATGTTGGCTGCTCATACAGGTAATGCGGAAATGGTTAGGATCTTAATTGACAAAGGTGCAAATTTAGACTTCGAGGATAAGCATAATCATACTGCTTTAAATTGGGCTGCTAATAAAGAAATTCGCAGTATATTGCTTGCAGCATCGGAAAATAAAGATGAAAATATAAACGCAGAGCAAGTATTAGACGGTATTAATAAACGAGATGAACACGGTATGACCGCCTTAATGTGGGCAGCGGCAATGGGAGATAAAGCCAAAGTTAAAAAATTAATTAATGAAGGTGCAAATTTAAATATCCAAGATAATGACGGTGAAACGGCTTTAATGAAAGCTTCTATTAACGGTCATAAAAAAATTGTTGAAATCTTAATAGAAAAAGGTGCAATTATAAACGTTTATAATGAGGATGGTATAAATGCTTTAATGTGGGCATCCGTTATCGGTCATAAAGATATTGTTAAAATTTTACTTGATAATGATACAGATTCGGATATTAGAAATGGCTACATTATGGCTTTGGAGTTAGCAGCAAGTGCTGGTCATAAAGACATTGTTAAGTTTGTGGTGAGCAGGGGCGCCGATTTAGATATTAGAAGAATTAACCATGCTTTATATGTCGCAACTGATAAAGGTTACGTGGAAATCGTTAAAATATTAGTTAACAAATATGCAAATTTAGATACAACAGGAGCTTTGATATCTGCTGTTCAAAAAGAATATGTAGATATTGTAAAAATATTAGTTGATAAGGGCGCTGATTTAGATGTACGAGATTACCAAGGCAGAACAGTGCTAATGTTGGCAGTTCAGAAAGGTTCAAAGGAAATTGTTAAGATATTAGTAAACAAAGGCGCTAATTTAGATATTAAAGATAATAACGGTAAAACAGCTTTAGATTATGCGAATAACAATAAAGAAATTATTAAAATATTAAATGCATCAGCAAAAAATGACAATAAAAAAGCAGAAATTGAAGCAGCAGATAAAAAACAGGATACTTCAATTAAAATCAAAAATCAAGAAATTATTCAAGGAGAACAAATAACCGAAGATAATATTAATAAACAAGACGAAAAAGGCAAAACCGCTTTAATAAGAGCAGCTGAAGGCGGTGATATAACCAAAGTCAAAGAATTAATTAATGAAGGCGCAAATTTAGATATTAGGGATAATGACGGTGATACAGCTTTAAAAGAAGCATCTTATAAAGGTTATAAAGAAATTGTTAAGTTATTAGTTGATAAGGGGGCTGATTTGGATCTGCCAAATCAATATGGCAGAACGGCTTTAATTAATGCAGCACAGCAAGGCCATACGGAAATTGTCAGTATTTTGTTAGATAAAGGTGCAAAGTTTGATATTCAAGATAATTACGGTGTCACGGCTTTGATGAGGGCAGCATACGGGGGCTATAAAAAAGTTGTAAATATTTTATTGGAAAAAGGGGTAAATTTAAATCTTCGTAGTAATTGCGGTGATACCGCCTTGCTTCTTGCCGCTTATGAAGGGCATAAGGAAATTGTTGATATTTTATTAGATAAAGGTGCTAACTTTGATGTTCAAGATAATAAGGTTGATACGATTTTGCTAAGGGCAGCTAGTCGCGGTCACAAAGAAATTGTTAAGTTTTTAGTTGATAAGGGCGCTGATTTAAGTGTTCAGGATTGTTATGGTGAGACTGCTTTGGATAAGGCAGTCACTAATAATCATGAAGAAATTGTTAAAATATTAGCTGATAGTGGGGCTAATTTAAATACACGACATAAATATAACGGTGAAACACCTTTGATATGGGCAGCTTATGGAGATGATGACGGAATTGTTAGTATTTTAGCTGATAAAGGTGCGAATTTAGATATACAAGATGATCAAGGAAATACCGCTTTGATGAAAGCGGCTATTTACGGCTTTAAAGATATTATTAAAACATTAATTAATAAAGGTGCAAATTTAGATATTCAGAATGATCGTGGTGAAACGGCTTTGATGACTGCCGTTAGCGGAAATGAGCAAAATATCTCAATAGGTAAAAAGGGCCGTCTGGTTTTAATTGATAAGAAAAATTATAGAGAAATCATTAAAATATTAGCAGATAATGGCGCAAATTTAGATATTCAAGATGATTATGGTGAGACAGCTTTAATATGGGCGGTTCGTACAGGTGATAAAAGAATTGTTAAGATTTTGGTTGATAAGGGCGCTGATTTAGATATCCGGGATCATGACGCTAAAACAGCTTTTACTTATGCCTTTCAGAAAGGTAACGGGGAAATTGCTAAAATCTTGCGTGAAGCTAAGGAAAAAAGAGATATAAAAGAAAGAGATAAAAAAGCCCGAGAAAATAAAGGAAATAAAAAATAATTTAAGGGCAATTACTCAAAAATAAAATTTCCCCCGTGTTAAATTGTTAGCACGGGGGGTATTTTTATAGGTCCAAAGTCCTACCCACTTGAAATTTTATCGTTTTCCTATTAAACTATCATTATCTAAAAGGAGGAAGTACAAATGAGTAAAACAAATGGCGTTACTATTGTCATATTGTTTGTGGTTCTTTTTTTACTTGCACCGCCGCTTTTATCAGAGAGTAAAAATTTTGATACCACACAATTAACAAGGCAAATAAAATTAGAAGTAAAAGTAGCACAAGTTACACAACATCCGTTATTAACAAAAGGGGCTTTAGATTATCTTCCGCAAAAGCAAGATAATTTATTTAAAAATGAAGAAAAAGATGTTTCGTGTAAAGATACCACGGCAATAATCAATGAGGATAAATTGGCTGAAATTGCAACAGAAATTGCCCAAGCATCTAATGAACAAAAGCAAGAATTAAAAAATAAATATTATTGTTACAATTTTGAGATACTAAATTATTTTATAGCCAAACACCAAAATAACTATTTACAAGATACACTAAATATAGTGTTAGGGGAAGAGTTAATAAATTCTAAAAATGCAGGAATTTATAATATGTCAAATTTATTTAACCAAGCGGTATTTGCCGAAAATAAAGAAGCACTTGCTTTGCTAGCGGAAAAGTACGGACAATATTTATATTCAGCTTTGAAAAATTTTATATATAAAAACAGTAAAGCAACAAATTTACGTCAAGAAACAGATAAATATTCTTTTAAATACAAACACCGTGACGCAAATGCAAATGATTTGGTGTATGCGGTCTTACATAATAGCGAATATGAACTCGCCGCCGCGAAATTATATATACCTAAAGAATTGCGCCGTGCGGAATATCTTAAAGCCCTAAATACCTTGATTGACATAAGAATTAGTGCAAAATAAAATTGATATAAAAACCCCCGCAAGTAGAAATCAGCGGGGGCTTTTTATATGTCTTTTGTATATAGGTCTAAATGCCCTTGACAAAATTTGCTTTTTCCTTTATAATAAATTATAAATAGATGAAATATAGGAGAATACTATGAACAAGAAAAACATATTTATTTCTGTAGTTATGTTTGTGATTGCTGCTTTACTTGCTGTACCTTTGTTTGCAGAGGGTAATAAATTGGATAGAGCAGAATTAGAAAACTCAATAAGGGAAGCAGCCTGGACGGATGTTAAATCAAGTCAAGAACTTGAGTACTTCCAGCATGATCGTTCTCTTAATTGCAAGGGAATGAGAGATATCAATGAAAGTTCCGTAATGAAGAAATTGAAAACAAGAGGACCTATTAATTTGTGTGAACAGTATGATATCATGAATTACTTTATTCAGGAGGGGGATAATGCCAATCTCCAAAAGGTTTTGGATGCAGGTTATGACCCGAGTTCTCTTGTTGCCAAGGAAAAAGGCAGTGAAGAAAGAGGTAAAACCTTATTGGCCCAGGCTGTGCTTTCTAACAATAAAGAAGCATTTGTTATGTTGTATGACAAATTAGAAGAAATTCACAAGAAACTTCCTAGCGAAAGTGAATTTTTAGGAAATATGTATTTTGATGTCATTACATTAGCAGCAAATGAAGTTTCCTTTTATTGTGATCGTGAACATTCTCGCGGTTTATGCGATGGGCTTGCCTTAATGGTTGAGCGTCCAGATGATTGGTTCCCTAATAACCCGAAGGGAAGAATCGAAATGTTTAAAAATCAGTTAATGGCGTTTTTTACAAGTGCAGATTAACTAATAGTTATATTTAAAAAAGGGCTGCTTTAGGCAGCCCTTTTTTATCGTCTGTTTTAGTTAAATTTTACCTTCATAGGCATCAAGGTAAATTTGTTTGATGTCTTTAAATAAAGGATATACAGGGTTTGCCGCAGTGCATTGATCGTCAAAAGCGAGTTCAACAAGTTCGTCAAGTTTCGCTTCAAAATCTTTTCTGCTTATGCCATATTCTTTTATTGAAGCAGGCAAACCGATATCCTTTTTGAGTTTAATAATTGCTTTGAGCAAGAGTTTAACTTTCTCATCATCATTTTTACCGCCGAGTTTAAGTTCGTCGGCAATTTGCCCGTAGCGTTCTTTCGCGCAAGGGTATTTATATTGCGGGAAAGTTGCTTGTTTTTGCGGGCAATCATTAGCATTATATTTAATAATTTGGCAAATCAAAAGTGCATTTGCAACACCGTGCGGAATATTAAACATTGCCCCAAGTTTATGTGCCATAGAGTGGCATAAGCCGAGGAAAGCATTGGCAAAAGCCATACCGGCAATAGTTGCCGCGTAGTGCATTTTTTCGCGTGCGATAGGGTCTTTTGCACCGTCTTTATAAGAGCGAACTAAATATTTAAAGACAAGTTTTGTTGCCTCTAAAGCATTTGAATTTGTAAAGTTCGTTGCCATACTTGAAACATACGCCTCTAAACAATGTACCAAAACATCAATACCGGATGCGGCAGTTAAACCTTTTGGCATATTGTCCACGAAATTAGGGTCAACTATTGCCATATCTGGTGTTAAAGCATAGTCGGCAAGTGCATATTTGACATGGGTTTCATCGTCGGTAATAATTGAAAACGGCGTAACTTCCGATCCTGTACCGGAAGTTGTAGGTATTGCAACTAAATTTGCTTTTACACCAAGATCCGGAATCTGGCAAATGCGTTTACGGATATCCATAAAACGCATGGAAATATCTTCAAAATTAGTTTCCGGCTGTTCGTATTTAAGCCAAATAACTTTTGCAACATCCATCGGGGATCCGCCGCCAAGCGCGATAATTAAATCCGGTTCATAAGGGGTAATAATATCCATTGCTTGTTTTACATTTGATAAGGTCGGATCCGGTTTAACGTCAAAGAAAATTTGATAATCAATATCAAGTTCTTCCAAAACATTTGTTACGGCGGAAACTGCACCGGAGTTAAACAAAAATCTATCCGTAACAATAAAAGCGCGTTTTTTCCCTTTTAATACGCGAAGTGCCAAATCAACTGCGCCCCTTTTAAAATAAATTTTTCTGGGAACTTTGAACCAAAGCATATTTTCTCTCCTTTCTGCAACTGTTTTATAATTGAGTAAATGTTCTACACCGATATTTCCGCTTACGGAATTACCGCCCCAAGAACCGCAGCCCAAAGTCAAAGACGGTTCCAATTTAAAATTGTATAAATCCCCAATGCCACCGTGTGATGAGGGGGAGTTTATAATCAAACGGCAAGTCGGAATTTGACCGGAAAAATAATTTATTCTTTCTTGGTTTAACGGGTTAGTGTAAAATGCGGCGCTATGCCCTGCTCCGCCAAGCAAAACAAGATGATGTGCAATATCAACCGCTTGTTTAAAATCTTTTGCGCGGTACATTGCAAGTACGGGGGAAAGCTTTTCATGTGCAAAGGGGTTTAAGAAATCATAAGTTTTTTCTTCACCTACTAAGACCTTTGTTTGTTCAGGTACTTTAATACCGGCAATTTGTGCAATAGTGTGCGCCGTTTGACCGACGATTTTCGGGTTAACACTTGTGCAGTTACATTTTAAAGCCGCTTTTAAAGCACTTGCGCTGCAAGCCGCACCTTTTGTGCGCGGGTCAATTAAAAGTATGGAAGCAACTTTCTTTTCCTCTGCACTGTTTAAAATATATGCACCGCGTTTAATAAGTTCTTTTTTTACTTGATCATAAATTTCATCAACAACAATTATTGATTGTTCTGAGGCGCAAATCATACCGTTATCAAATGTCTTTGAAAGCAATACGGAACTTACTGCCATTTGAATATCTGCGGTTTCATCAATTATTGCCGGGACATTACCGGGACCCACGCCGAGTGCCGGCCTGCCCGAAGAGTATGATGCTTTAACCATGCCCGTTCCGCCTGTTGCCAAAATGCAGGCGATATTTTCATTATGTATCAAATAAGTTGTAAGTTCAAGTGTTGGCTCATCAATCCATCCGATAATATTTTCCGGCGCGCCTGCTTTTACAGCAGCATCTAAGACGATTTTCGCCGCCGCAATAGTGCTTTTTTTAGCACGCGGATGGGGGGAAAATATTATACCGTTTCTTGTTTTTAAAGAAATCAAAGATTTAAAAATTGCGGTTGATGTGGGGTTTGTAGTCGGAACAATTCCGGCAATTACGCCAAGCGGTTCAGCGACGATTTTTGTGCCGTTAATTTTATCTTCTTTAATAATACCGCAGGTTTTGACATTTTTATGTTTATTAAAAATATATTCGCTGGCATAATGGTTTTTGATAATTTTATCTTCAACTACGCCCATTCCTGTATCTTCAACAGCCATTTTGGCAAGCGGTATGCGCGCTTTATTTGCGGCTGCTGCGGCGGCTTTGAAAATTGCGTCAACTTTTTCTTGACTGAAAGTTGCAAAAATTTCCTGTGCTTTTTTGACTTTTTTAATTAAAGCATCAAGTGCTTTAACCGAATCTATTTTTGTATTGTTTGTTACAACGTTTTTTGTTTCTTTTTTGGGCATAAATACTCCTTACATATATTCTAGCATTTTGAGAGTAATAAAAGGGGAAAAATTAAAACCTAAGTAAAAGACCTATTCGGTAAACAATAAACGCCACAAGCCACGCAACAGAACATTGAAATAAAACAACCCCCAAAGCATACCTGCCGCCTAACTCGCGGCGGACAGTCGCAATCGCTGCAATGCAAGGCGTATAAAGTAAGCAAAAAACCAAAAATACAAAAGCGGTAAGTTTGCTAAATAAACTCGGCAAAGCGGAAACATCACCGCCAAGTAAAACAGTTAAGGTGCTGACAACACTTTCCTTTGCCATAAACCCTGTTAAAAAGGATGTGGAAATGCGCCAATCGTGCATACCTAGCGGCGTAAATATCGGCGTAATAAAATTTCCCAAAGCTGCTAAAATGCTTGAAGAAGAATCTTGCACCAAATTAAGGCGTGTATCAAAACTTTGCAAAAACCAAATTATCAAAGAGGCAACAAATATTATTGTAAATGCTTTTGTTATAAAACCTTTTGCTTTTAAATAAATCAAACGCAAAACATTTATTGCACTAGGCAAACGGTAATTAGGAAGTTCCATTACAAAGGGTGTCGCTTCACCTTTATACACGAATATTTTAAGGAGTAGTGCAAGAATTATGCCCACAATTATGCCAAGTATATATAAACTCAAAATAACAAATACTTTATTTTGCGTAAAAAATGCGGCGGTAAAAAATGCGTATATCGGCAATTTTGCGGAACAACTCATAAACGGTGTAAGCAAAATTGTAATTTTCCTGTCCCTTTCAGAAGGTAAAGTTCGCGCCGCCATAATTGCCGGAACGGAACACCCAAAACCGATAAGCATAGGTACAAAACTGCGGCCCGAAAGCCCAAGTTTCCTAAGCATTTTATCCATAATAAAAGCAACGCGCGCCATATAGCCGGTATCTTCCAAAATTGAGAGGAAGAAAAACAAAATAACAATAATCGGCAAAAAACTTAACACGCTACCCACACCTGCAAAAACACCGTCAATTATTAAAGAGTGGACAACCGTGTTTAAGCCGTAAGCGGTTAAACCCTTATCAACTACGGCGGTAAGCCAGGCAATGCCGGCTTCAAGCCAATCAGACAAAGCACCGCCCACAGGACCGAAAGTCAAATAAAAAATTCCGCCCATAATTGCAAAAAATGCAAGAAGCGCGGTGTACTTGCCCGTCAAAAAGCGGTCAATTTTAGTTGATAGTTTATATCCTTGTGTTTCCGACGGGCGGCTTACAAATTGTTTGCATAAATTTTCAATAAAACCAAAGCGCATATCGGCAAGCGCGGCGGTATTTTCAAGACCGGTTTCCTCTTCCATTTGTTCAATAATATGCGTGCAGGTTTCCTGTTCGTTTTTATCAAGGTTTAAAGTGTTTAAAATAAGTTCATCTTTTTCCGCTACTTTTGACGCTGCAAAACGGGGGGGGAGGTACGCCGCCTTGGCGTGGTCCTCAATTAAATGGACGATTGAGTGTAAACATCTGTGCACCGCGCCTTCTTTTGTGTCGGTATTAGCGCAAAAATCTAAACGCGTGGGGCGTTCTTGGTAACGCGCGACATTGATGACATGTTCCACAAGTTCTTCAATACCCTGGTTTTGTGTTGCTGATATTGCTACAACAGGTACACCTAAGGCATCTTCCAGCCCGTTAACGTCAATACTGCCGCCGTTTTTGGTAACTTCGTCAATCATATTTAAAGCGATAACCATTGGGATATTCAGTTCAATAAGTTGCGTTGTTAAAAACAAATTACGTTCAATGTTTGCGCCGTCAACAATATTAATGATGGCATCGGGCTTTTGTTCCAAAATAAAATTGCGGGAGATTACTTCCTCTTGCCCATAGGGGGAAAGGGAGTATATACCCGGCAAATCTGTAATGGTAATATCAGGGTGTTGTTTGATTTTTCCGTCTGTTCTTGTTACCGTTACCCCGGGGAAATTGCCTACCCTTTGATGTGCGCCCGTAAGGCGATTAAATAAAGTTGTCTTGCCGGAATTTTGATTACCGATTAGAGCCAAGTGTAAATGTTTTTTGGGGTTGATTTGTTTTTTCGTTTGATAATAACTGCCCTCGCCCTTTTGGGAGTGGGAAACATTTGAATTGAAATTTCTTAAATTTTCCTGTTTTTTTGTGGGTGCGGCTTTTTTGATATCGGTAATTAAAATTTTTTCCGCCTCACTTTTGCGGAGTGTTAAAACATAGCCGCGAACTTTAAATTCCAAAGGGTCGCCTAGGGGCGCTGTTTTAATTAAAGTTACTTTTACATGTGGGGTAAGGCCCATATCTAAAATATGTGTACGGAGATTATGGTCCTTACAATTAATTGAAACTATTTCCGCCTCATATTTTTTTGGTAAGTCAGCAAGTGTTTTATAATTTTCTTTTATTGTCATTTGTTAGTCCCACCTAACAATATTATAGCATATATTTTGCCCTTTGTTTTTGATATAATTAAAATATATACCTAAAACGGGGAGATTTATGTTAAACAACGGCAAGCCGGAAATTGATTTTTTAATGTCTTTAGGTAATAGAGGATTTGGCGGTAAACAAGGTTTTATCAACAATTACAATAAGGCTAAGATATGGTTTACGATGTTTATGATGATACCTATATCTCTAATGGGGGTTTTCATCATGATGCTTGGTGCTACGGAAAGGGAAATGTCTTGCTCATATGAATGGGACAAAGCTGCCTATGATTGCCAAATAACCTCCAAAAATTTTATTATGGGTACTGATACAAGGTATTTTAAGAATATTAAAAAAGCCGTTTTAAATTTTGAAAATAGTGATAAGGGTACTCTGTATCAAGCGCAATTTTTAGATACTCAAGATAATAAAATAGCTTATAATAATGTTTGGGTAAGTCCCCCTGATTCCGTTGATAAACAAATAGAAAAGCTGAATAAATATTTTAATGCTAAAAAAGATTTTTCTTATGATTTAGGTATAAATTTGATGGTAATTTTTGTTTCTATTCCTTTTATTATACTTCCACTTATTATATTTTTTGTCTTTAGATATGTTATGAATAATTATCTTTTTGAAGAATCCGACCTAAACAAATATAAAGCTGCATTGAAAATTAAAGATATCGGTAAAATGAAATTAAGCGAAGATCAAATTAATGAAATTTTATATCAAGTTGAAAGTTCAAAAGCCAATGATTCATCTAATTCTTTTGCTGATAAAGACAGAGAATTTATTGATCGTGATGTTGAAGATGCCACAAAACAATTTTATGATGACGGTAAATAAGGAGAAATAAGATGAAAAAATTATTTGTATTTTTAACTTTTATTTGTTGCGTGGGGTTTGTATCTGCGCAGACGGCAAAGCAACTTTTAAACCAAATCGGGCGTGCGCCTGTTAAGGCGGTAAAACCTAAAGGCGAAATGCGCATCTTTGTTAAAGAGGGCGAGGAAGTTATAACCAATTTCCCGTCAGCAAATTTGCTTGCCGCACCTAAAATACATGTAGTTTTCCCGACTGAAAATACACAAAACCGTTATCCTTCTGTTTATATAATTTCCGACGAAGAATTAGATAAAGAAAAAATCAAAGAAATGTACCCCAACTTTTACGGTAAATATTATTTTATAACCGTCAAATTAGAGGAGGGGGAAAATAATTTTTCAAAATTTTTAACCTTAGATCTTTTGCCTTATATGGAAATAAATTATAGCGTTTTAGCGGATGCGGAAGACAGAACTTTAATTGCCAAAAATTCTTTTGCGCTTGCTTATTTGGCAAATTTAAAAGAGATTTCCGCATACTTAAAAAATGCCGCGCTCGGTTTTGAATATTCTTCCCCTTTACCGAAAATTGAGACAGAAAAGGACCTCAATTTGTGGGTTGACGGGCCTGTTGATAATATAGCTGCTTTGCATATAAATTTGGCTGCTCAGGGCTTAGTTTATTTGGAAAATTTTGCATATAATATCACTTCCGGTAAATTGGCGCAAGGATCAGCAAATATTGACTTTTTGTTTAATAAAGAAGGCCGCAAAATTGCTAAAATTACGCCGTATCAACAATTTAATACACTTGATTTAGATAAAGATTTTACTTCTGAATTTTGGCTTAATTTAAAGTCAAAAAGCGGTTATAACTTAGCCTATATTCCACAAAATTTACGCATTGCACCGCCTTTCCTTGATTGGAATAAAGAACAAGCGCTTTTGAGTATAATTCCGGGTGCAAGTGCGGGTAAAATCAATGTTGACGGCAAAACCGAATTTGGCAAGAAATTTAAAGCTAAATTTAATATTATTGATAGCAGAAAACAGGTAAAAAATTAACCTATAAAATGCTATACTTTTAAAAAGGAGTTTATTTTATGAGGGGCTAACCCCCCCTGTACAATTTAATCTGTTTTTGGGCTTTATGTGCGTCTGAAAAGACCTCAATCCATTCCAAAAATAGCAGTGAAGGCAAAAGTAATTTAGGGTAGCTCCCTAAAGTGCTTTTGCCTAATGTTTCGTGTTTTTTACATGATACTACGGCTGTTATTTGCAAGGCAATGGATTGAGCTTGCGACTATCAGCCGTTGTTTATTGCCTTTAAGAACAGGTTATGTTTAAAGGAGAAATTATGAAAATGAAAAATGTAAAAAACACAAACAATGTAGTAAAAATAAACAAAAAATTCGCTAAAGGTTTTACACTTTTGGAACTTTTAGTAGTTGTTATTATTATCGGTATACTTGCCGGCATTGCTTTGCCGCAATACCGCAGAGCAGTCGGGAAAGCAGAACTTGCGCAAGTAATAAGTGCAACAAAAGCTGTGCAAAATGCTCAAGACAGATTTTATTTAATTAATAATCAATATGCAACTTCATTTGATATGCTTGATATTAATTTACCAAGTAATAATGTTTCATGTTATATGACTGTCAATTACTCTATATGTTTCAATAAAAACTATAGTATTGCACATTATAACTCTCAACATCAATATAATAATCCTAACCTTATGGAATGCTATGCAAGGAATAAAGAGGCGGCATTTGCATGTAAAGATTTTACAGGCAAAACTCCAGGATTATCACAAAATGGACCTTGTGATAATATAGGAGGCAGACCTTGTTGGACTGCAGTTAAAATTCTCCCTATGTAAAACCTAGTATACTTTTAAATACAGCGGTGACACAATACGCCAAATTAGCGTTTTTTTCTTTTGTGAATTTTATTGGCAGGCAAGGACATTTCCTTTAGATCAAATAAACGGTCGCGGAGTTCGGCGGCAAGTTCAAAGTTTAAGTTGTCTGCCGCATCAAGCATTTGTTTTTCTATTTCTTTAATTAAAAGGGGTATATTTTTTGCTTCGGGTAAAGCGGTACTTTCGCTATGAATTAAAGCAAGTGAAGATTCGCGCGAACTGTCCTCAAATTCTTTAAGTTCGATTTCCGCTTTAACAATGCTTTTTGGCGTAATATTGTGTTCCTCATTATACGCACTTTGAATTTTACGGCGGCGGTCCATTTCCGCTAAAGCATATTTTATGGCCGGGGTTTCTTTTTGGGCGTATAAAACGACTTCGCCTTTTGCGTTGCGTGCTGCACGGCCTGCAATTTGAATTAATGTAGTTTCATTCCTCAAAAAGCCCTGATTATCTGCTTCCAAAATTGCAACAAGCCCGACTTGCGGAATATCAAGCCCTTCGCGCAATAAGTTTATGCCGACTAAAACATCATATTTGCCTTTAGTGAAATCTTGCAAAATATCAATTCTTTCAAGTGCATCTAAACTACTATGCAAATAAGTTGCTTTTAAGCCTTTTTCCAGAAGGAAAACCGATAAATCTTCCGCCGTCTTTTTAGTTAAAGACAAAACCAAAACGCGTTGCTTTTGTTTGATTTTTTCTTGTATGCGTGCAAGTAAATCTTCAAGCTGCCCTTGTGCCGGGCGGATAATTACAGGCGGGTCAATTAAACCTGTCGGGCGGATAATTTGCTCCACAATATTATTGCCGCTTACCGTCAGTTCATAAGGTCCCGGTGTGGCGGAAACAAAGACGGTATTTGGCAGTAAATTTTCCCATTCGTCAAATTTTAAGGGGCGGTTATCTAAAGCGCTTGGCAGACGGAAACCGAAATCAATAAGCATTTGTTTTCTTGCGCGGTCGCCGTTAAACATACCGCGTATTTGCGGAACAGCCACGTGTGATTCATCTACAAAAACCAAGAAATCTTTAAAGCGTTTAAAATAATCAAATAAACAGTTTGGTCTTGCGCCTGCCAGTCGGTGTTCTAAAACACGCGAATAATTTTCAATACCTGCGCACATACCGCTTTGGCGGAGCATTGCAAGGTCATAATTTGTGCGCTCTTTAATACGTTGCGCTTCAAGTAATTTATTTTGGCTTTCAAAATATTTTATGCGTTCATCGCGCTCACGTTCAATATCCGCTAAAGCGCTTTCAAATCCTTCTTCGCCTTGCACAAATTGTTTCGCGGGGGAAAGCCAAACATCGTCAAGTTCTTTTATAACTTCCATTGTTAAAGGGTTAATTTCCTGCAAAGTGCTGATTGTGTTTGATGAAAGACCAATGCGCAAAGCCGTCTGTGAATAGGGGGGGAAAACATCAATAAAAGCACCGCGTATACGGAAGGTGCCTTCACTAAAATCCATTTCATTTCTTTCATATTGAATTTTGATTAAGTGTTTTGTAAAAGCAGTTCTGTTTAACGGTGCGCCGCGTTTTAAATAAATGCGCAACTTTTCAAATTGTTCGGGTGAACCGATATTGTAAATTGAAGAAACGGATGCAATAACAATAACATCATTTCGTGTTAATAAAGAGTTTGTGGCTTTAAGGCGTAATTTTTCAATATGGCTGTTAATTGAGGCATCCTTTTCAATATAACTATCCGTTTGCGGAATATATGCTTCAGGTTGATAATAATCGTAATAAGAAATAAAATATTCTACGGCATTTTCCGGGAAAAATTGTTTAAATTCTGCATATAGTTGCGCTGCTAAGACCTTGTTTGGTGACATTATTAAAGTAGGTCTTTGCAAGTTTTCAATTACACTTGCCATTGTGAAAGTTTTACCCGAACCTGTAACGCCGAGCAAGGTTTGGCGCAAAGCACCATTCAAAATATTATTTGTTAGTTTTTTAATTGCTTCAGGTTGTGAACCTGCCGCTTTAAAAGGTGCAACTAATTTGAATTTCTGCATACTATTTCATTATATGCAAATAATCGGGGTTAATAATACCGGGGATAAGTTGGGCTATACCTTCAATGACAAATTGTACGGCAATTGCGCAAAGTATAAGGCCCATAGTTCTTGATACAATTTGCATACCGTTCTTTTTTAAAATTTTGAAAAACCATCTTGACATATATAAAGCTGCACCGATTAAGAAACAAGCGGCAATAATTGATAATACCATACAAGCCGCTGTTGCAGGGCTTTTTGATCTTTCTGAATACAAAATAACCGTTGTTATTGCACCGGGGCCTACAAATATCGGTGTCGCAACAGGTACAATAATTGAACTTAAACGTTTCGTTGCGATGGAAAAGGGGTTAGTTTCAGCAGTAGTTTCCATACCGTCGGGATCAAATTTAGGTTTACCGTGAAGCAAACGGAAACCGATGGTCATAATAAGTATACCTCCGGCAATTCTAAAGGCAGGGATTGTTATACCGAAAAGTGAAAGGAACGGCTGCCCCGTAAAATAAAAGAATAAAATAATTACAAAAATCGCTGAAGCCAAAAGTACGGCGATATTCTTTTGTACTTCTGCAGTTTCGGTATTAACATGTTCCAAAAATATTGGGATATTACCGATAGGGTTTAAGATAGCCAAGAGTGCTATAAAAAAGTTTAGTGCTAAAGAGAAATCTATATTCATATTATTTTTATAAATAAATTTTGGGCAGTACGGGGTTCGAACCTGTGACCTTCCGCGTGTGAGGCGGACGCGCTACCACTGCGCCAACTGCCCGATTCTTATATATTTTACCAAATTATTTAAGTGTTTGGAAATTTGCAGTATCCATTTTTTGCCGGCTAATTCTTTTTGGTAAATTTTGATTTTTCAACTCCTAAAGTACCGAGAGTCGCTTCGCTCCCGTTCTTCTTGGTACTTGTCGTCGTTGTAAAAATCAAAATTTCCTCAAAAATACTTGCCGGATATATTTTATGTTTTTGCTTTATTATAATTAAATTCTGATTACTGTAAAAATGGTAAAATATATTATTGCCAGAAAGCCGCCGGAAACTTAGTTTCCGGAGGAACTTCCGAACTTCATAGGGCAACGGGCTAATTGAAAAATTAGGGAGACAGGGCGATATACCTGTTTGACGGTCAGTGCCGCAGAAAACAAACCGCCCGTAAGGGTAAGGGTGAAAAGGTGGGGTAAGAGCCCACCGCGTTTAAAGTAATTTAAACGGCAAGGTGAACCCCCCGTGAAGCAAGGCCAAGCCAGTTGCGCTGCCCGCGCCGGGGTAACCCGTAAAAGACAAAGTAGGCCGCTCAGATAAATGGCTTTCACCTTTTGGGCTAATGCCTGCAAGGAACAGAATTCGGGGTATAAGCAAAGCCGCCCACTAAAAAATAATGTAGGCGGTTTTTTATTTATAAAAAAACCCCGCCGAATTGACGGGGTTTT
The DNA here is from genome assembly GCA_045605325.1 of Elusimicrobiaceae bacterium. Taxonomy (GTDB): domain Bacteria; phylum Elusimicrobiota; class Elusimicrobia; order Elusimicrobiales; family Elusimicrobiaceae; genus Proelusimicrobium. The sequence continues at coordinate 52,110 of JAZUPU010000023.1, forward strand.
TAAGCGTAAGAAAATTATTTCGTATAAGATGATTCGCTTATAATGGCTTCACCGATTAGTTGAGCTATTGTTTTAGTTTCTTGTTGGAAATTACTATTTGTTTTCTTTACATTTTTTGCTATAGCTTTTTCATCAGTGACTACTTGATGGTTATTTGATACAGTAGTAGTATCTATAACATAAGTAGGAGCCGGGGTTGTGTCGTGTTTAACATCCCTTACATAATTTCCTGTTGCCATTCTGTGACCTTCAGGTCCGACATAAGGATTGTAAGTGTTTGTTCTTTTATTTGTTATAGAATCACTATGATGTTTTTGTTTGGTTTTGGTATTTTGCGGTCTATTGTTTTTCTTTTGACCGAGATTTTCAAGTGCCAACATATGTCCTTCACGTCCGCCATACGGATAATAAGACGGGACCGGGGTTGTATCTTGTTTGGTTTGTACCGGTTCTTGTTTTTGTTGTTCTTTGTGTTGTTTCCTTTCTTGACGATTTTGCCTAATTCTTGCAAGTGTATTGTCTGCAAGGCTTAATAATTTGCCTTCGGGACCGAAGCTTGCAATGCTTGCTGTTTGGGGTGCTGGCGCTATAACTTCGTTTGTACTTTTGTTATAGGCATTGCCGTTTTCTTGTGCTGCTAAAACGGCTGGTGTTACTGCTACTAATGCTAACGCTAATACTATTTTTTGTGTTTTCATTTTGTTTTCCTTTATTTAATAGTTTCAGGTTGGCTATGCCTTTTTTTTAACGGGAAGTTTGACCGTTAAAAATATTATTTAGTTTCCCTTACTTACTACTCTTTATTTTATAAGGTCCGGTTCGATTTTTAATATAGTTTTTTGTCCTGACCTTTACTACATTTACTGCTTTTACGTCTTTTTATTTGCCCTTATTTATAAGTTGGCGGCGACCTCCAAAAATAAAAACCCCGCTTTTTTATCAGCGGGGTTTTGAATAATCTAAAAATAAATTGTTTTTACATTGCCCTCGCTGATATCGGTTTAAAAAGTTTAATCATAAGGTTAAACATACCAATAATAGAAAGGACCATAAAAGAAACACCTGCGCTTCTTAAAATTAAAGCGTTGTTAAAATTTTGAAAATTTAAAGTGTTCTTTTTCATAATAAAAAAATTATATAACATTTTTTTAATGTTTGTCAATACTTTTTTAAAAAAATATTTTTTACGTCGGGAAAATTGTTAAAAAATAATTTGCAATTTCCAAAAATTTGATAAACAAATTACAAAAAGATGATAATAAAACATCCCCCGTTATTTATAAACGGGGGACAAATATATTAACCTTATTTGGCAATTTTATTTCTTTGTTAGCATTTTTGTTATACAGCTTTCTGAGATTGAGCAGCTTTTACAGCTTTATTGCCATTTACAGGTTTTTCATCTTTTGCAACTTTGGTATTTTTAACAGGTTTTACTTTTGAAGATTTCTTTTCTGTTTTTAATGGAGTTGCAGATGATGATTTGCCATCTCTGTTCCTTCTATGATTATTAGGATTCCATTCATAAGGATAATGACCTTCAAATAATCTCTCACATCTAGGATCTTGTGGGTAGTATCCTAAAAGATAATCAGTAGTACAAGGGACTTTATCAGAATATTTTTCCCAACAACATCCTTTGGGGTGCTCACTGGTTTCACAAGTAATTAAATTCCCATGTGAATCTTTTACCGGGCAACTTCTACACCCTAAAAGGTTTTCTGACCATTCCGGAGGGGTAAATTTAATACAATACCACGCCGGATGTTCTGCAAATGCTATACTTGCAAAAGAAACTGCAATTGCAAATAATAATATTTTTTTCATTTTTATTCTCCTTTAGTTTAATATAACTTATAAGATAATTATAATAGAGTTTTTTTATTTTGTCAATATGTGTATGATAAAAAATCTCCACCGCTTTTTTAAAAAATATTTTTTTACGTTGGAAAAATATAAATAATTTTTTATAAACTAATGTGAGTATAGGTCTTTTGGTAAGATATACTTAGGTCTTTTGACCCTTGTAAATATTAAGTTAAAGCTATATAATTATAATAAAGTATTAAATAAAAATTTAGTTATAAAGGAAAATTAATAATGCGGAAATCAATTATAAGTATAATGACATTTTTATTATGTTGTGTTACGCTTCATGCACAACAATCTACAGTAGCAAATGTTCCTGAAACTGAGGAAATTCACAGCAGGACATATTATCAACCTATTGATAATAAAGGATTTGTAGATCCTGCCGAAGTAATTGCAAAAGGTAAAGAATTATTAGATACAATGGAAAGGAAAATTACTACCGCTCCATCAGTGCCGTATTTGCCACCGGATTTGCAGAGCGGGGAAATAAATTATTATATTCCATATTATCACGAAATACTGCAAACCTCATTAGCAGAGCAAATAAATTATCAGGATGTAAAGCGTTATCAGGATTTTTATGATCAAATTATATGGAACGACGATGGAACACCTAATATGACTAAAGCAGCAACAGCTAAAGCTTATATGGCTTTTTATTATTTGATTAATAATGCAGGTAAACCGTCTAGGATGAGAGTCGGTCGCATTGATGAACATTTCCCGCTGCTTGGTGTATATGCCGATGCTTTTGCAGAATTGCAAATAAGATTCGGTAATAATGATCCTTACCTATGGTTTACATATATCCTTTATAACGGTGATGCAGTTGATCATATGATTCCTGTTAAAGATGCTAAACAGGCTGATATAATTTCCAAGCAAATGTTATATGATGATTGGCAGAAATACGGCATTACACCGGCCCAGACTGATGAATGGCTTAAATTTATGACTTCATGGAGTAATAAATTATCTAATAGTGAGGGATATGTTAACACAGATGGCAGAACAATTAGTGTTATAGATAACGGTAATTGGTATCAATCAGTTTTTTTAAGTTCCCAAGATCAATTAAATATTAGAAATGAAGAAAGGGGGGGATATTTACCTCTTGCTGTTTTGACTTCACATGAATTTCAACATATAAAAGATATCTTTCCGGGAACTGTTATGCGACCATCATTGGCTGAATTGACCGCCGTATTAAGGCAAATAGTAGAATCAGATGCAATTTACCGTCAGATCCATCCAACTCCTGATTCACAGCCTGTGGAATATGCAACTACTTGTGATGTCAGTAAAATAAAGATAGGTGAAGTTGCTATATTCTTCCGCAATCTTTCCAAAAAATATAATACAGATAATTATGCACAACTTTTGCTTAAGCCGGAAGCAATCGAATATATTAATGAAGAATATCTGAAAGATGCTGATTATATGGCACATTTTGTAATAGAATATAATAAACAAAATCCTAATTTATTTTCACCGCAACAAATTAGAGAATATGGTAAACAGTGCTTACATTCTTTGTTGAATTCACCGTCTTTTTAGAACTAGTTTTCTTAAAGTTTTAAAATATAAAAACCCCTTGCAAAATTGCAAGGGGTTTTAGAATACTCAAATTTATTTTTGGTATTTCTTTCTTGCCGTATAATGGGTATGTAATAACTCATGGGCTTTGCCGTGTAAAGGTTCGCCTAAGAATTCTTTATATAATTGTTTTACGGCAGGGTTGTCATGGCTGCAGCGGAGTTTCATGTGTGAATCTTCGCTGTATAAACCTTTTGCTCTTGCAGCGCGTAATTCATTTGTTACACCGAAAGGTTGACCGCCGCCGGCGACACAACCGCCTGTGCAGGCCATAACTTCAATAAAGTGATAAGGAATTTCCTTACCTTCGGCTTTTGCTTTTTTGACGATTTGCATAAGTTTTTCAACATTACCAAGACCGTGTGCAACCGCAACGCGGACTTCTGTGCCTTTGACGTCAATTTTGGCTTCTTTAATACCTTTTAAACCGCGTACTTTTTTGAAGTCAATATCTTTTGCATTTTCACCGGTAACGAGGAAATATGCAGTTCTTAAAGCTGCCTCCATAACACCGCCTGTCGCGCCGAAGATTGTACCTGCGCCGGTATATTCTGCCAAGATATGATCGCCTTTGCGGGGGGTAAGTTTATTAAACTCAATACCTGCCTGTTTGATCATACGGGCAATTTCGCGAGTTGTTAAAGAAACATCTACATCGGGATAACCGCTGCTTGACATTTCTTTGCTTCTGCCGATTTCAAATTTCTTTGCTGTGCAAGGCATAACTGATACTACGAAAACATCTTTCGGATCTAAATTATGTTGCTTTGCATAGTAAGTTTTTGCAAGTACGCCCACCATTTCATGCGGTGATTTCGCACTTGAGAAATTATCTAACATATCGGTATGATATTTTTCAAGGAAGTCAACCCAAGCAGGGCAGCAGCTTGTAATCAAAGGTAAAACGCCGTTATTTGTTAAGCGGTGTTTAAATTCTGATGCTTCTTCCATAATTGTTAAATCAGCACCGAAGTTAGTGTCTAAAACTGTGTTAAAACCGAGTTCGTAAAGTGCAGCAGTTAATTCGCCGGTTAAATTTTTACCGACGGGGTAACCAAAGGCCTCACCGATTGCAACACGTACTGCCGGTGCAAATTGGACTACACAATGTTTGTTAGGATCGCGTAAAGCATCCCAAACTTTTTGTGTATCGTCTTGTGCTACGATTGCACCAACAGGGCAGTGTGCAGCACATTGACCACAGTTAACGCAAGGTGAATCTTTTAAATCAACACCTGCAGGGCGGAGTGTGGTTTTAATACCTCTGTGTTGGAAAGACAAAGCCCAAACATTTTGAACTTTTTGGCAAACTTGAACGCAGCGACCGCATTGTATACATTTTGCTGTATCAATGCAAATACCTTTTGCGCTGTTGTCTTTATAATGAGGGCGAATATTTAAAATATTAGGATATCTGTTTTCCCTAATACCGAATTCCGCACACAAATTTTGAAGTTCGCATTGTTGGTTTTTTGCGCAAGTCAAACAATCTTTTGGGTGGTTTGACATAATGAGTTCAAGAACGCTTTTCCTTACTGCGATAAGTTCCGGATCATGGGTAATAATTTTCATACCTTCCGTTATTGCAGTTGTGCAAGCGCGGAGCATTTTATTTGAACCCTCTACCTTAACGATACAAAGCCCGCAACCGCCGGTTGCTTCAAGGTCCTCGTGATGACATAAAGTAGGAATTTTAACATTTGCCTCTCTGGCTGCTTCCAAAATTGAAGTACCTTCTTTTACTTCTACAGGTTTTCCGTTTATAGTTGCTTTAATCATATTTCACCTTTATTTTTTAACTATTGCTTTAAATTTGCAATTATTGAAACAAAGACCGCATTTAATACATTTTTCTTGATTAATTACGTGTTTTTGTTTGACTTCGCCCGTAATAGCATTGGCAGGGCAAGCTCGTTTGCACATACCGCAACCGATACATTTATCGGTTATTTCATAGCGGACAAGTTTTGAACATTTGCCTGTTTTGCAATGTTTTTCATTAATATGTTCCGCATATTCTTCGGGGAAGAACTTTAAAGTTGATAATACCGGGTTCGGTGCTGTTTGCCCTAAAGCGCAAAGTGATGCTTTTTGCATTGCATGAGCAATATCTTTGAGTTTATCAACATCTTCAGGTTTGCCTTTACCTTCGGTAATTCTGTTAAGAATCTGAAGCATTTGGTATCCGCCGATTCTGCAAGGTGAGCATTTACCGCATGACTCATCAACACAGAAATCAAGATAGAATTTTGCAATATCTACCATACAATCTGTTTCATCCATAACGATAAAGCCGCCTGAACCCATAATTGCGCCGATTTCTTGTAAAGATTCATAAGTTATCGGCATATCAAAGTGTGCCGGGTCAATAACACCGCCGGACGGACCGCCTGTTTGAACGGCTTTGGCTTGGTCACCTTTTAATGGACCGCCGCCGATATCGTAAACAATTTCTTTAACGGTAATACCCATAGGAACTTCAACAAGCCCTGTGTTTTTTACTTTACCGGTCATAGCAAAAACTTTTGTACCTTTTGACTTACCTACACCCATTTGGGAGTACCAATCGCCGCCTTTAACCATAATATAAGGAATATTGGCAAGCGTTTCAACATTGTTAATAGCTGTCGGTTTGCCCCAAAGCCCGCAAGTAGCAGGGAATGGCGGTTTCGGTCTTGGTGTACCGCGGTTACCTTCAATAGAGGTAATTAAAGCAGTTTCTTCACCGCAGACGAAAGCGCCTGCACCGTATCTGATTTCAAGATCATAGCTGAATTTGGAACCTAAAATATTTTTACCTAAAAGCCCCATTTTATAGCAGTCATCAATTGCTTTTTGAATGCGTTTAATAGCAAGAGGATATTCTGCGCGGATGTAAAATAAACCGCGTGTTGCACCGATTGTGTAACCGGCAATAATCATACCTTCTACGACTGAGTGAGGATTACCTTCAAGCAAGGATCGGTCCATATATGCACCCGGGTCGCCTTCATCACCGTTACAAATCATATATTTGACTTTGCTTTTCGGTTTTCTTGTTAAATCCCATTTAAGCCAAGTGGGGAAACCTGCACCGCCGCGTCCGCGAAGGCCGCTTTTCTTCATTTCTTCAATTACGCCTTCAGGACCGATTTCAAATGCTTTTAATAAACCTTGGTAACCATTGTGTCCGATATATTCGTTAATATCTTCCGGGTTAATTTTACCGCAATCAGCAAGCAAAATGCGATGTTGTTTTTTATAGAAAGGAATATCTTCGTGTGTTTTGCAATGTGCACCGTTTACGGGATTTACATAAAGTAAGCGTTCAACGACTTCACCTTTTAAAACAGTTTTTTCAACAATTTCTTTAACATCTTCCGGTTTAACTTTTGTATAAAAAATTTCACCGACACTTACAAGAGGTCCTTGTGCACAAAAGCCCTGACAGCCGCTTTTTGAAATATATGTAGAATTTTCACGGCAGCCGTCTGTAATTTCCAAACAGAAATCTAAACCGCGTTTTTTATATTCTTCTTGGAAGGCCTCATAAACTTTTTGGGACCCGCCGGCAATACAACCTGTACCACCGCAAATCACGACGCGGTTTTTAATTTTGGCGTATTGCTTATTAAAATTTTCTTTGATTGTGTTAATTTTTTTACTATTCATGGGTTGCCTCGCCTTTTGTAGTTTCTTCTATAATGCCTTTAATATCAGCCGGTTTAACTTGACCGTGAATTTTACCGTTAATGGACATTACCGGTGCAAGCCCACAGCAGCCGATACATCTAAGTGCTTGTACGGAAAATTTACCGTCTTCAGAAGTTTGACCGGCTTTAACATTAATAACCTTTTCAAGTTCTGCTAAAAGTTGTGGTGCGCCTTTTAAGTAGCAAGCCGTACCGGTGCAAACAGAAATTTGATATTTTGCCGGGGGAGTTAATTTAAAGAAGTGGTAAAATGTTAACACTTCATAAATTTTTGCTAAAGGAATGCCTGTTTGTTTGGAAATTTCCATTGCAGTTTCCCTTGGAACATACCCGCATGCATCTTGAACAGAATGCAGCATCATAACCAAACTGCCTTCAACATTTTTCCATTTATTGATTATGGCAGAGAGGTCTACTTTTGAAGCTGTAGTTTCGTTTGACATTTAATGTCCTCCTGATTTTTTTTAAATTATATTTCCCGTTGTGCAAAAGTTACCGGTATCGGTAATTCACCAACAGGTGTTTCAAAATAAATTGTTCCTACTACTTTATATTTAATACTCTGTGAGTTAGCAATAACTAACCCTATAATATTTTTCCCTACTTGTGAAAACGGTACATTTATAGAAACCTTTTCAACTTTTGTTGATTGCGGTTCAACTAAAAATTCCCCTAAATTAATATCTGTTAGTGGGCTATCATTTAAATAGATTTTACCTGTAAAACGTTTCATTTTTGCATTTATATTTTTGCTTTTATTTGTAATTGCAAGAGCGACATCTGCTGAAAGATTATTTAAGGAGTATTCTGTTACTTCAACGCCGGCTAAATCATATTGGCATTTTGCGGTTTGCTGCATTTCTTGCAGGGTTGTGCATGCGCTTAAAGCTATGCAGGAAATTAAAAAGATAAATATTTTTTTCACTTTAACCTCAAAATATCTTATAATATTACTGTATACATTATACGAAATTTTTAAACATATTAAAATAGAGGCCTTATGATAAACTTTAAAAAACAAGTTCTTGAAACTTTTACAAAATATGCACAAATTGAAAGCGGCAGTGATTTTAATTCCAAAACTACGCCTTCTACACAAACGCAAGTAGAACTTGCAAAAGTGTTGAAAAAAGATTTGGAAGCTTTAGGGCTTAAAGAAATCAATTTAGCACCCACTTGCCATTTGACCGCGAAATTGCCGGCAAATGTTGACGGTAAACATCCGGTCATAGGTTTTTTGGCACATATGGATACTTACCCTGACGGTACTATCGGCAGGAAAGTGCAAGTTAAACTTCACCCCGATTATCAAGGGGGGGAGATTGTTGTAAATCAAGATCTGGGTGTTATTATTAAACCGGAACTTTCACCGGCTTTAAAAAAGTGTATAGGGCATGATATTATTACTTCAGCCGGGGATACTTTACTTGGTACAGATGATAAGGCAGGAATTGCAATAATAATGGAAATGTTAAAGTATTTAACATCACACCCGGAAATTAAACACGGTGATATTAAAATTGCTTTTACCCCGGATGAAGAAATTGCCCGCGGACCGGATAATTTTGATGTTCCTGCTTTCGGTGCTGATTTCGCGTATACCCTTGACGGTGAATGTGGGGATGGTATTGCTTATGAAAACTTTAATGCTGCTACCGTGAATTTATTTATAAAAGGTGTTCAAGCACACCCCGGTCAAGCAAAAGGGATAATGGAAAACCCTGTTAGAATTTTGGCAGATATTATTTCCAAATGGCCTGAAAATCAACTTGCTGAAACAACTGAAGGTCGTCAGGGCTTTTTAACTTTTACAGAAAGCAAAGCAGATTTTAATACAGCAACAGCAAGCGCTATGGTACGTTCTTTTGAAGAAGAAGAATTGCGCGCTATGATTAAAAAGCTTGAAGATATTATCACTGATATTCGTAAGAAATACATAGGTTCAAAGATTGAACTAAAAACAACTTATGCTTACAAAAATATGCGCCCGATAATTGATAAAAACCCTACGGCAGTTAAACTTGCAAAAGATGCCTTTAAAGATTGTGGGCTTAATGCGGACGGTGCCCCGATTCGTGGTGGTACAGATGGTGCCCGTTTAACTTATATGGGTTTAATAACACCGAATTTAGATGCAGGTTATGCCACGCCGCACGGTCCTTTTGAGTGGGCTTCATTAGATCAAATGAGTAAAATTGTAAATGCACTTATTTGTTTATGTGAAAAGGCAGTTAAATAATTATAATAAGTTTGCATAAAAAACGCCCTCACTTTTGTGAGGGCATTTTTACAATTTAAAAATAGGTCTTTTGGGGTAATTTCACATAGGTCCAAAAAGCACTTTTAAATAGGTCCAAGGACCCTTTTAAAATCACATAGTTTATTATAAACTATAAGTATAACAAATATAAATTAGTAGTTACCTCCTCCTTTTGGTACGACACTAATTTATACCCCAAGGCAGCCGAACCCCTAGGCTGCCTTCCCTTTTTCTTCGTCTTTTTGGTTATTTTCTGTTTTTTCTTCGGCTTCGGATACCTCCGCCCTATCGGGCGTGTAATCACGGTATACCTCGCCGAGATAAAAACAAAAAATACCTAAAAAATACTTGAAAAAGATTTTTACAAATCAATATCTTTTTGTGCTGATTTTTCGGCTATAATATATAATAAAAAACCCCCGCGCTAAAACATCTAACGCGGGGGAAATTTTTTGAAATTAAGTTATATCAACTATAACAAAATTTTTCTTGATAAACGCACTTTGCCGTTATTATCAATTTCAACAACTTTGACTTTAACTGTATCGCCGAGTTGTAAAACATCTTCCACTTTTGCAACTCTTTCATTTGCAATTTGTGAAATATGTAATAAACCGTCTTTACCGGGCAAGAGTTCAACGAAAGCGCCAAACGGCTGAATGGAAACTACTTTCCCTTCATATATTTGGCCGACTTCAACTTCTTTTGTTAAAAGTTCAACTTCCGCTTTTGCTTGGTTAAGTTTATCGGCATTAGGGGCGGCAATCATAACTTTACCGTCTTCATCAACATCAATTTTTGCACCGCTGGTTTCGGTAATGCGTTTGATGTTTTTACCGCCGGGGCCGATTAAAGCGCCGATTTTATCTTGCGGGATCATCATAGTATAAATCATAGGTGCGTTCTTCGGTAAAGTTTTGCGCGGTTCGCTGATAATAGAATCCATATGGTCCATAATAAACATACGGCCTTTTGTTGCTTGTGCAATGGCTTTTCTTAAAACATCTAAAGAAATACCTGTTGCAAGTTTGAGGTCCATTTGGAAAGCGGTTATACCTTTGCGTGAACCGGTTAATTTAAAGTCCATATCGCCAAGGTGGTCTTCCATTCCCATAATATCGGAGAGTACGGCAAATTTATCACCTTCGGTAATTAAACCCATAGCAATACCGCTGCAAGCAGCTTTCATCGGAACGCCTGCATCAAATAATGCAAGTGAACCGCCGCAGACGCTTGCCATAGAAGAAGAACCGTTTGATTCCATAATATCGGAAACAACCCTGATAGTATAGGGGAATTCTTCTTGGCTTGGAATAAGCGGCATTAAAGCGCGGCGTGCAAGTTCCCCGTGACCGATTTCGCGGCGGCCGGGTGCGCGGTCCGGTTTACATTCGCCGGTAGCAAAGCCGGGGAAGTTATAATGAAGCATAAAAGTTTCATCATAAGTATCTTCAAGACCTTCCACCATTTGGGCATCGCTTGCAGTACCTAAAGTTGCGGTTGCAAGTGATTGTGTTTGACCGCGTGTAAATAAAGCTGAACCGTGCGCGCAAGGCAAAACACCGACCATAGAACTCAAAGGCCTGATTTGATCGGTCTTTCTACCGTCTACGCGGATGCCTTCATTTAATACCATTTTGCGGGATTCTTCATAAGCAAGCATTTCCATAGCAAAATCAGCATAAATTGCACCTTCTTCAGGGTATTTTGCAGTGAGTTCGGTTTTAAAAGCTTCTTTTAAATTGGCAATATCACAATCACGTGTTTGTTTATCGGAAAATTTATGTAAAATTTCCGCAACTTTTGCGCGGTAGGTATTGTTTGCCATATCTAAAACTTCTTGCGGCAATTTTTCCGCTTTAAATTCAAATTTGGCTTTACCGCATTTTTCACGAAGGTCAAGTTGTGCTTGGCAAAGTTTTTTGACTTCGGGCTGTGCAATTTCAATTGCTTTTACAAGTGATTCTTCATCCACTTCATGTGCACCGCCTTCAACCATCATAATGCCTTGCATAGTACCTGCAATTACAAGGTCCATATCGGCAACTTTTCTTTCTTGAACTGTCGGGTTAATAATATACTGTCCGTTTACACGGTCTACGCGGACACCGGCAACCGGTTGCGTGAAAGGAATTGAAGAAATTACCGTCGCCGCACTTGAAGCGACAATGCTTAAAACATCACTGTCATTTACACCGTCGGCAGAAAGTACCATTGCGGTTACATTGACTTCGCATGCAAACCCTTCAGGGAATAGCGGGCGCATAGAGCGGTCAATAAGACGTGATGATAAAGTTTCCTTTTTGCTTGCCTTGCTTTCGCGTTTAAAAAAACCGCCGGGTATTTTACCCGCGGCATAAGTTCTTTCTTTATAATTAACGGTTAAAGGTACAAAGTCCTGCAAACCGGGTTTTTGTACTTTATCGCAAACAGCGGTTGCAAGCACCATTGTATCGCCGATACGGGCGATAACAGCACCGTCGGCTTGTTTTGCCATCACACCTGTTTCAAGCGTGATAGTTTTGCCACCGACATCAATGCTGTGGCTAAATTTTCCTAGATTACTCATTATTATTATTTCCTTAATTTAAGTTCTTTTGTTAATGCTTGATATTTAGCAAAATCGTTTTTCTTTAAATAAGCAAGCAAGCGTTTGCGTTGACCGACTAAACGGGTTAAACCTCTTTCACCTGCAAAATCTTTGGGATTTTGTTTGAGGTGGTCAGAGATGTAGCGGATTCTTTCCGTAATCAAAGCAACTTGTACTGACGGTGAACCGGTGTCAGCATCACTTTGTTGGAATTTTGAGATAATATCTTTTCTGTCTTGTTTTGTTAAGGCCATTTTTTTAATTTCAAGTTTATAGCTGTTTACCGAGTATAAGCACCGCGTTGCGGGATGTGTTGTGTTACTTAAAAGCGTATACCAAGCAAGAGCCAAACTTGCTCCTATATAATATTATATCTATATTAGATACAATATAATTATAGCATATTTGGAATAGGAAATATGCAGTTACTATTTTTTTGCCGGCTAATTCTTTTTGGTAAATTTTGATTTTTCAGCTCCTAAAGTACCGAGATGTCGCTTCGCTCCCCGTTCTTCTTGGTACTTGTCGTCGCAGTAAAAATCAAAATTTCCTCAAAAATACTTGCCGAGTATTTGTGCACGGTTTGGCTTTATTTTATTCGTCGTCAAGGTAAAAATAAAAAATCATATTAAATTTGCTGCGCAGCGCGAAAACATACCCGTACGCTACGGGTTCACGCTTTTGTAAAGTCGCAGTAAAAATCAAAATTTCCTCAAACATACTTGCCGAGTATTTGCGCACGATTTGGCTTTATTTCATCTTGTTTAATTCTTTGATTAATTTCTTTATGTTCTCTATAACAAGTTTGTTTTTAGGGCAAAGTTTTAATGCAGTTTTACAATCATTTATGGCTTTTGCCTTTTCACCGATATCTTTGTAAAAATAGGATCTGCTCGTATAATTCATATAATTATTTTTATTTTCCTTTATCTCTTTTTCATAACATCTTATCATTTCTTCTATTAAGTTATACTTTTTACATATAGTTATCGGAGCAAGAGGCAGATAATTATCAGTTAAACTTTCGTAATCTTTAATGGCTTTGTCATATTGGAGAGTAACGGTATATAGTTTTGCTCTGATTAGGCAAAACTCTTTAATACTTGGATATTTTTTAATAAGTTCGGTTAAATATTTAATTTCTTCTTTAATGTTTACCATATTTACTCCTAATTTAGCCATTAAAAAACGGCTGCAATTAACAATTCTAATCGCGATATCGCTAAAAACAGCCGTAGTTTACTATCTAAAAGATAGTAAACATTAGACATAAAATAAAAGGGTAATTATTCCTTTCGTTTTATATCTTAAAACGACTGTTTTTGGAAGCGATTAGAACTTTTTTGTAAAGATCTTCTATTTTAAAATAGAACTCCAAAAACAGATTAAATTTTTAAGCCGAAATCTAACGGCTTACATTAAAATAAATCTCCTTAAATACTGCTTAACTACTTTAACTAAATATTAACAAATTTTATTTTTCCTTGCAAATTATTATTATTTTCTAGGCAGAGATAGAAAATTTGCAGTTATTATTCTTTATTAATAAAGCCAAACCGTGCGCATCAACCCGGCACAAAATAGTAACTGCAAATTCCATTTCTTATATGCAAATTTTGTGAATTATTTGTTATAATATCCTTATGCTAACACTATTCTTTCTATTGCTGGCGCTTTTAATAATATTCCTTAACGGTTTTTTTGTACTCGGCGAATTCGCTTTGGTAAAAGTGCGCCATACACGTTTACAGGAAATTGCCAAAAACGGCGGGTATAAAGAAAAATTGATGCTCAAAGCACACGAAAATATTGACGAATATCTTTCCGCCATACAAATAGCTATTACAATGACAAGTTTGGCACTCGGTTGGGTTGGTGAGCCGAGCGTAGGTAAAATTCTTACTTGGTTAATGCCAAATATTGTGCCGATATTGCCTCCTGCCGCTTTACATATAATATCTTTCAGTTTAGCATTTTTAATAATAACCTCTTTACACGTCATTTACGGTGAGCAAGTGCCTAAACTACTTGCCATAAAATACCCTGAACAAGCACTTAAAAATATAATTGTTCCGCTTCACTATTTTTACATAGTTACCAATGTCTTTAAAAATCTTTTGGTGTGGGCGGCATATAAAACTTTGGACTTAATCGGTGTAAATCCGCATAAAAAGGAAGCACCGCTTTCACAAGAAGAACTTAGGATGATGTTTTCAAAATCACAGGAAGGCGGTAAATTTTCTTTACGCCGCTTAATGATGTTTGAAAATTTATTTGATTTTGAACAAGTTAAAGTTAAAGAAATTATGACGCCGCGCTCAAAAATTTCTGCCTTAAAAAAATCTAATACCTGGCAGCAAAATTTGGAAATTATAAACAAGCGCAAATATTCGCGCTATCCTCTTTATACCGAAACTATTGACGATGCAAAAGAATATGTTTTAATTAAAGAAATGTCTTTGGAATCATTAAGTGAAAAGTCCTTGCAGCCCATTGAAGAACGTTTTACATATAAACTTTTAACCCTTGATGAACATACCCCTGTTGAAGCAGCTTTAAGGGAATTTCAGACGAACAGGAATCATCAGGCGTTAATTAAAAATGCAAAAGAGGAAGTTGTGGGCTTACTTACTTTGGAAGATGTTTTGGAGGAACTCGTCGGCGAAATCCGTGATGAATATGAAAAACCTAATGCCCTTTTGATCAGTAACTTTTTGATACCACAGGCGTGTGTTTTAAATCTAAAATCAACAACTAAAGAAGCCGCTTTTGAAGAAATGCTTGATGCCCTTTATAAACAAAAACCGACTTTTGCAAAAGAACAAGCGCATGATTTTATTTTAAAGAGGGAGCAAATAATGTCCTGTGCTTTGGAAAAAGGTGTTGCTTTCCCACACGCAAGGGTGGCATCTTTAAGTAAACCTCTTGTAAGTGTTGGTATTTCCAAAAAAGGTATTTTATTTGAAGGGACAAATAATAATGTAAAGCTTATTTTCTTGATTTTAACACCGTTTAAAGAGCCGGCCTTTCAACTTAAAATACTTGCGGAACTTGCCGCTGTTTCAAGCACAAAATTTGTACGCGACCGCCTTGTAAACGCCAAAACGCCTGAAGAAATTGCAGAAATTTTCCTCGCTTTTGAAAACACCGTTCCTAACGATTAATACGCCTAATTATATTTAATTTACGCCTCAAATTTGATATAATATCATTATGAAGATTTTTGGTTTTACTACCTTGCCTTCAACGAATACTTATGCCGTAGAAAATTTTGATAATTTGCAGCATAATGATGTAATAACGGCAGATTTTCAAACGGCAGGGAAAGGCAGGAAGGGGCGTAAGTGGTCTTCGGAAACAGGTGGGCTTTATTTCACCATAATTTTAAAATCTACTGAAATTAAGACGGAAAATTTAAGTTCTTTAACACAAATTATGGCAATTTCCGTTTGTAAAACGGTAAGAAATTTAGGTGCTAAAGTTTATTTAAAATGGCCCAATGATGTACTTTATAAAGGTAAAAAATTTTGCGGTATTTTAAGTGAAGCGGTTTTAAAAAACAATAAGTGCGTAGGGTTAGTTATAGGTGTAGGGGTTAATATAAACCAAGAAAAAATAATTTCCGATAAACCTTTTACAAGTTTAGCGGAAATGAAAATTAAAATTTCAAAAACAGTTTTACTTGAGGAAATATTTAGAAATTTTCAGTCCGCGCAAAATAAAAATTTTATTGAAGATTTTAAACATCTTTGCCCGAATTTCGGTAAAGAAATTATTGTTGAAAATAAAAAAGGTATTTTTGAAGATATAGATACATCCGGCCGTATGATTTTAAAAACAGAAAACGGACGTGAAATTATAATGGCGGGCGATGTACAATTTTAAAGTAGTAAAAAGAGGTATTATTTATGAACTCAGAATTATTTGCCAAAAGTTTTGAACTTATGGTTATCGGTATGGGAATGACTTTTACCTTCCTCATACTCCTTGTGTTTATGCTAAATGTGCTTAGGTGGGGGGTAAATTTATTAAATAAAATTTGCCCGGAAAAGTTGCCGGAACCGGCAAAAGTTCCGTCAATAACACAAGACGATAAAAAATTAAAAATAGCAATTGCAATAGCAGCAATTAAAGCAGCAAAATAATTTTAATATTTAAGGAGAAATCAAATGAAAAAAATTAAGTTTATGTTAACTGCCTTTAGGGATGGTTTTCAATCCGTATATGGCACAAAAGTCAGAAGTGAGGACTTTTTACCAGCCGTTGAGGCAGCAAAAGAAGCCGGTGTCAGACATT
This sequence comes from Elusimicrobiaceae bacterium, assembly GCA_045605325.1. GTDB lineage: Bacteria > Elusimicrobiota > Elusimicrobia > Elusimicrobiales > Elusimicrobiaceae > Proelusimicrobium. The sequence continues at coordinate 68,416 of JAZUPU010000023.1, forward strand.
TTGAATCTGCCGGCGGGGCAACATTTCAAAGTGCTTTGTTTTTTAATAAGGAAAACCCTTATGATGTTATGGATGCTTTTAGAAAGACCGTCGGTTCGGATGTGAATTTGCAAAGTTTAGCACGCGGCGTAAATGTTGTTGGTTTAAATTCACAACCGAGTGATGTTATAAAATTACATGCGCAAACTTTTAAGAAACACGGTCTTACAACTATCAGGAATTTTGATGCCTTAAATGATGTTAACAACTTAATTTACAGCGGTAAATGCATTAAAGAAGCCGGCTTAAAACACGAAGTTACGGTTACAATGATGTCCCTTGCACCGGGTTGGGATAAAACAGGTAAATTCCATACACCGGAATTTTATGAGGGCGTATTAAAAAATATTATCGCAAGCGGTATAGAATTTGACAGCGTATGTTTTAAAGATGCTTCCGGTACTTCTACCCCGGAGACAGTAAGGGAAACAATAAAAAGAGCAAAGAAAATATTACCGCCGGAAATTGATGTTGTTTTCCACACACATGAAACTGCCGGAACAGGTCTTGCTTGCTATTTAGCTGCCATTGAAGGCGGTGCTGATAGAATTGATTTATCAATGGCCCCTGTCAGCGGCGGTACTTGCCAAACAGATATAATTTCTATGTGGCATGCACTTCGCGGTAGCAATTATACTTTAGATATTGATATTGAAAAAATCCGCAAGGCGGAAAGTGTCTTAAAAGATTGCTTAAAAGATTATGTTTTGAAACCCGAAGCTATGAGAGTTGAACCGACAATTCCTTTTTCACCTCTCCCAGGTGGTGCTTTAACAAATGCTACAAGGCAGTTAAGGGAAATCGGTCAATTTGATAAATATCCGCAAGTTCTTGCAGCAATGGAAGAAGTTGTAAGACGCGGCGGTTTCGGTACTTCAGTAACACCTGTCAGCCAATTTTATATACAACAATCAATGCAGAATGTTATACAAGGACCTTGGAAAGCATTTGCACCCGGATATGCAAATATGATTCTTGGTTACTTTGGTAAAACCCCTGTTCCGGCAGATCCTGAACTTGTAAAACTTGCATCTGCTTATATGAAAAAGGAACCCACAACAAAAACAGTTTTGGAACTTAATGATGCCGATCCTAAAAAAGGTGTTAAACCGGCAAAAGAATTACTTGAAAAGAATAATTTGCCTGTTACCGATGAAAATATTTTTATCGTTGCTGCCTGTAATGATGCGGCAAACGGTGTAAATAAAGGTTTGGACTTCTTGCTCGGTAAAGCAAAATGTTTGGTGGAAAAGAAATCTGCCGTAAGTGAAACAAAATTAAAAGGTAATGCCTTTACGGTTAATGTCGGTGGGGATACTTTTAATGTTGAACTTAAAGATAATAAAGCAACAGTTAACGGCGAAACTTATGATATTTCAATTAAAGAAGGTATAAGTACAAACGCACCTGCAAAAGAAGGCACACCTAACGGCGGCGGTGCGGAAGTTAAAGCCCCTATGCCGGGTGTAATTATGCGCTTTTCTGTTTCAGAAGGTGCAAATGTACAAGACGGGCAAACTGTTATTATTATTGAAGCTATGAAAATGGAAATGGAAATTAAAGCAACCGCAACAGGTAAAATACATTTTACTGCAGCTACCGGCGATCAAGTACAAACAGGTAATGTGATTGCTTTAATTAAATAGGTGAATTATGTTAGCAGATATTTTTAATTCTTTAACAACACTTTGGGGCACAAGCGGTCTTGCCAACTTCACTTGCGGTCAAGTTGTTATGATCGCCATTTGTTTGTTCCTTTTGTGGCTTGGTATTGTAAAGCAATTTGAGCCGCTTTTGTTAATACCTATCGGGTTCGGCGGTTTGCTTTCCAATATTCCCGTTGCGGGAATTGCAGCTTTAACGGTTTCAAGCATTGATGCCAGCGGAACTGTTCAGACGGCTTTCGGCGGGTTCTTGGGGCAGGTTTATGGGTTTGGTATTAATTCGGGTTTATTTCCGTTACTGATATTTATGGGCGTTGGTGCAATGACTGATTTCGGACCTTTAATTGCAAACCCGCGTACTTTGCTTTTGGGTGCAGCGGCACAGTTCGGTATATTTTTTACCATTTTCGGTGCTTTGATGCTTGGCAATATTTCACCCGATTTAAGCTTTACTATGAAAGAGGCAGCATCTATCGGTATAATCGGCGGTGCGGACGGCCCGACGGCTATTTTCTTAACATCAAAACTTGCGCCGAATTTGCTTGGTGCGATTGCGGTTGCGGCTTATTCTTATATGGCACTTGTACCGATAATTCAGCCGCCTATAATGAAATTTTTGACAACCCCGGAAGAACGAAAAATAAAAATGGAACAACTCCGCCCTGTCAGCAAAAGGGAAAAAATTATTTTCCCGATAATGGTTTTGTTAATGTGTGCTATGTTTATACCCGATGCTACACCGTTAATCGGTTGCTTGATGTTCGGAAATTTAGTTAAAGAATGTGGGGCAACAAACCGTCTTGCAAAGACAATGCAAAATGAACTTATCAATATTGTTACTATTTTGCTTGGTTTAGCGGTTGGCTCAAAACTCTCTGCAGATAAATTCTTGCAAGTTAAGACGGTTATAATCGTTGTGCTTGGCTTATGTGCTTTTTGTGTAGGTACAGCTTCAGGTGTTTTGATTGCAAAATTTATGAACTTATTTACTAAAAATAAAGTTAACCCTCTTATCGGTGCGGCAGGTGTTTCAGCAGTACCTATGGCTGCGCGCGTTGCAAATAAAGTCGGTCAAGAATATGACCAACAAAATTATTTGCTTATGCATGCTATGGGGCCAAATGTTGCAGGCGTAATCGGTTCTGCGGTTGCGGCAGGTATTTTACTTGCTATGCTTGGTAAATAATTATTTGTTAGTTTAATTTTTAACCCTCGTGTGGATTATAAAAACACGAGGGTTTTTTTATATAGGTCTTTTGGTTCTTTTTAAATAGGTCTAAATACCCTTGTCAAAACAAGCGATAATTGTAAAAATATATATATGAGAAAGTATATTTATCTTTTGTTTTTAATTGTTTCATTTGCCCAAATTGCTGCAGCCCAATCTGATTGTGATAAGCATATAGATGACTATTTTAACAAAAATTATTATTATGCAGGCGGTGTCGAAGCTAAAATGCAACTTGCAAGACAAAGGGAATGTATACATAGTAAAGATCGCGAAATATATTCCGATTTTCATGAGTTTGAGCGAAAAATGGACCGTTTATTAAGCATTGATGATAGCTTTTTAGTTCGTAAAAATTTAATTGATTATCAAGAAATTTCAGAAGTATTAGCAAAAAACGGTAATATAAAAAAATCTTCCGAATATGTAGATAAATTTAATGATATTTTAGTTAAGCGTTATGATAAAATTTTATCCGCAAAAATTTTGTTAGAGCAAGTACAAAGCGGTCATATAAGCAAAAATCATCAAGAAGAATTATTTAAAGAATTAGATGAATACTTACCTAAACTTGAAAAATGTAACCCGGACATTTGTGAGGGCTGGGGGTTGATTTCATTGGTATTGGGTGCTTTTCCTAAATGTGGGGAAAACAGTTGCCAAAAAAATATTACTTACGAAAATTTATATTTTGCTCTAGCAAAAACTACGAATAATTTACCAAATGCAGCGGTCACAATAGAAAAATTGCTTGCAAAAGATTTTGGTTCTTCAAAAAGTAACGGTGAAGTTAAAGCACCTCTTATAATGGCGCTATATTATGCTGATTATGAAAAATTTTTAGAAGAGTCAAAAAACTTTTTAAACAAAGCACAAAAAACTATCAAATATAATTATCAGGATGCTATACTTTTACCTATAATAACACGTTTAATGATAGTAAACGGCGAAGCTGGAAATTTATTACCTTATACAAAAACAAAACATAAAAACATTGCCGGCTTGGAAGCAACTTTAGCTTTGCTATCACTGCATTTAGGTGATAATGTAAGGCAAGAACTTCGTGCAAATTTAGAATATTATTATGAGCTTACTTCCGCCTGTGAAGATTATAGATATGAAGTATATAATGGGGAAAGGATTTTACGTGCAGGCACACCTGCTACACTAACACAAAATACTGAACTAGATTTATTTTTACGCCAGCGTATACAAGTTGCTTATTGGATTGATGATTCAGGCAATTTATTAAACAATAAAGCCACAAATTATTGGTGTTCGCCGGCTTTTACTCCGGAAGAGATTGACCCGATATTTTCCGGCGCCCAAATTGCAAAACAATTTATTAAAGAAGGGTTTATTGATGATATTGTTTTGCTTCCTCTATTTGCCTTTAATAAAATAAAAGCTGTTTTAGAAGGAATGCATAAAGCCCCACAAACTTTGAGAGTATCTTTTTATAATGACAAAGCTTTGGAAATTGCAAAAAATACGCACCGCTTAGAAATTGAGATGGAGCAAAATTTAAGACGCTTAAACGAAATTACTGATTACCCAATTGCCATCGGGCAAGATTTTATACCTGATTATATCGGTGACCGAGGTATAAATATTATAAGAAACGGTAAAACTTCTTCTTCCAAACACTATGGAACTAATGGGTATTATGAGTTTCAAAGGAAATTTAAAGAAACTACATCAACTAAATTGGAAGGACCAAGAGAATTTCATAATAATAATTATCCGGAAAATTTTGATAATCTTCCTAAGAAGGCCCAAAGACGCATTGAAAAAGAAATTGAATATTTTGAACAGAACTCGGAGGATTGGATGAAAAATATAGGTTATGAAAATACTAAAAAAATAGCAAAAATTATGGGGGTAAAATGGGAAGAGTTAAAAGGTATAATTCAAAATCCACAGATAACAATTATATTACAAACTTGTAATCCGACTACTGCCAGATCTGTTATAGACAGAATAGAGAGATTATATAATAAATATTATTATAGAATTATGAATAATACGAAATCAAAATTTACTATTGCATATTTTACAAATGATGGAATATATGATTGGTTTTTTGATGCTAATAATATCTTTTTAATTGAGGAAATTAATACAAAACATGTCAATTTAGATAATATTTTTAAATTTTCCAAACTAGGAAAGGAGAAAGCAAGGTATTTATCTCCAAAAAATTTGTTTTCTCCAAAAAATCCAAAACAAACTTTGGAAGCTTATATAGATTTACTTAAATGTACTGAAATAGCCCCTTGCAGTGTTGAATTTACAGAGGGAGATAAATATCTAAGGATGTTGAGTTATGACGGTAAAAGATTGATACGTGTTACCCCTCACGAATATTATTTATCTGAAGAAACATATGTTTACTTATCTAATAGAGAATATAAAAAAATAAAAGAATTTCCAAGATATCATTTTCATTACTATGAAATATATAGTGATAGGGCTTTAAATTATCACATAAATATTGATTTGTCGGATAAGGGAAATAATATGTTTGCAAAATCTCCGCAAGAAGTTAAAGATTTGTTAATACCGACTAAAGAAATATTAATGTCACCTTTAATAAAAACACATTTTAATTAATAAAAGTTATAAAACAGATATAAACAACCCCCGCTTATAAATTATAGGCAGGGGAATTTTAAAATAAATTATTTTACTAATTTATGTTATTATTTTTTGTAATTATTAACAATATTTATAATATGCTTATTAATTCGTAAGCCCCCGTTTGGATAACCGTCGGATACATATTTTTGGCTGTTTCCAAAATTAGCCAAAGCAATTATTTTGCTAGGATCTTTTTTATCAAAAATCGGGCCCCCGCTGTTACCACCGATAATATCTGCATTGTGGAAAAAGTAATGATCATATACTTCAGAAATGCGCCCATCAGCTTTCCATAAAGAACGGGCAGGTTTATCACCTGAACGGCCAATAACCGTAATTTGAGCATTTTTTAATTGTTGTTCGGATTTGACCGTTAAACCGAGCCAACCTGTTTTATTTCCTATCGGATTATCTAAAATTAAAATACCGTAATCATAAATTTCTTCTTTATCTAAATCTACGGAATTATTATGTTTATTTTGTGTAAGTTTTATATATTCTTTTGGTACCCATAATTTTGTAGCTTTTGCCGATGGATAAAAGCCATTGTGTAAATTATTTAATATATCATCTAAAGTACTTGTTTGTTCAAAATTATTTTTATTGACTTTATCTTTTATTATTTGCTCTATTTCGTCCATAAAGATACTTGAAGAATTATCTTTTAAATTATTTTTTCTTTTATTAATTTCGGAAATTATATCATCTAACGGTATCCCCGGTTTTTGTTTTATAGTTTGTTTTTTGTGGGAAATATTATGTGAAATATCTGAAGGCATTCCGACAGCAAACACTTGTACGCTTCGCATAAATCTTCCGTATTCAGTTATACAATGTGCTGCAGTTAATACTATATTAGGTCCCACCATAGAACCGGAACATAAACCGCGCCTTCCGGAATCGTTAGTCATTTCAAGCACCACTACGGCTTTTTCCGAGTCCTTAGCTTTACCGGTAATTTCCATGCGGTCATCTCTAGCAACAATGGAACAGATTTGAGGTTCTTGTACTTCTTTTTGAGTTTCATTTGAAATTGATGAATTATTAAGTTCGACAACAGCCCATAAATCTTCTGTCTTTTGTGCATATATATTTATGTGAAAAAGCCCTATCACTAAAAGTAAAATTAAGAAATATTTTTTCATAATAAATCTCCTATAAACATAATATAAGAGATTTGCTTAATAAAAACAAGGGTCAAATGACCTATGAAATATATAGGTCCAAGTGAAACAAAAAAAGGCACTCAACAGAGTGCCTTTTTTATAAATTATTTTATTAATTTATTTCGCTTCGGTTTTTGCTGCAGCTTTTTTTGCCGGGGCTTTTTTGGCTGCCGGTTTTGTTTCTGCTTTAACTTCAGCTTTAGGTGCTTCGGCTGCTTCTGTTACTGAAGGAGCAACGGTTTCGGCTGAAACTTCTTCTTTAAGTGTTTCAGCACCGGGAATAACTTTTGCTTTTTCTTGCAATCTTGCAGCTTTACCTGAAAGTGCTTTAAGGTAATTAAGTTTTGCGCGGCGTACTTTGCCGTTCCTTAATACGGTAATGCTTTCAATTCTGGGGCTGTTGATAGGGAAAATTCTTTCCACACCGACGCCGAAGGAAATTTTGCGAACTGTAAAACTTTCGCTGATTCCGTGACCGCGGCGTGCAATAACAACACCGTCAAAATTTTGAATTCTTTCATTGTCGCCTTCAACGACTTTTACGGCAACACGTACAGTGTCACCTGCTTTGAAAAAAGGAATATCCTTTTTTAATTGTTTGTTTACTTCTTCAATGTTCATTTGTTTCTCCTCTTGAATCTTTTCACTTCATCGCTTGTTTTGAGAGGTCTATTATCAAGCATATCGGGCCTGAATTTCTTTGTAATTTCAAGCGCCGTTTTTTGTTTCCAGACCGCTATTTCTTTATGGTTTCCGCTTAGTAAAACTTGCGGAACGCGCCTTCTATGCCAAACCTCCGGCCTAGTATATTGTGGGGCCTCAAGCAAGGAGTTTTCAAAACTTTCTTCCGTCGTAACGGTATCTTTTTTAAAAGTTCCTTTTTGCAAACGAGTTATTGCATCTGTAATACTCAAAGCTGCAAGTTCTCCGCCTGTGAGGATAAAATCCCCTAAAGAAATTTCAAGGTCTATTTCGGGGTATATTCTTGCGTCTACACCCTCATAATGCCCGCATACAATTATTAAGTGTTTCCTTTTAGCTAGTTTTTTTGCCAACTCTTGCGAAAACTTTTTGCCGCGGGGGCTTGTTAAAATGACTAAAGAATTTGTTTTTTTAACTTTCTTTATTGCCTTATAAAGCGGATCTGCTTTCATCAACATTCCGGCACCGCCGCCGTAAGGTCTGTCATCAACAGTTTTATGTTTATCTTTTGTAAACTCTCTTGGATTTGTGCAACTGATATTTACTGTTTTTGCTTCACGCGCCCTTTTTAAAATACTTGTATTTAAGTAGGGCATAATTACTTCCGGAAACAAAGTGATAATATCAATTTTAAGCATTAGTCCTCAAGTTTAAGTGTTACTTTCTTTTTTTCCTTTGCCGCATAAGCACCTAATACGGTGCGGACAGCTTTAATAATACAACCGTCTTTACCTATAATGCGCCCTTTATCGGCCTCATCAACACGTACAGTTAGATAAACACTATTTTCTTCTTCTTTAGCATCAATAATTACTGCATCTTTGTTTTGTGCTAAAGATTTGAGTAGGTAATTTGCCAATTCTTTCATGGAATTTTACCTATTTGCTCGCTTTCTTTAACAGGGCTGCAACGGTCTTAGAAGGCAATGCACCGACTTTAACCCATTTATTAACTTTTTCCAAGTCAATATGGAGTTGCTCGTTTTCTTTTAAGCAAGGGTTAAAGGTGCCAAGTACTTCTTTAGCTTGTGCGCCGACGGCACTTCTCTTTTCCGCAACAATAACGCGGTATTGAGGTTGTGTCCTTTTACCTGTTCTTTGTAGACGAATTACTACTGCCATACATACTCTCCTTTCTTTAATTGCGCATAATGCGCTTAAATCTGCTAATTAATAGCATCTTTTAAATCTTTATAGGCCTGTTTTATATCAGTAGCCCCGAATAATGAATTGCCTGCTACAAAAGCATTTGCGCCTGCCGCTTTGGCGATTTTAACGGTGTCTTTATTGATTCCGCCGTCAACTTCAAGCCAAATAGGTTTATTTGCAATTACTTTTTTTACACCTTCAATTTGCTTCGGGGCTTTATCTAAAAATGCCTGACCGCCGAAACCGGGGTAAACAGTCATTACCAAAACAAGGTCTATAATATCTAAAAATTCTTCTAAAATCTGCGGTTCTGTGTCGGGTTTAATTGAAATCCCCGTACTTAAACCGGCAT
>JAZUPU010000024.1:0-54815 GCA_045605325.1 Elusimicrobiaceae bacterium
TAACCGCACACCCATATATGTTTACACCATAAAAACGCTTTAATACCTGCATATCTAACTCTCCTAAAAACTATTATATTAGTTTTTATCAGAGTCCAATATGTGTTTGATATTTTGCATAGGAAATAGGTAATCTGCAGTTTAGGTTTTTTTGCCGGCAAATTATTTTTGGTAAATTTTAGTTTTTTCGCTCCTAAAGTACCGAGATGTCGCTTCGCTCCACGTTCTTCTTGGTACTTGTCGTCACGATAAAAACTAAAATTTCCTCAAAAATACTTGCCGGGTGTGCGTGCACTGTTTGACTTTATTTATTGCTTTCTGAACTTTTTAAAAATTTCTTTGCCACCAAAGGCAACTATTATCATAATCAGAGCAATAACTGATGGAATACCAATAAACAGCAAAATCCATTTTATTTCTTTCTGTTTTATTTCTTTTAATTTTTGTTTTACTGTATAAATATTTTCATCTATAATTTGCTGATATGATTTATCATCTAGGGAAAAAACCTGGACTTCATGTGTTTCAGGTATATATTTTAGATAACTACCAACAGGTACGTCCGTAACATCATATCCGTATGGTTCAGTGTATAACCCACCCAGTCCATTATCTTTCTCCCCAATAAATCCGATTATATATTCCTTACAGTCAAAAATATAACTTTTAACATTGTAACCTTTTGATTTTTTTCCATAATTTTCTTTTATATAATTCGCTCTAACTACTTCTATAGGAAGTGAAACTTTTTCACAATTAAAAATCACCCCGCATACATCCTGTCCTGTGATGTTAATATCTGTTGTATATTCAAAACTTGGAGTAGATATTGGTTTGTAATTTGATTTAATTCTATAATCGCTATGATTCTTAGGAATTTTTTGTATTTTTAAATTCCCATTTGTATATTTTTGGGGTAAATTTGATTTCTTTTCAAAAAGACATAATGCGCCATTAATATTTGCCATGTGTTTTTTATGTATTTCCATCGGAGAAAATAATTTATACATTATAGAATCCCCCAAAGCAATTTGAGGACTAAAAACCAAACAACCTAATAATAAAATAAAACCTAAATATGATTTTTTCATAAAAACTCCGTTAATCTGTTAATAAGGTTTAATAATTTTTATACCGAAATTATAGCATATTATAGAGCCATATCACGAGTACAATTCCCGGCAAGTATTTTTGAGGAAATTTTAGTTTTCTCTTTGACGACGTGTACCAAGAAGTAAAACGAACGGAGTGAGTTTGCGGTACTCTAGGAAAAGAAAAATAAAAAAGGGCTTAAATTTGCAAGCGCGTTATATGCGTTTGAGAATTTAATGCGGAACGTCAACACGTAAAATTAAAACATCAAATTCGTCGGAAAAGAACCAAGCATACTCTGCGCTTGTAAGAATAAAAGATATGTCTTATAACAAAACCAACCTGTCAAAGTAAGAAAAATAAAAGTATAAATAATTTTTGCCGGGCGTTTTAATGCAGGCGAAAACCAAACAAAATATAAGTTAAACGGACCAAGAATAAAGAAAAGTAAAATAATTCCGATATGCTTATAATATATAGGTATATATTTGCCCTGACCTGCACCGCAATATTTGCAATAATTATCAAATTCGCCTATATCGCTTTTGCATTTCCAGCAAATCATATTTCAATACCTTTTGCGCGTAAAGTTCTTTTGATTTTGGAGCGTGTGCGTGCCATTTTTGCCGCTTCAAGCCATTGGCGTGTGGGTTCGGCATTTTTGCGGGTTTGGATTTCGCAAATATCGCCGCTTTGTAACTCATAAGTCATTTTAACCATTTTGCCGTTTACCAAAGCGCCGCTGTAATGTTCGCCGATTTCAGAGTGTACCAAATAAGCGAAATCCAAAGGTGTGGCGTGTTCGGGTAAGACCTTAACTTCGCCTTGCGGAGTAAAAACAAATACCTGTTTTAAGTTAATATCCGTTTGGAAACTTTCAATAAATTCTCTTGGGGCAGTTAAGTCCCGTTGCCACTCTATCCATTGGCGAATCCAATTTAATTTTTCGTCTAAATTCGGGTCTTCTTTGGTACCAAGTTTATAACGCCAATGTGCCGCAATGCCATATTCACAAGTACGGTGCATTTCTTCAGTTCTTATTTGCACTTCAATCAATTTCCCCTCATATATAATAGTAGTATGTATGCTTTGATACATATTCATTTTAGGCATAGCAATATAATCGGTAAAAGTGCCGGCAAGCGGTTTAAAATTTGCGTGTAAAGCGCCTAAAGCACGGTAACAATCAAGTTTTGTTTCAGTAATAATTCTGACACCCAGTAAATCTTGAATTTGCGAAAACGGTATATCGTGGCTTTGCATCTTGCGGTAAATTGAATAATAATTTTTAACGCGTGCAAGCAAACGGTGCGGTATTTGTTCTTTGTTTAAAACTGCATCTAAAGCATTTTTAAAGGAATCAAGTTTCTTATTTAAATTTTCAGAGCGCTCGGCAACGCCTTTTACAATTTCAGCATATTCTGCCGGATGCAAATATTTAAAAGATAAGTCCTCAAGCTCATTTTTTAAAGTAAATATTCCAAGACGCTGCGCCAAAGGGGCATATAAGGAAATTGTTTCCTGTGCCTTTTCAATTTGCCTTTGTTTTGGGAGTGCATCCAAAGTTTTCATATTATGTGTTCTGTCGGCAAGTTTGATTAAGATTATGCGTATATCGTGGGATACCGATATTAACATTTTACGCCAATTTTCGACGGTTTCTTCATCGGTTGAAGTGCTTTCAAGTTTATCAATTTTCGTTAAGCCCTCTACCATTAAAGCAACTGTTTTATTAAAATTTGTTTCAATATCTTTTACGGTTGTAGGGGTATCTTCCACCGTATCATGCAATAGCGCGGCGGCAATAGTGTCGGCATCAAGTTTATGTTCAAGTAAAATTTTTGCGACTTCGCAACAATGGATAAAAAACGGCTCACCAGTCAAACGTTTTTGCTCTTTGTGGGCTTCTTGTGCAAAGTTAAAGGCCTTTTCAATAATAGCGGTATCTTGCGTGCTATACTGTTTGAAGCCGTCAATAATTTGCTTTAATTGGTTTTGCATAAATCCTCTAAAATCACTTGCGCTGATTGCTTGGCAACAGGCGGTGCACCGAGTTTATTTCTAAGTTCCAGCATTGTTTTACGCATATTTAAATATTTATTTTCATCACTCAAAATATTAAGAATTTCTTTCGAAATTGCTTTTGGATTAACATCTTGCTGTATAAATTCGCGCACAACCGCTTTATTGCTTAAAATGTTTACTAAAGATATAAAACGCACTTTAATTATTGCGCGTACTATTGCATAAGTTATAAAAGATGTTTTATAAACAACGCTCATCGGTAAACCTAGCAAAGCATTTTCCAATGTTGCGGTTCCGGAGCAGGTTAAAACGAAATCCATAGTCCGCCTTATTTTAAAATCTTTCTCGCGCACAATTTGCATTTCTTTTTTACTTGCGCCTGTTAGTTGGTAAAGTTTTTCATCACTGACTTCGGGAACTGCAAACATAAAGCATTTTGCGTTTTTGTAAACTTTTTTGATTTCTTTAAAAACATCAAAAAATATTTTACTGTGCTTTTCAATTTCCGCCGGGCGACTGCCGACCATTAACCCGAAACTCCAAGCAGCATCTTTACCTTTTTTGTAATTTATTTCAAGCGGCTCGGGAACTGTATCCAAAAGCGGATTGCCGAAAAATACCGGGCTGCCGCCATACTCTTTATAAATATCTGCTTCAAAAGGAAAAATGACAAATTGCTTTCTTGTAAGTTTCACAATTTCTTTTGCGCGGTAACGCCTTGAAGCCCAAACTTGAGGGCAAACATAATAATAAGCTGGGATATTTTCTGCCTTGGCAAGTTTTAAAATTTGGTGGTTAAAGCCATAAAAATCAACTGTAATAACTGCCGCGGGTTTAGTTTCCTTTAAATAATTTTTTACAAGTTTATAGAGGTTTAACCAAGTGGGGAACTTTTTAATTACGGCATCGAAACCGGCTGCACCTTTGGTGATAAGGTCATATAAATAATTATCGCTTAGTGCCTTCATACGAAGACCGCCGATAGTATCAATTTTAATTTTGGGCGCAAGCTCCTTTAAAGCTTTTATTAAATTTGATGCGTGTACATCGCCGGATATATCACCGGCTACAACTAAAATTCGTCTTTCTTCCATATATAAATTATAGCATTAAATGGTATAATTTAGGTATGAAAGAAAGAACTTTAGTTTTAATTAAACCAGATGCCATAAGCAAACGCTTAACAGGTATCATCATTGACCGTATTGAGCATTTAGGGCTTGATATGAAAGCCGCAAAAGTAAGAATTATGACGGAAGAACTCGCCCGCCAGCATTATTCAAACCTTGCCGGTAAGCCGTTTTTACAAGATGTAATCAACTTTATGCGCGGTGATTATAACGGTATAAAAGACCACCGCATTTATGCCTTTGTTTATGAAGGTGAGGATGCAATTTCAAAAATCCGCACTTTACTCGGTGCAACAAAACCGGAAAACGCCGCCCCCGACACAATCCGCGGTGCATTTGGTTATACCAAAGGGGACACAATGTTTAACTGTGTTCACGCATCCGGTACACCCGAAGATGCCGCACGCGAAATTGCCCTTTGGTTTAAGCCCGAGGAGATTATTGCTTAATGCGTAAACTCTTTGCTTGTTCTTTATTTACATTGCTTTGTGTAAGTGTTTTTGCGCAAAGTAATATAACTTTAACCTCAAACGGCGGTTGGGGTATTGCGGCAACTTTTTATCAAGGTGAGAACTCAAAATGCGTAATATTATTACACGACTTGGAAAAAAGCCGCGGTGAATTTTCAAACTTAACCTCAAAATTGGAAAATGAAAAATTTTGTTATCTTTCCTTAGACCTTCGCGGACACGGTTACAGTACAAACAAAGGTAAATATGAAGATTTTGAAAAAACCGGTCAAAAAAATGAATTTAATAATATGGTTGAAGATGTTTACAGTGCAATAAATTATCTAAAAAACAAAGGTTTTGAGGAAGAAGATATCTATATTCTCGGAACAGGGCTCGGCGCAAATGTGGCAGGGAAAAGTTTAAGCAAACACAATAAAATTGCCGGGGTTGCGATGTTAACACCGTCTTTAAAACAAAGGGATGTTGTAACTTTAAGCGGTATAAAAAATTATAAAGGACCGGTATTTATCGGTGTTTCAAGTGAAGACAGAAAACAATTTATGGAAGCAAGTTTTATAAGAAATGCCGCCTTTTTACACTCGGGTCAAGGCAAAGTAACTTTCCTTACCGCATATAATTTAAAAGGCACAGCTATGTTAAATAAATATATGACACCCGCGCTTTTACAATGGCTCAAAACACCTACTTTACCCGAAGTAAAATCAGATATGGTAACCATACGCGAATTAAATAATGACTTTACGGTAGAAGATTATGAAACTTCCTTTTACGGAAACTGAGGCATTAAACAAAAATTCCCAAGATTTTGATAAACTGCCCTTAAATAAAATGGCGGGAATTATGTGCGCGGAAAATTTTGTTGCCGCCGCCGCCGTAAAAAAAGCACAAAAAGAAATTGTTAAAGCAGTAAAATTTATTGAAGAAACTTACTTAAACGGCGGTAAAATTATTTTTGTGGGTGCAGGGACTTCCGGCCGTTTAGGTGTTTTGGAAGCCGCAGAATGCCCCCCCACTTTTAATACACCGAAAAATTTATTTACTGCAATAATTGCAGGTGGAAATAAAGCCGTTTTTAATTCCATTGAAGGCGCGGAAGATAATGCCGCGCAAGGTGCAAAAGATTTTTTAAAAATTGCAGGTAAAAATGATTTACTTATTGCTATCGCTTCAAGCGGAAATACGCCTTATGTTTTGGGTGCTTTAAATGCCGCAAAGAAACAAGGCAGTAAAAGTGTTTTTATATCATCAAATAAACTTGCAAAAAAACACGGCGCGGATATTACAATTTACTTAAACACAGGGGCGGAAGTTATAAGCGGCTCAACCCGTTTAAAAGCAGGAACGGCACAGAAACTTGTGCTTAATATGCTAACAACTATGGCTATGGCACGCGTGGGAAAAATCTACAAAAATTATATGGTGGACTTGCAGGCAAAAAACGAAAAATTAAAAAACCGCGCAACGCGCTTAATCTCTTTGGCTGCGGATATAAGTTTTGAAAAAGCAAAACAATTTGCAAAGCAAACAAACTTTAATGTTAAAGAAGCAGTTATTATGGCAAAACTTAAAGTAAGTCAAAAACAAGCAAAAGAAATTTTAAAAAAGCATAAAGGTTTTTTAAGGGGTGCTTTAAATGAGTAAATTTGCTTTAGGACTAATGAGCGGTACTTCTGCCGACGGTTTAACTTTAGCCCTTTTAGATGTTAAAGCAAAAAAACTTGTATGTTTTAAAAACTATGCTTACCCCAAAAATCTTCAAAAAGAAATTTTACAGGCAATAAATTTTACAGCACCGACACTTGCAGAACTTAATTTTAAAATCGGCAAAATTTATTTAAAAATTACACAAAAATTTTTGAAAGAATTTAAAATAAATAAAAAAGATATCTCCGTTATAGGTATGCACGGGCAAACTGTCTACCATAATACAAAAACACACTGCACTTTGCAAATCGGCGAAGCTGCGTTTTTATCAAAGAATTTAGAAATTCCAACAGTAAGTAATTTCAGATCCTCGGCTATCGCTTTAGGCGGTCAAGGCGCACCGCTTGTACCAATTTTTGAAGATTATTTTTTTACAGGTAAAACACCGAAAATACTTTTAAATATCGGTGGTATTTCAAATGCTTCTTATGTAAAAAAAGGGAGAACTTTCGGTTTTGACTGCGGACCGGGAAATGTGTTAAGTGATTATGCAATTTTCCAATTAAGCAAAGGTAAACAGAATTTTGATAAGGACGGTAAACTAGCCGTAAGTACAAAACCCGACATAAAAAAAGCACAGAAAATTGCAAAAAAATATCTTTATAAAAGAATAATTTCTTTAGACCGCAACACTTTTACAGAACCGTTTTTCAAAAAATATTTCCCGAATTTAAATATAAAAGATGTGTCAACTTTAAATTATTTAACTGCTTTGATAATTTCACAAAATATCAAAAAATTTATCCTAAAAAAATACAGTGTAAAAACACTTTATGTTTCCGGCGGCGGTGCATACAATAAAACTTTAATAAATAATTTAAGAATTTTATTACCGCTCAATATCAAAATTTTAGATACATTAAACCCAATGGCTAAAGAGGCAGCTTGCTTTGCTTATTTAGCATATTTAACCATAAATAAAATACCCGTAAATAAAAACTTGATCGGAACTAAAAAAAATACTATTATAGGAGTATTGAATTTTCTATGAAAACAAACCGCTTAATATTCCCCGGGTTTTGGTTCGGGAAAACTTCCGTAGAAGATGCCAAAAAACTTGCCGCAGCAGGTGTTGGCGGTTTTTGTTTTTACGGCGGTCAGGCGGAAGAACTTAAAGGTTTAATTGAAACATTACAAAGTTTAGCACCACACCCGTTATTAATGGCGGCGGACTATGAAAACGGTCTTGGCAGATGGCATAAAGGGTTGCCGATGCTTCCCACAAATTACACTTTAGGTCTTGCCGGACGCGAAGATTTAGCACTAAAAAAAGGTTTTTTAACCGCAATACAAGCGCGTGAACTTGGTATAAATTGGGTTTTTGCACCGGTTGTTGATTTGGCAGATACACCGAATAACCCTATTATAAATACACGCTCATTTTCAGCCGATCCTAAAACCGTTTCCCGTATGGCGAGGGCATTTTCAATAGGTCTTTCAGACGGCGGATGTTTAAATTGTTTTAAACATTTCCCGGGGCATGGCAGCACTATACAAGATTCACATTTAACTTTACCGGAAGTCAAAAAAAATTTAATGGATTTAAAAGAGCAGGACCTTTTACCTTACCGCGAATTGATAACAAGGGCGGATAGTATAATGGTTTCCCATTTACTTGTTAAATGTTTAGATGATAAAATGCCAGCAAGTTTTTCAAAAAAAGTTTTGACAGGTTTGCTTCGTAAAACAATGTATTATAAAGGACTTATTGTTACTGATGCTTTAACAATGAACGCAACAAAAGGGCAAAACCCGATAGATGCCTTTAAAGCAGGTGCAGATGTTTTGCTTTGCCCGGAAGACCCATTTAAAACAATGAAAGATTTGGCAGAAATCGTAAAACAAAATATTGAGTTAAAAGAAAAAGTTTTTTATTCAATTTCCACCCTAGAAATGATGATTGCACTTCTTAAAACTATGCATCCTTTATCTTGCAAAAATATAAATACTGCCTGTACACAATTAAATAAAGAGGCGGCCTATGCTATATTACAAAAATTAAACCCACAAATAACTTTGAACAAAAAAAATAATATAAGTTACTTAATTTTAGATGAAAATACCTCAAATGATTTACCACCATTTTTAGCAACTTTAAAAGAAAACGGTTTTAAATTAACACCTTACAAAGAAGGTAAAAAAAGCAGCTTTTTGATTGCCTTAAATTTTGAAGATTATGCCGCTTTTAAAGGCACAGTAAATCTAAACGAAAAGCAAAAAGAAATTTTACAAAAAGCAATAAATAATGCAAAAAGATCTTATCTTATCAGTTTCGGCAGCCCGTATATAAATGAAGGCATTACAAGTTTAACGGCATTTTTACCGCTTGCAAGCAAAGGGAGAGATTTCCAAATCGCAACAGCGCGTAATTTGTGCGGTTTTCTAAATTTTTAATATTTCCTAAAATTTACAACTTACAAAATATTTTATAAATTAATTACTGATAATTTTTTATTTTGATATAAAATATTGTACTTGACAATGTTTTTTTTTCTAAAATGTATGTATGGCGGAATTAAAAACGCCGTATAAATCAATTTAGGGGCATTTATGAATAAGATAAAAAACAGTAAAAAAGGTTTCACTTTACTTGAATTATTGGTTGTAGTTTTAATAATCGGAATCTTAGCGGCAATTGCTTTGCCACAGTATAAAAAAGCGGTTTTAAGGAGCAAGTTCGCCGCAATAAAAGATATGACACATGCAATTTACGACGCCGAACAAAGATACTATTTAGTAAATAACAAATATACAACAAATTGGAATAACCTGGATATAACAGTAAATACTAATTGTAGTATATCTTCACCTTATAGTTATATTTATTGTAACGTAGATGATAAAAGAGGAAATCACATAATACAATATGTTCTTATACCACCAAACAAAAAAATAAGATGTGATGCTTGACCTGCAGATCGAAATAATTTATCAAATAAAATTTGTCAAGAAGAAATGGGGAATAGAGCCCCAAATTATTGTACAGATTATTGTGGTTATTACTAATCTACAAAAAACTTTTGCCGGTTAATGTGGGCGGAATTTTAAGCCAAGTTGAGGCGCTTTGACCAAGGTCTGCATAAGTAGCGCGTTCGCCGATAAATTCCGATTTTATATTTTTACCGAAAGCAATAACAGGTACATTTTCGCGCGTATGGTCTGTACCTTTATAAGTCGGGTCACAGCCGTGATCGGCAGTTATAAAAACAATATCATCATCTTTTAAAATTTCGGCTAGTTCGGGCAAACGACTGTCAAAATATTCAAGACCTTCGGCATAACCTTTTGTGTCGCGCCTATGGCCCCAAACCATATCAAAATCAACAAAATTCGTAAATATAATACTACCGTCCGGTGCAGTTTTAATTTCTTCTAAAGTTGTATTAAAAAGTTCTTCAAGGCCGCTTGCTTTAACCGCTTTTGTTATACCTTGATGTGCATAAATATCTGCAATTTTACCGATAGAAATTACTTGCCGCCCATTATCTTTTGCAATATCAAGCAAAGTTTTATTTGGCGGTTTAACGGAATAATCGTGACGGTTTTTTGTGCGAACAAAACCGCCTTTACCGTCATCTTCAAAGGGGCGTGCAATAACACGTGCAATATTATAAGGTTTTAAATGTTTGAAAGCAATTTCGCAAAGTTTATAAAGGCGGTCTAAACCAAAATGTTTTTCATGTGCGGCTATTTGGAAAACGCTGTCTGCCGACGTATAACAAATGGGTTTCCCTGTTTTAACATGCTCCGCACCAAGTTCATTTATTATAACTGTTCCCGACGCTGCTTTATTACCCAAAATGCCGGGGAGATTTGCCTCTTTGCAAATTTCATCAATTAAATCTTGCGGGAAAGACGGGTAATTTGGCGGAAAGTACCCCCAATCAAATAAGACAGGGACACCTGCCATTTCCCAATGACCGGAAGATGTGTCTTTACCTTTGCTGACTTCGCGCATAAAGCCATATTTAGACGGTAAATTTATTTTGGCTTGGCCTAAATTGCCGACGGGTATTTCAACACCGCAGCTTGCTTGACCTGCTTTAAGCAAACCGAGCGCGGCCATATTCGGCACATTTAAACCACCGTTTTTTTGTGCGATATGCAAGAGTGTATTTGCACCTGCGTCGCCGAACGCGGCGGCGTCTTTAGCACCACCGACACCGAAACTGTCTAACATCAATATTATTACTCTACCCATAAACTCTCCCCCTTTATTTTACGTGTTATTTTACCGCATTATATTTTCAAACGCGCGAAACGCACTTGCATATTTAAGTGCTTTTTAATTTTTCTTTTCCTAGAGTACCGCAAGTTCGCTACGCTCACTTTACTTCTTGGTACACGTCGTTAAAGAGAAAATTAAAAATCATCTTAAATCTGCTGCGCAGCGCGAAATTATGCACATACGCTAAAAAATCCAACCCCAACATTTTTATACACAACTTTTATTTTACACTACCCTTATCTATATTTTGTTTTTTCAGTTTTTTATTTCTAATATAATCAGTTGGTAACAAAGCACAAATCAATATAAGAATACCACACCAGAATCTATACTTAAGTACCGTCATAAAAACTGGAAACAAAGCATCAATCCCTAAAATACACAATATAGATAAAATAGGTGCTATAAGTCTAGGAATCATTAATAACCCCCAATAAGGATTATGTCCTACATCTCTGACTCTACGAACAAATATTGCTACCTCAGGAATGATTAATAAAAAAGATAATAAGCCTGACACAACAGCACTTACTCTGTCTGATATCCCAACAGCCCTAGAAATAATCAAAGCGATACCCATTATAGCAATTATCGCTATAATATTCCATAAAAAAAACAACCAATATTGTTTGCGGGTGGCGCGGCCTTTAAAATCAAAATAATGATATCTTAAAACATCTATAAAATATTCTTTCATACACACTCTCCTAGATTTTTTGTTGTTTCTTTGTTCTCAAATGGTTTTACTTTTTCTTTTTAAGTTTATTGCTTTTTAGTTGCTTAACTTTTAATAAGAGTAATGCCTCTTTAATTTCTTGATCGGCTTGCTCTAAGTCAATGGCTTTGTCATTTTGCAAACGCGCGGACTTTGCTTTTTCAAGTTGCTGGCGGGCGGTTTCTTCGTCGATTTCATCTTGCAAAACTGCGCCTTCGGCAAAAACACTAACATTATTATGTGCAATTTCCGCTATACCGCCAAGAACGGCAAAAGTTTCAGTTTCTTCACCCACTTTATAACGTAAAACACCGTATTTTAAAGTTGCAATATACTCCGTATGCCCCGGCAAAATACCAAGTTCACCCTTGCTGGCAGGAAGAACGACAAAATCAACTTCCTTATCCAAAACAGGCTTTTGCGGTGTAATTATTTGCAGGTGTATTTTTGCCATTAAATTTTTTCTTCCTTAGCTTTTAACTTTTCATAATTTGCAAGTACGTCTTCAATGCCGCCGCAGTTGAAAAAGGCTTGCTCCGGTATATAATCATATTTACCGGCTAAAATATCTTTAAAACCTTGCACAGTATCTTTTACTTTCACATATTTGCCGGGTACGCCGGTAAACTTTTCCGCTACAAAGAAAGGCTGTGATAAGAACTTTTGAATTTTACGCGCACGTGCAACTGTGATTTTATCTTCGTCGGAAAGTTCATCCATACCCAAGATTGCGATAATATCTTGCAAGTCTTTATACTTCTGCAAAATTTTGCGAACTGCTTGTGCAGTGTCATAATGCTCTTGCCCTAAAATACGCGCGTCCAAAATGCGCGAAGTGGAATCAAGCGGATCAACAGCCGGGTAAATACCCAAACTTGCAAGTTGCCTTGAAAGAACTGTTGTTGCATCAAGGTGTGTAAATGTAGATGCAACACCGGGGTCAGTTAAGTCATCGGCAGGAACATAAACCGCTTGAATTGAAGTAATTGAGCCGCGTTTCGTTGATGTAATACGTTCCTGTAAAGCACCGATTTCCGTATTAAGTGTTGGCTGATAACCGACGGCAGACGGCATACGCCCAAGCAATGCGGAAACTTCCGAGTTTGCCAAGACAAACCTAAAAATATTATCCAAAAATATCAAAACATCTTGCCCTTTTTTATCCCTAAAATATTCCGCTTGCGTTAATGCAGTTAATGCAACTTTTGCCCTGGCGCCTGGTGGCTCATTCATTTGCCCGTAAACCAAAACGGTTTTATCTAAAACAGAAGAACCGTCGGAAAGTTTACTTTCCTGCATTTCAAGCCATAAATCATTACCTTCGCGGCTGCGTTCGCCGACGCCGCCGAAAACCGAACTGCCGTTATGCTGACGCGCAACGTTGTTGATAAGTTCCATAATAACAACGGTTTTACCAACGCCCGCACCGCCGAATAAACCTACTTTACCGCCTTTCATGTAAGGTGCAATTAAGTCAATAACTTTGATACCTGTTTCAAAAATCTCAGGCGTAGTTTTTTGTTCTTCCAAAGGCGGCGGCGGAGTATGAATAGAGGCATATTCTTTACTTTCAATCGGGCCGCGGTGGTCTTGCGGTTGACCTAAAACATTCATTAAACGCCCGAGGCAAGCTTCACCGACAGGCACTTGCAAAGGTGCGCCGGTATCAATAACTTCAGCACCGCGGGCAAGCCCATCTGTGGAAGAAAGCGCAACCGCACGCACAATATTATCCCCAAGTTGTGAAGCTACTTCGGCAACCAAAATTTTACCGTCAGGGAATTTAATTTCCAAAGCATTTTCTATAGCAGGTAAAACGTCTTCAAATTTAACGTCTACTACTGCCCCTATTATTTGAACTACTGTACCTTTATTCATAGTAACCTCTAATTATTTAAAGCATTTGCGCCGCTAACAATTTCCGTAATTTCATTAGTGATACCTTCTTGGCGCACTTTGTTTAATTTGACACTTAAATTATCTGCAATTTCTTGTGCATTGTTTGCTGCGGATTCCATAGCATTCATACGCGCCGCAAGTTCTGCCGCTTGTGATTCAAGCAAAAACCTGTAAATATTTGCGCCAATATAGCGCGGAACTAAAGTTAAAAGAACTTCGCTGATACCCGGTTCAAAAATGAAATCTTCTAAATTATCCTCTCCTTCAATTTCTTCAAAATCAAAAGGAAGGAAAGTTTTATTTACAAGTTCTTGTGAAGCAACGGATTTAAAATTATTATAAATTAAATCCACTTTACACAAATTATTTTCCATAACACACTTTTCAATTTTTTCTTTAATCAAAGCAGCGTGTACATAAGCAATATGTGGAAAAATATTTATAAGTTCACAAACAATATGCAAGTTCGGCATATTTAAGCGGCGCACTAAATCCGCACCTTTTTTGCCGATAACAAAAACAAACTTTTCTTTATCTTTATTTTCCCTTATCCACTTTAAACTTTCCCTTAAAGTAACGGCATTAAAAGCACCGCAAAGACCTTTATCACCGGTAATTAAAATTAAACCGATTTTGTTTTTATCCCCAATTTCCGAAGTGAAAAATCTAAAATAAGGGCTTGTTTTAAAAGGGCTTGACGGGTTTTGGATATCTTTACGCAAATTATCAATTAAGGATGCCATCTTCTGCGCAAAAGGCCGACCGTTAAGCATAGTTTGTTGGGCAAACCTTATGCGTGCGGAGGAAACCATCTTCATCGTAAGCATCATTTGCTTAGTTGAATTTATCGCCTTAATTTGTTGTTTAATATCGCGTAAACTTTCCATTTATTTTTTATTTTGTTCCTCTAAATATTTAACATAATCGGCAATACCCGTTTCCAAAGTATAATCAGGAGTATAGCCAAGTTTTTCAGTCGTTAAACTAATATCTGCCTGTGTTTTAAGTTGGTAAAATGCGCTGTAAGGATTATCAATATATTCAGGCGGTAAATTTGTGTTAAGTTCTTTATTTAAGCAGGCAACCATATCATTAAAACTGCGTGCGATACCTGTACCGGCATTGTAAACGCCGCTTTCTTTACCGTTATTTAAAGCACACATATTGGCTTTAACAATATCTTTAATATAAACAAAGTCCCTTTGCTGTTCACCCATTTTAAAAATGCGCGGACGGTGCCCGAGTTTCATTTGGTTATAGAGATGGAATACCATACTTGCTGTTATGCCGGATTTATATGTTTCACCCGGACCGTAAACATTAAAGTAACGAAGACCGATAATTTTCATATCGTGGTTTTCTTCAGCAAAATCGCGTGCTACATTATCCATAATTGCTTTTGAAAAACCGTATACATTTGCCGGTGTAGGGGTTTGGGTAACTTTCATCGGGCAAGGACTGTTGCCGTAAGTCGCGGCGGAAGAGGCATAAATAACTTTTTTAATTTCATGTTCCGCTGCATAATACAAAATATTTTTAAATGCTTCAACGTTAATTTCCATCATCTTTTTTTGGTCGTGGACATTTGTATCCGTTATTGCTGCCTCGTGGAAAATTGCATCATAATAATTATCTAAAGGTATTTCTTCAAAAATATTTGCGGCAACCACATCACCTTTAAAACCGATCAAGTTTTTAAAATTTGATGTGGAAAAGTCATCAATAATTGTAACTTCATGCCCTTGATTTTGAAGTTCAAAAGCAATATTGCTGCCCACAAACCCAGCACCGCCGGTTACTAAAAATTTCTTTTTATTTTGCATTTTTGCTCTCCTTAAAAATAGGTTTAAATTCTGCTATAATCTGTTTTAATTTTGTTTCAGTATCCTCTTCAAGCAAACCGGTTTTTGTAATTTCTTCAACAATGTCTTTCTTATTTGCTTTGATATATGCCAAAAGTTTATTTTGGAAATTTAAAATATCTGCAACTTCAATATCATCCATATAACCCTTTGTACCGGCATATAAAGAAATTACTTGTTCCCAAACTTGCATCGGGCTGTATTGCGGTTGCTTTAAAAGTTCTCTTAAACGCTGACCGCGTGAAAGTTGTGCTTGTGATTCTTTATCAAGTTCAGAACCGAACTGTGCAAAACTTTCAAGTTCCTGATACTGTGCGAGGTCAATTCTTAAAGTTCCGGCAACTTTGCGCATTGCTTTCTTTTGTGCGCTACCACCAACGCGGGAAACTGATAATCCCACATCCACCGCCGGTTTTATACCGGAGCGGAAAAGGCGTGTATCCAAATAAATTTGCCCATCCGTAATTGAAATAACATTTGTTGGAATATAGGCGGAAATATCATTTGCTTGTGTTTCAATAATCGGGAGTGCTGTTAAAGAACCGCCGCCGTTTTCTTTACTTAATTTGCAAGCGCGTTCAAGTAAACGGGAATGTAAGTAAAAGACATCACCGGGATATGCTTCACGGCCTGGCGGACGTCTTAAAAGCAAGGACATTTGCCTGTACGCTTGTGCGTGTTTTGAAAGGTCATCATAAATAATTAAAACATCTTTACCTTTCCACATAAAATATTCGCCCATTGCACAACCTGCATAAGGGGCAATATAAAGCAAAGAAGCAGGATCAGATGCACTTGCGGAAACAACTATTGTATATTCAAGTGCGCCGGCATCTTCCAAAGTTTTGACTACTTGTGCTATCGTGCTTTGTTTTTGCCCGATAGCCACATATATACAAATTACACCGCTCTTTTCTTGTTTTTGGTTAATAATGGTATCAATGGCAATAGCGGTTTTGCCGGTTTGCCTATCGCCGATAATAAGTTCGCGCTGACCGCGTCCTATAGGTACCATAGCGTCAATTGCCTTAAGCCCTGTTTGTAAAGGTTCTTTAACCGGTTGTCTTTCTACAACACCGGGGGCGATAACTTCCATAGGGCGCGTTTCTGTACTTTTAATTGCACCACGCCCGTCAAGTGCTTCACCCAGAGGATTGACTACGCGTCCAAGTAAATCCTCCCCAACCGGTATTGAAATAACTTTACCGGTTCTTGTAACGATGTCACCTTCTTTAACTTTTGTATCCTCACCTAAAAGAACACAGCCGATATTATCGTATTCAAGGTTCATTACCATACCTTGAACTCCACCAGGAAAAGTTAAAAGTTCCCCGGCAAGAGCATTATTTAAACCATAAATACGGGCTATACCGTCGCCTACGCTAATAACTGTACCTTCTTCGCCGAGTTTCGCACTAGGTACAAAATTTGTAATTTTTTCTTTGATTATAGAAGTTATTTCTTCCGGTCTGATTGCCATAATTACTCCTTTAAAACTGCCTCTAATTCTTGTAAACGAGAGGCGGCAGAATCTTCAATATAAAAATCCCCCACTTTTATTTTTATGCCTGAAATTAAATTTGAATCTTCCTTAAAATCAAGGACCAAATTCGTTTTAAAATAATTTTCAAGTTCCTTTTGGATTTTGAGTTTTACTTTCTCATCTAAAACTTTTGCCGTAAGAACTTGACCGCGTTTTATTCCGCGTCGTAAATCTAATAAATTGTGAAGTTCTTTTAAAACTTCTTCTGCCAAATAAAACCGTTTTTCTTTTACTAATACGGCAAGGAAAGTAGTTGCAACATTTTTAGGTAAAACTTTTTTTATTAAAGAGGTTTTAACTTGCTCGTTTAAAGTTGGGTTTTCAAGATAAACGGAAATTTCCTTTAAACTATTTAAACACTCCTCAAAACTCGCCAAATTATGCAAAGCATCATCAGTATTTTTAGCGATACTGTCAAATGCTTTTGCATAACGATTGGCAAGAATTAAAGTACCTGTTTTCATTTCTTAATCTCGTTTAAAAGTTCTTCCACCATTTCCTTGTTGGTTTTAATATCACTTTCTTTCGCTACAATTTTTTTTGCAGCAAGCAAAGCCGTATCAGTAATTTCTTTTTTAACTGCGCTGATTGCTTTTTGCGTTTCCAAATTAATTTCGTCTTTGGCACGGGCAATCATATTTTGTGCTTGATTTTGGGCTTCCTGCAAAATTTGTTCGCGTTCCTTTTGGGCAGCTTTTGTGGCTTCCTCAAGGCGCAAAGCAGCTGCTTTTGAGGAATTTTCCAACTCTCGTTTTAAATTTTCCTCAATTTGTTTTGCTTCGTCTTTGGCACTTTGGGCGGCTATAATATCATCGGCAATTTTCTTTTCCCTTGCCTCTATTGCGGAAATTATTGGTTTCCACGCAAATTTAGCAAGCAACAAGGCAAGCAAAGTGAAATTGACGATGGTCCAAAAAATCAGCCCAAGGTCAGGTTTAAGCAATTGTTCCATATTATAAAATCATAAGTAAGCAGATAACTAAGGCAAAGAAAGTAGCACCTTCAACCAAAGCTGCTGCAATAATCATTGTAATTCTTGCCGGGCCTGTAACTTCCGGTTGCCTTGCGCTTGCTTCCAAAGCAGCAGCGCCGATTTTACCGATACCTAAAGCAGCCCCGATAACCGCAAGTGCTGCGCCAAGACCTGCACCGATATATTTAAGTTCCATATTATTCTCCTTTAATGCGCTTCAAGCTGTAATGAGGCAAAAATCACAGTAAGCAAAGTAAAAACATATGCCTGAATTACAGCAACAAGCAATTCTAAAATACTAACAAAAAGTGTCATAAACATTACAGGGCCAGAAGTTACAAAACCATAATGTATTCCACGCGCGCCCATAATAAAAATAAAAGAAATTAAGCCGATTAAAATTATATGCCCTGCCGTCATATTTGCAAATAAACGAACTGCCAAAACAAAAATTCTGATAATTAAACTTAAAACCTCTAAGGGAAACATTAAAGGTATAAGCCACCACGGTACACCGCCGGGAACAAAGGTTTTTGTAAAACCCCAAAAACCATTGTTTTTAATACTTTGGCTTACTATTATAAATAAACTAATTAACGCAAGCCCGGCAGTAACGGAAATATTGGCAGTAACCGTTCTTGCCCAAGGTAACATACCCAAATAATTTGAAAATAAAATAAAAACAAACAAACTGCAAAAGAAAGGAACTAATTTACGGCCCTTTTCGTGAAGGTTTGGGAGGACAAGATCATCACGTACAAACATTACAAACATTTCTACAACAGTTCTCAAGCGACCGGATTTTTTGTGTGCGGCAAAAATAAAAACGAACAAAATAACAGCACTTACAATTAACATCATCAAGTTAAATTGTGTTATCGGAAGTTGAACCCCCAAAAAATTTAACCCGTGATCTAAAATATGATGTTCTAAAAGTTCGCTAATCATTTTTTACTTTCCTCTTTCGGTGCTTCTGATTTTTTGCTGATTTTTAAGGCGGTGTTTATAAGGACATAAAGCGCCAAACTAAAACCGCAAAACGCACCTACTAAAGTAAAATAAGGCAAGGTATCCCATTTTTTATCTAAAAAATATCCGGCAAAAAAACCCAAACACATTATTAAGGCAAATTCTATGCCGAGGCCGGTTATTATAAGGTGGTCTTCCTTCCTCATAATTACATTGTAACACTTTTAGAGATAAAATGTAATATGAAAATTTTACGCGTTTACATTCCGCGCTACACACTAGTACGCGCAAAACGTGCTTGCATATTTAAGCGCTTTTTTATTTTTCTGCTCCTAAAGTACCGAGATGTCGCTTCGCTCCACGTTCTTCACGGTACTCTTCGTCGCAGATAAAATAAAAAATCATCTTAAATCTGCTGCGCAGCGCGAAAATACTCTCGTGCGCTACGGCTCTGAACCCTAGAATATTTCCTTTTTCTCCCCGCCCCTTTGCTTGCAAAGGCGGAGGGATAGAATTTCCTATTTAGTCGCCCTAATTTTTGGGACAAAAATTGGGGAGATGTCACGGAGTGACAGAGGGGTTGGGGTGGGGTTATAAAATTAAAATTTCCTCAAAAATACTTGCCGGACTTGTGCGTACGGTTTGGCTTAGTATTAATTAAATATTTTTGTCATGCTTTGCAATCAATAAAACTATATAAAAAGCAAGAAACATTGCCAAAAAGAAACATAAAAGTTGTAATATAAATAACATAAAATCTCCAAAAATACCAAATAAAAACGGCCGTTTATACTATGGATTGAAGGTCATAGTAAAACAGCCGCATTTTGCCGTTCATAAGAACGGCAAAATTATAACGACTGTTCTTTAGGCCTTCAATCCTTTTGCTATCGCAAAAGACAATCCAATTAAGGATTACCTAAAAAACAGATTTAATTGTTTTAAGCTTTTTATAGCTTACATTAAAACGAAACTCCTTAGTTAATTATAACAAACTTAATCAAAAATTGTGTTAAGTTGCCTTGAAACGCGGTAAAATGTTGCGCATTTTGGCATATCTTTTAAGCGTTTTGCGCCGATATAAGTCATACAACTTCTTATACCGCCTAAAATACTTAAAACCGTCGGTTCCAAAGGCCCGCGAAGGAGTAAATTAACTTCCTTACCTTCACTTGCACGATAACGTTTCATACCGCCGTAATGTTCTTCTTGCGCATATTGAGAACTCATACCGTAAAACTTTTTATAAGTTTTTTCTTCAAGTTTAACTTGATAAGCATTTTCGCCAACCGGTTCAAGTTCATTTGTTTGAAAGGTTTTTGTACAAATTTCACCACCGCTTTCATCGTGACCGGCGAGCATACCGCCAAGCATAATAAAATCTGCACCGGCACAAAAACTCTTGCACAAATCACCGGCAACGGTACAACCGCCGTCGGCACAAATCATACCGCCGACGCCGTGTGCTGCATCCGCACATTCCACAACAGTGGAAAATTGCGGCCTGCCAACACCTGTTAATTTGCGTGTTGTACAAACAGAACCGGGACCGATACCGACTTTAACGATATCGGCACCGTTTAAAATTAAGTCCTCGGACATATCACCTGTTACCACATTACCTGCCATAATCAAACTATCAGGATAAGCGGCACGCACTTGCTTAACATAATTTATTAAATAAGGTGAATAACCGTTTGCGACATCAATACAAATATTATTTACAAGTTTGGTTTTCATAATGGCTTGTAATTTTTCAAAATCTCTATCATTAACACCGGTGGATATAAACATTAAATCATTATTACCGTGTTCCTTTTTGTTCTGTTTTAAAAATTTTGTAAGTTCTTCAACGGAATAATGTTTATGCAAAGCTGTAAATAAATTATTTGCCTGCATAACTTTTGCAATTTCAAAAGTACCTGTCGTTGCCATATTCGCGGCGACTATACCTGTTGCTTTAATCGTTTTTGGGCACCATTTAAAAGTATATTCCCTTAAAATATCTACTTCCGATCTGGAAGTTAAGGCCGAACGTTTGGGCCTGAGTAAAACATCACAGTAATCTAATTGTAAATCATCATAAATACGCATAAATCCTCCTAATATACATATATAAATTTTATAAAATAATGCGCTTATGTGCAAAAAATTTGATATTATAATAATATATGGACCAAAATATTGACTCAGTAAACGAATATTTCAAAGAAGTAGGAAATATCGTTAAACAAATTGATAGGGAAAAGGAAGCTACCCTCTGGAAAAGATATAAAAACGGGGATCTTTCAGCAAGAGATGAACTTTTTAAATTGCATCTACGCCTTGTTATACCTACGGCACGCCGCTTTTTGCGACCGGGTTGTGATTTGATGGACCTTGTAGAAGAAGGAAATCTTGGCTTACTTCAAGCAATAGAAAAATTTGATTACAAGCTCGGCTACCGCTTTTCCACTTATGCAATACATTGGATAGAGCAATTTATCCGCCGCTCTGTGGAAGAACAGGCAACAAATATAAAAATACCTCAACACGCATGGGAAAATTTGCGTATGTGGGGTAAGGCATTAGACAAATTAAAAACCAAACTTAACCGTGAGCCGACTTTAAATGAAATCGCACACGAACTTGATATTTCAGCAAAGCAAGTTGTATCTATTTTAAACACTTTAAATGCGGCATACAGTATTGATTCCTTATCTACTTTGGTACAAGGTGATGATGATAGCGTAACTTTAGAAGAAACTTTAAGTGATAAAAGTAAAGGTAACCCTGATTTCTTGATGCTTGTAAAATCATCCCAAGAAGAAATTAAAAAAATCTTGGATGATTTACCAGAACGCGATAGGCAAATTTTGCTTATGCGCTACGGCGTTGAGCAAGAAGACCCGGATACTTTAGCTAAAATCGCAAAGGAATTAAATATTTCAAGGGAACGCGTTAGGCAAATTGAAGAACGCGCAGTCCGTAAGGTCCGCCAAAAGGCATTGGAACTCGGTTTAATTGATGAACAAGAAAAGAAAAATAAAGCTATCAATTTCCACACCGGTATGGCAATTAAACAGACCACAGATATTTTAGGTAATGAGATTGCAAAAAGTCCGCTTGAAAAGTTGCTTAAAAAGGCAAAAAAGATTTCAAAAAATACCATAATAAAAAATAAAAACAAAAAAAGTAAGAGGTAACTATGTCAAAAAAAGAAGAAGTTTTAAATATTATACGCGCTATACCCGATTATCCTAAAAAAGGTATTATTTTCCGCGATATTACACCGCTACTTGGGCATGCAGAACTTTTTAAATATGTAATTGATGAACTTGCCGCCCTTTGTAAAAACCAAGGCATAACAAAAATTGTAGGGATTGAATCCCGCGGTTTTATCTTCGGTGCACCTTTGGCTTATGCTTTGGGTATTGGGTTTGTACCGGTTCGCAAGAAAGGGAAACTCCCTTATAAAAAAATTGCAGCAAGCTTTACTTTGGAATATGGCACAGATATCATTGAAATGCACGAAGACGCCTTAACCAAAGACGATAAAGTTATTTTAATTGACGACTTGCTTGCCACCGGCGGTACAACGCGCGCAGCTTTGGAACTTATAAATAAACTTGGAGCAAAAACTGAATTTTGCTTATATGTAATTGAACTTACTGCTTTGCAAGGCGGCAGAACTTTAAATGTTCCTTACAAGAGTTTAATAAAATATTAAGTTTAATTTTGATTTGAAACCCACATTTCATAATGTGGGTTTTTTTATAGAGGTTTTTATGAAAAAATTATTCAGTTTATTTATCATTATTTTTTTACTTACTGCCTGCCATAACGCTCAAATTAAAAATACTCAAATACAAGGAAAGAAAAATGTAATTTTAGTTATCGCAGACGGTGCAGGTCCAAATATTATGGCATATTTAATGGAATATGCACGCCTCGCGCCAAATAGCCCATATAAAAACAAAATTTCAAATTTAGAAGATATGTTCAATGACGGTAAAAACGGTATAATGTTTAATTATACGGATAAAACTATCGTTACAGATTCTGCCGCCGCTGCCACACAATTTGCAACAGGGGTAAAAACAAATCCGGAGGCATTAGGTGTTGATGCGCAAGGAAAGCCGTCAAACAGCGTTTTATATAATGCAAAACAAAGGGGATATGCGACAGGTGTTTTAACTGATGTTTATGTTTTAGATGCCACACCTGCCGCATTTTTCGCACACCGCCAAAACCGCAAAATGCGGGACGGTATTATTGAAGATATGACCGTAACACAACCGGATATAGTTTTTGGCGGCGGTTTAAATTATTTTGTTTCAAAAGCAGACCTTAAAAATCCAAAATACCAAGAAATTTTGAAAAATGTACCTTATTTAAATGAAGTACAAGGCAAAGCAAAACAAGACAATAACCTCTTAAAAGTATTAAACAGTGGATACAATTTGGCATTTACAAAACAACAAATGAATAATTTAAACGATGGTAAAATTTTGGGGTTATTTGCACCGGTATATTTCCATCCTTATCCGCCGGCTGATTGGCAAGGACCGTCGCTTTTGGATATGACAAAAAAGGCAATTTCCGTTTTATCTAAAAATGATAAAGGGTTTTTCCTATTAGTTGAAGCAGGCGCAATAGATTGGGTAGCACATGAAAATGACCCACAAGCACTTTTGCAAAAACTTTTGGAATTTGATGAAACTTTAGGGTACCTCAAAAAATTTGCAGATAAAAATAAAGACACTTTAGTTATTGTTACCGCAGACCACGATACAGGCGGTTTCGGTTTTGCTTATTATACACCTTATAATTCTAAAGAAGAAGATTATAATACCTTTGAAAAATTTAATAAATTGCAAAACGGTAAAAATCTTAATTATGATATTGCAAACAAATATAAAACTTTACCGGCAGAACAAAAAAATTCCGATACCATTAAAAAAATGTTTAAAGAAGATTTGGGTTTTGATGGTCCGCTTGATTTTTTGGATGGCGAAACTGATTTTTATTCCGCTTACAATCATTATTGGAAAGAACAAGGCATTGTTTGGAACACAAAAAAACATACAAATGTACCATTATTTGTCGTGTTTTACGGAGATAATGCCGGTATT
This sequence comes from Elusimicrobiaceae bacterium, assembly GCA_045605325.1. Lineage (GTDB taxonomy): Bacteria > Elusimicrobiota > Elusimicrobia > Elusimicrobiales > Elusimicrobiaceae > Proelusimicrobium. Next base: position 23,728 of record JAZUPU010000024.1, read on the forward strand.
AAACAAAATATTTTCCACAATACCGATTTGTTTAAAATAATGAATAATTATTTGAAATAAAATGTTATAATATTGAGGTGTTTAGATAGTAAAAACACATAAAAATTTGTGAAGTATACTTATTTTTTAGAGTTGTTTAGAAGAAACAACGTAACAAATAAACTAATAATTTATTTGTTGACCTTCGAGCTAGAAAATGGGGTTGTATCATATCTTTATGGTATGAAGGCGATTCTCGTTTTAAGTTCTCGAAGGTCCTTAGAGCGAATCGCCTTTTTTATTTGGCGGTTTTGAAAAGTAGATTTCTTAATTGCCTTCACCCGTGTGACAAGGCATACAAGTGGCGGCAATAAGGAAAATTTAAACAGGAGGAAGGAAAATGAAAAAGAAAAGTAGTGCCAAAGGTTTTACATTAATAGAACTTTTGGTTGTTGTACTCATTATCGGTATACTTGCGGCAGTTGCTTTGCCGGGGTATAGAAAATCAGTGGAAAAGAGCAGAGTTTCAGACGCTCTAACCGCTATGTCTGCTATATCAAAAAGCGAACACGGATGGTATCTTAACAATAACAGTTATACCAAAGATTTCGCTAATCTTGATATTGACATAAGCGGAACGATGAATAACGGTGCATTGGTAACAGATCTTTACACTTATGAACTGATAGACACAGGTATTATAGCCGATAGGAATAACGGTGAATATACTTTGTATAAAGATTATGAAAATCAACAAATATTATGCACCCCGGGCACCCATTATATCTGTGAAGATTTAGGAGCATTTACCAAAGCACCGTGTGAAAAAGTAGGTATGGCATGGGCGGAAACAAACAGCACTTGTTATGTAGATGAAGAAGCCAGGTGTAAAGGATTATATGATGACAGTATGTGGAAAACAAGTAATGGTGGTGTATGCGGGTATATAGGTACTAGCGGACAAGAAATAAATGAAGGTATGGTGTGCCTTGCTACTAGGGGGTATACTTGTCAGAATTCAATAGTAAATTATGGTGGAATTTGTGATGGTGTAAGTTGTAGTGGGAGTACGATAAATAACGGTGGGAAATGTATTGGAAGAGATGGTACAAGTTGCAGCGGTGTTACAGTAAATAACGGTGGGGTTTGTATAGGATCTTGTAATGAAGCAACAATTAATGATGGTGGAATCTGTAAGAATGGATGCTGGAGGATAACGGTAAATTCCGGAGGAAAATGTATCTATACTGGATCTGGAAGTTGTTCCGATGCTCATTATTATGGTACAGGATGTCTTGAAGGAGCGGATACTCAAAGCGGTGGTGCACCAAAGTGTGAATGCCCGATTGACCCTGCAACCGGTAAACATTTAACAAGTTGTTAATTTATACTAAAATTGTTGTTTACTATAATTTCTCTCCCCTTCGCTTGTAAAGGGGAGAGAAATTAATTCAAATTTTATCCCCCATTCGTCTTGCGAAAAAACTCCGCAAGCCACCTTCCGCCCGTATGACACCCCTCTGTCGCTCCGCGACATCTCCCCAATTTTTGCAACAGCGCAAAAATTAGGGCGACTTAAGTGGAAGTTTTATCATACGGGTGAAGGCAATAAAGAAGAAATTTTTATTTAATAAAAGTAAAACCGAGAACAAAAACCCGGCAAGTATTTTTGGAGCTAATTTAAATTTTTCTTTGACGACGAAAAAACACCAGACCGTAGCGGATGAGAATATTATCGCATCGCGCAGCAGATTTAAATAAAGCCAAACCGTGCGCACAAACCTAGCAAGTATTTTTGAGAAAATTTTGATTTTTACTGCGACGCCCCAAGAGTACAGAGCCATAGCGTGCGAAAATAATATCGCGCCGCGCAGAAAATTTGAGATGATTTTTTATTTTTATCTGACGACGTGTACCAAGAAGTAAAACGAACGGAGTGAGTTTGCGGTACTCTAGGAAGATAAAAATAAAAAAGGGCTCAAATTTACAAGCGCGTTTCGCGCGTTTGTGCGCAGTATGCGGAAAAACAATACGTAGAAAAACCCCCGTGTCATAAACACGGGGGCTTATTTGCAAAAGAGTGTTAGGCGTTTAACTTGGTTACATCAATATGAATACCTAAACCCATCGTAGAGGACATTGAAACTGTTTTCATATATGTCCCTTTAGATGTTGAAGGTTTAACCTTCAAAATAGTATCTAAAACAGCTTTTGCATTTTCATAGATTTTGTTTGCATCAAAAGATGCTTTGCCGACAGGAACGTGAACAATACCGTAAGTATCGGCTTTAAATTCAATCCTGCCTGCTTTAAGTTCTGACACGGCTTTTGCGATATCAAAAGTGACTGTGCCGGCTTTCGGGTTCGGCATCAAACCGCGCGGACCCAAAATTTTGGCTGCTTTTGCCAAATCGCGCATTACATCAGGGGTAGCGACTAAAACATCAAAGTCGATTTTACCTTTTGTAATATCTTCAACTAAGTCATCACCGCCCACTAAATCAGCACCTGCTTTTTGTGCTGCTTGGGCATGTTCGCCTTTTGCTAAGACGGCAATTCTTTTGGTTTTGCCGGTGCCGTTCGGTAAAACTACCATAGCACGAACTTGCTGATCTGACTTTTTGGTATCAATCCCTAAACGAACGTGGAGTTCAACCGTTTCGTCAAATTTAGCTTTTGCGTTTTCTTTGCATAAAGCGGAGGCCTCTTTTAAGGTGTACAGTTTTTTAGAATCTATGTTCTCTTTAGCTGCTTTTAATCTTTTTCCCATCTTATCTCCTTCAGGTTAACGAGTTTTAAACTCTCCCTGCTTTATTATTATTTTGCGGCGATATCAACACCCATACTGCGTGCTGTGCCTTTTACCATTTCTGCGGCTTGTTTGATATCTTTTGTGTTTAAATCGGGCAATTTTTCTGCGGCGATTTCTTCACATTGTTTTTGTGTCAACTTACCGACTTTATCTTTATGTGGTGTGCCTGAACCTTTTTTGAGGCCAAGTTTTTTCACGATAAGGACTGCCATTGGCGGCATCTTGGTAATAAAAGAGAAAGATCTATCTTCATACACGGTAATTACTACCGGTATTTTAATACCTTTCTCCAACTTTGCTGTTTTTGCATTAAACTGTTTGCAAAATTCCATAATATTAACACCGTGTTGACCGAGTGCCGGACCGACAGGTGGTGCAGGGTTTGCTGCGCCTGCAGGAATTTGCAGTTTAATGTAACCTTTAATTTTTTTCTCTTTTGCCATTATTTACTCCTTGATATACCCGCAATAAATTGCGGGGTACTGCAAAATTAGTTTACTTTTTCTACTTGTAAGTAGTCAACTTCAACAGGGGTTGCCCTATCAAAGACGGTAACCATAACTTTGAGTTTATTTTTATCTTCATTAACTTCTTCAATGGTACCGATAAAATGTTTGAAAGGTCCTTCAATAACACGCACTTGTTCGCCTCTTTCAAATTGAACGGCGTGGCGCGGTTTACCGTCGGTTTCCTGACTTAAAGTAATAATTTTTCTAATTTCTTCTTCCGGAAGCGGCGTCGGGCGCGGATCACCCAAGAAACCGGAAATACCCGGAATATTGCGTATGAACCAATAACTTTCGCTTGTCATAATCATTTGAACAAGCAAATAGCTGGGGAAGAATTTGCGCTTCCTTAAATTTTGTTTATTGTGTTTTACTTCAACGACATCTTCTGTAGGAACTAATACATCAAAAACTCTGTCACCGAAGTTACGCATTTTAATTTGAATAAAAATCTTTTCCCTGATTTTATCTTCGTGGCCGGTTTGGGTATGAATAACATACCACGCCTTTTCAGGTAAATTTTCTTTTTGTTCTGCTTGTGCCGCAGTTGTTTGCTCGGCAGTATTTTGAACTTCTGTATTTTGTTGTTTATTTTCTTCGCTCATATTAACCGCCTATAATAACACTAAGACCTTTTGATAAAATAAGATCTATAATAGCAATATAAAGTGCAACAAGACCAACAACTATGAATACAAAAATAGTTGACTGTATAACTTGCTGACGTGAAAGCCAAACACTTTTTTTAAGTTCGAAATAACTTTCACGGAAGAAATTTATCGCTTTATTCATATTTTTCTTTTCCTTTATTTTATGGCGGGAGCGGAAGGACTCGAACCTTCAGTCCCGGTTTTGGAGACCGGTGGTTTGCCAGTTAACCGACGCTCCCCCACCAAATTTATTTTGAGGCCTTTGCTTCTTTATGTAAAGTTTTTTTGCCGCAAGCTTTGCAGAACTTGTTGGCTTCTACTTTATATTCTTTCTTTTTGCCTTTTGCATAGTAATAATTTTTACTTTTGCATTCTGTGCAAGTAAGCACAAAAGTTAATCTTTCATTAGCCATTTTAATATCCTTTCAGACGGTAAATCTTTTAAAACATTTGCCCGTCAATTTTACCGATTATAAAGCCCCTGTTTCCAAGGGCTTGATTTATTATAGCATATATTTAAGGGTTTGTAAATGTTTATTTTACTCCATAGTGCTGATTCTTTGATAGACCTTCAAATCAAATAAACCGATAATTGATAAAAAGTGATCAAAGATATCGGCTTGTATGGCTTCATAATTTTCCCAATTTGTATCATTAGAAAATGCATAAACTTCCAAGGGTATACCCTCTGAAGTCGGTGCTAGTTGGCGGACCATACAAGTAAATTTATCAGAAATGTGCGGATTGTTTTTTAAATATTCATAACAATATGCCCTAAATGTTCCGATATTGCTTAAACGATGACGGTTATATTCATCTGCCGTTTTGTTTAATTTATTCATTTTATCTTTTTTGCGAGCTAAATAATCTTTAAGTAAATTTAAATGGCTTAATTTTTCAATATCTTCATCACTTAAAAAACGCACTGTTTTGACATCAATATTAATTGACCTTTTTATACGGCGTGCGCCTGATTCTTGCATACCGCGCCAGTTCGTAAAAGAGTTTGCAACCAAATTATATGCAGGGATATTAACAATAGTATTGTCCCAATTTTGCACCCTGATTGTAGTAAGTAAAATATCAATAACCGTACCATCTGCATCTTGCCCCGGAATTGTAATCCAGTCACCCACGCGTACCAAATCGTTAATTGAAAGCTGTACACCGGAAACAAGCCCCAAAATTGCATCTTTAAAAATTAAAAGTAAAATCGCAGATAAAGCAGTCAAACCGCCAATGAAATAAAGAGGTTCTTTATTAAGCAAAGCGGAAAGCACCAAAATTATTGTTACTATCCAGGCAACTATTTTCAATGCCTGAACTATGCCTTTTAGCGGTAATTTTATTGAACGTTGAAATTTATCTACCAAAACATCAAGTAAGCTGGCAATAGCAATCATTATTGTGATTATATTTAAGGCAACAAATATTCTTGTACAAACAAAAGTTAACCTTGGGAAATTATCCCCTAAAATCACTACTGTCAGCGGAGGTAAAAAACATATAGCTACCGCAAATAAAAATGAAGAAAATAATTTATTTTTTACTCCTAAACAAATCCAAGCTTTATTTGAGACCTTTTTAGTTTTCAAAAATTTAGAAAGACCAAATTCTACGAAATTAGCCAAATACTTAAAAACAAATACCAAAAGTACTAAAAACAAAAAACCGATAAGAAATTTTGTATTATCACTTAACATATTCCAACAATTTAAAATATTCACAAAAACCTCCTAAATTTGCTATCATATATATTAAAGTATACATAATTTTGACGTAAAGGAGTAATAAAATGAAAAAGTTAGCAATATTTTTAGTTACGCTCGGAGTGCTTGCAACACATTGTGCGGCATTTTCAATAACTGACCCTTTCTATATGCCGGAAAAAGGTCAAATTATGGGTGATTTAGCTGTCGCACTTACCAATGAAGATGCACGCTTTGATGAATCTTTTGCCTTTAAAGGTCTAGTACAAGTTGGATTAAAAGAAAATCTTGTTTTAGGGCTTGCTTTAGGTTGGGCAAATATACGCCATCATTCAAGAGGTTTAATAGATCCTACAATTTCCGTTAAGTACCGTTTTAAAGAAGGTTTTATTGACGGTTATTATTTAGATTTAGATGCCTTTTTAAGCCCGCAATCTTTTGATTCCTGGCAAAGTGATAAAGGCGGCGCAAAAGGCGCTACTGATTTAGGAGCTACTTTAAAAATCGGCTCTACGGAACTTGTAAACAACTTTACATTATACGCCGGTGTTTCCGCAATATATTACGGACATTCAAAATTACTCTCTGCCGGTAGCGGAATAACAACCTTTGCAGGTGCAAAATATTATATTGATGAAACAAATTCTTTTGATTTATCTTTTAATTTATCAAATTATTTTGATTTTATATGCAATCATATCGGCGCAGGTTTTGATATAAATTATTCCCGTGAATTAACACCTAATAAATTAGCACTTATTATCTACTACGGTGCAGAAAGACATAACAAACATATCGTTTCTTATAACCATTGGGGCGTTAAGTGGAGATATTTGTTTTAAATGTACTTAATTGAAACGGAAGATAATGTCGGTTTTTTAACTGCATCTTATGTAAAAAATAAGATTAAATCTTTCGTTTCTACCGAAGAAAAACCCTTTTTTGTTCTTGCTTTACCGACAGGCGGAACTACCATTGATTTATATAAAAATCTTATTAAATTCCATCAAGAAGGTTTAAGCTTTGATAAAGTAATAACTTTTAATTTGGATGAATATGTCGGCTTACCCGTAACACACCCGGAAAGTTATCACTCTTTTATGGCTAAAAATTTTTTTGACCATATAAAAATTCCAAAAGAACAAATAAATATCTTAAACGGTAATTCCGAAAATTTGGATGAGGAATGCCGAAATTATGAAGAAAAAATAAAATCTTACGGCGGTATTGATTTGTTCTTGGGAGGTATCGGTCAAAACGGGCATATAGCTTTTAATGAACCGGGCAGCAGTTTTGATTCAAAAACACGCGTGGTAAATTTAACGCCAAATACAATTGCTGCAAATTCAAGGTTTTTTTACGGCGATATTTCACTTGTTCCTGAACGCGCTTTAACTATGGGGCTTGGTACAATTATGAGTTCCAAAGAAGTTATAATTATGGCAACCGGTCCTAAAAAAGCAAATGCTTTGTATCACGCTTTTGAAGATAAACAAAATATTGATTGGCCCGTAACCGTTCTTCAAAATCATCCGCGAACTTTTATTATTGCAGATAAAGCAGCAACAACGGAAATTTCAAAAACAACAAAACAAAATTGCGGGCTTTGCTCATTTATAAATTAATTATGGAAATATTATATAAAAACGCCTTAATTATTGACAGCGGTAAAAAATTTAAAGCAAGTATTTTAACGGCAAACGGCAAAATTAAAAAAATTATTAAGGGTGGCATTTCACCCAAAGCACAAAGAATCATTGACCTTAAAAATAATATTTTAACCGCACCTTTTGTGGATACTCATATCCACGGTTCTTACGGTTTTGGCGTGGACTGCAAAAACAAAGATGCTTTGCTTAAACTTTCCTTAGAACTTAAAAAGCAAGGTGTTTATGCTTTTTGCCCTACGGTTTTTACAATGCCTTTAAAACAAACCGTCGCAGTATTAGAAAATTTTGCACCGTCAATCGGTAAAGAAAAAGGCGCAAAAATTATTGGCTTTCACTTGGAAGGTCCTTTCATTTCCGAACACAAGCTTGGTTTTATGCGTAAAGAAGATGTCCAAAAAATTTCTTTAAAGACATTGCAAAAACTTTGGAAAGCTGCCAACGGTAAAATTGTTTCAATGACAGTTGCGCCCGAAGTTAAAAATTTAAAAACCTTGGTAAATTTCGCTAAAAAACACAAAATTTTACTTCAGGCAGGGCATACTTCCGCGACCTATGAGGAAATGTTAAAAGGGTATAATCTCGGCATAAAACACGCAACACATTTATATAATGCAATGAGTGGGTTTCATCACCGCGATTTGGGTGCAGTGGGCGCAATATTTTATTTAAAAGATTTTTCTTCTGAAATTATTGCCGACGGCATACATTCTTGCCCTCAAGCCGTACAATTATTTTTAAAGCAAAAAACACCTGATAAAATTTTTATTATTACCGATGCTTTAACCCCAACAGGCAAGAAACAAGGTTTGAGTAACGGTCAAAAAGTAAAACTTAAAAACGGCGTTTTTGTTCGTGACTGTGACGGCGTTATCGCCGGTTCTGCATTAACGATGCTTAAAGCAGTGCAAAATTTAATTAAGTGGGGATACCCTTTAGAATATGCTTTAATGGCTGCAAGTACAAACCCTGCAAAACGCTTTGGGCTTAATTTAAGTATTAAAACAGGGCGTGAAGCAAACTTTATTATTCTTGATAAAAAAGATTTATCTTTAAAGAAAATTTAATTTATGTTATAATTTTTGTGTGAGATACTTTAAATTTCCAATTTTGTTATTACCATTTTTTATGCTTGCCTGTAATCAGGAACCGGCAAACAATGAAGTCGTACCGTCACTTTTTGAACAAGAGCCAAAAACACCGCTTGAAGAACAAGTAAACAAAGTTTATAACACGGTTTTGCTTGAGCCGATGCGTTCTTTTGAAGATAGCCCTTATTTTTATAATGTCAAGCAAAATTTAATTATGGCACTTGAAAATTCTACACAGAAGGAAAGTTTCTTCTCTTGTGAAGAATTTAAAAAGAGTTTAAAAATGCTTATCCAAACAGATTACAGCTCCGATTTTATAGCTGAAACTTGGCAACGCTCGGAAATTGAAAATATCGCACAAGTAATTGCTAAAGAACATTGCGGGGAAATTTACTTGTTGCGCGCAAATTTTTTAGCGGACTTACAAAATGTATTAAATTCTTCAGATACAGAAGAAGAACTAAAACGAAATTCAAAACCTGTTATTGAAAATTATGCCAAAGCCGTTTTGGAAAAATCTACAAATTACACTGATTTGCTTAAAGAAATTGTTGTACCTTATAAAAAATTACGTCAGATATTTTATCCTCTTGACCAAGCCGGATACAGAACTTATATCCTAGAACAAAACGATTTTAAAAATTTAAGGAAAGTTATAGCAAATTATTTACAAGGTAAAACAAAAACTTTAGATGAAAATAAAATAAATTCCATTTTTAAACGAGCTCAAGAAGAGGAAAAAATTTTATTTGTCTTCTTAAAACAATATGAATCTTTAACCCAAACAGATGGGGAATGTATTAAAAAGTTCTTCCCGGGGCTTCAAAATAAGTGGTATGACTTTATGTATGAAATTGAAAAGTTAACCCCTGAAAAACGTCAATCCTATGCAGATAAACGCTTCACTCAAGCAAGAAATGGTTTAAAAACAAAATGTGCAGATTTAATGAAAAACACCAAAAAGAAAAATAATTCCGTACAACAAACACAACAAGAAACGACTGAACAACCCGAACAAGAAGAAGAACCCGAAGAAATTTATTATTTCTAATTTTTAATAAACTTAACTGCTAAACTTTTTGCGGCGGCTTTTGTTTTGATTTTACCGGCAAATTGTAAGGCGGAAATTTTAGAAAGAATTTCACTTATCTGTTTGCCTTTTGCACTCATATTTTGCAAGGTCTTACCGTCAATTAAACACACCGTGTAAGCAAATTTGTTTATTTTGGGCGTTATTACTTTTATAAGCGCAATTTCCTGCTTAGACAGAGGTTTTAAAGGCGCTTGTTTATTTACATAAAACTTAATCAAATTATGTGCTAAAACCAAATTGTTTTTTGGCATTTGCAAAGTGTTTAAAAATTCTTTAGGGGCTTTTTGGGTTAAAATTAAAAGCGCTAATCTTGCGTCTAAATTTTTAAATTTATCTATATTTTTGGGTGTTTTAAAATTAGGGCAAATCAATTTCCATGCCTTGTATTTTTTAATTAAAGCAAATATTTTTGAAGGTTTTTCCTCTTCTAAAAATTTTATTATTTCATTTGCTTTTCTAACGGGGCTTAAAAGCGAAATATAATTTTTTTGCAAAGCGGTTTTAAACAAATTTTCCGTTTCTTTTGAGAATTTAAAATTCAAACGCGCGGCAAAACGCAAAGCGCGGTATAGACGCGTGGGGTCATCTTCAAAACTTCTTGCGTGCAAGACGGAAACTTTTTTGGTTTTAATATCTTTTAAAGCACCGTATAAATCATAAATTTTAAAAAATTCCGTAGGCAACAAACTTAAAGCCAAGGCATTACAAGTGAAATCGCGCCTAAATAAATCTTCTTTAATTGTCGCTTTGCTGACCACCGGCAAGGCCGCCGGCTTTGGATAAATTTCTTTACGGCAGCAAACAAAATCAAGTTTAAAACCGTTTTTAAAAGTAACGCGCGCGGTACCGAAATTATTAAATTTTTGCACATTTGCGCCCTTTGTTTTTTGGCAATAATTTATGAGCGGAGCAGTGTTATTTTCTACACAAATATCAATATCTTTTGTTTTTTTATGTAAAACGAAATCGCGTGCAAAACCGCCAACCGCCCAAATTTTAAGGTTGTGTTTTGCTGCCACTTGCCCAAGTTCTTTCAATAATTTTATACTCATAAAAATACCCCGTGAGGGAATTGAACCCACATCCTCGGTTCCGAAGACCGGTACTCTATCCGTTGAGCTAACGGGGCAATACTTTTAACTTTCGGAAAAACGAAAGCTATAAATAATTTTATCAAAAATAATTTAAAGTGTAAAACTATAAAATATAGGACCTCAAAATACTTGCAAAAATATACTAAAAATGTTGTACAATAATTTTAGAGGGAGAATCCGTCAAAAGAAATACTTGCAAAACACGCAAATATTTAATAAACTTTTTGTAACGGGGTTAATCCCCCTATTTAAACCCTAGGAGAATAACCATGGCAGAAAAAGTACTTAAACTCGGTGTAGAACGTGAAGAAGGCTTTCTTTATTTTATTGATAAAGACGGCGATGTAGCAAAAGTTGCAATGGCCCGCGGCGGCAAAAAAGGCGGTAAAGCCAAAAAAGTCGAAAAAGCAGGCATCAAAAAAGCAAAAGGATATCTCTATTTCTTAGATAAGAAAGGTGATATTTCCCGCGCAAAAATGAAAAATGCTTAATTAGGCATTATAATTTAAGCCCCGCTTAACGGCGGGGTTTTTTATTACTTAAATTCAAGTAATTGTATTAACCGAATTTCGCGCCAACCATAAATGAAACCTGATGGCAATGGTCTTTTATACCGTAAGTATAATTTAATCCGAATGGAAAAGGAAAACGCCAAAACTGATAACCCAAATTAGCCCCCACACCGCTTTGGCTGTAATAATGTTTATTCTCATAAACAGTAGCAAATTCGTAAAATGGGCTTAAACTCAAAAGCCCTAAATTATCCCTTAAAATATACCAAGCATAAGATATACCCGTTCCCACACCTTCACGCCCATAACGCTGCCTAAGATGTTTACCGAAATCAAGCAAATCATACGTTTGTACTTTGTCTTCAAAAGGTGAAGAAAAACTGTTTTGCCATTTCAAATAAAACAAAAGCATATTGTGATTTTTAAATTCTACATTAGCACGTACTTCGGTTAATAATTTTAAAATTTTATATGTGTTACCTGCCCATTTATAACCTTGCTGAAAAGAACTTGCAAGTTTATAACCGAATTTTCGCTTTGTTAAATCTGCCAAAGCTTCTTTTTTATCGGATAGTCCATACCCCATTAAAGCACCGAAATTTGAATTACGGAGCATATTTCTTTGATAATTTGCCCCAATAGTTAAACTTGAGTGCATACCGTCATTAAACTGATCTGCGGAATTTAAGTAAAAATATTCCGGTTCCACAAAAACGGTAAAATCACCGAACTTTCTTCCGACTGTTAAAGACAGTTTATCTTGTTTTTGGTAAATTTCAGATGATGGATTATCAAAATGCTTTTTATCTCTATCTGAGCCGAAAATACCTTTAATACTTACCCAATTATGATCATAAAAACGACGGTAAAAATTAAGATTTTCAAATTTAAAACTTGCATAATAATCTTTATAAGCACCGCCCAGAATTGCCATTATACCTTCATCTCCAAAACCCATAAAAGTATAAATCATTTCACCTTTTTTAAGATAATTGCCTTCAACAAGCGTTACACCAACACCTTTTTGTCCGCCACCGGAAATAAATGCCAACGGGAAAAAGTAGGCACCGTCCTCCCCTTTAATTCTGATAATTAAATTATCTTGCGGTGTTTTGTCAATTTTAAAATCAAGCTTTTTGAAAATGCGCATATTATGTAAATTCTCTATTGCTTTTTTGTAGCGACCTTCTTCAAATAATTCCCCTTCCTGTAAAAGAAAATTATGGCGGACTACTTCCGGATCTACACGCTTTGTTTGAATTTGGATTTTTTGGATAGTTTTACCGTTATATTTGCTTAAATCTTCCGTCTTTTGCGCCGAACACAACAAACAGCAAAATATAACCAATGATAAAGAAATTAAATATTTTTTAGTATTTTTCATACAAATCCCCCAGAACTTTTTTTATATATTTTTTGGCATTTTTAAAACTGTCTTTTTTATTTTTCGCCAAAGCACAAAGTTCCGCCACTGTAAGATTTGTATATTTCCTAAGCACACTACTTTTTAATTTATTTTTTCCACAAATAAAAATAATTTGCTTTTTATGTTTTTTCGCAAGTTTTAGAATTTCAAAAGGTGCTTTACCGTACGGGCTTTGCTCGTCTAAACGACCTTCCGAAGTTAAAATTAAATCTGCCTTTTTAATCAAATTTTCCGCTTTAATAAGTTTAAAAATTTCTTCTGTGCCTTTTTTGATTTTAGCGCCAATCACACCACATAAAGCTGCCGGCAAAGCACCGCTTGCACCGTAAAATTTTTTATCTAAATTTTTACCTATGACTTTTTGGAGATTTTTTAAAGCGCGTTCTATTATCTTAACTTCTCTTTTATTTGCACCTTTTTGAGGACCGTAAATCTGCGCCGAACCATAACGACCGAAAAGTTTGTTTTCCACATCACTAAAACAAATTATTTTAGGAATTTTTAAATTTTCCGGTGCAATAATTTTTTTTAGTTTCAGTAATCCTAAAATACCTAAAGGAATTTGTTTATTATTATCGTCAAGCAATTTATAACCGAGTGCCTGTAAACAACCTGCGCCGCCATCGTTAAAAGCAACGCCGCCAAGACCTATATAAATTGTTTTTGTTCCTAATTTAATTACCTCTTTTAAAACGCTGCCGATACCGAAGGACGATGCAAGCATAACATCCCTGTTTTGAGGTTTTATTTCAGCTAACCCGGCAATATTTGCACATTCCAAAAATGCGGAATTTTTATAGATTAAGAAATGTGTTTTTTTTGTTTTATTTAAAGCATTTTTCGCAAAAACAAAATGTTTTTTAGCTTTGGGGAAAGCATAATTTACGGTTTCCAAAAAACCGTCCCCGCCGTCGCTTAAAGGCACAAAAGAAATAGGAAATTTATTTTTTAATTTACAAATTTCATTTGTGTTTAAACAACCTTTTAAAGCATTAACAAAAAATACTGCTTCCATTAAAAAAACCAACTTGTCTTTAAAGTAATAAGTAAACTGGTTTTAGGGGAATTTGATAATTCTTTCTTTAAGAGGGTATATTTTAAACGCGTTTCTAAGCCGATATTAATATCTTGTACTGTCCACTCAAGCCCAACACCGACATTGGTACCGAAAACTGTTTGGGTTTTATCTTCTGTTTTAATAACAGTCCAATCAGTCCAGCCGGAACCATCATTAGTGCGTTCTGCATAACTTCTATCTATACCGACAGCGGTTAAATTTGCACCGCCGGTTAAATAAACTCTTACAGGGCTTTTAGGATTGAAGTAAAAATTAAATAAGGCATTTAAGTCGTAAATTTGACCGCTGATTTCTGTATCACCTTGTTTGGCATCCGGTGGTACATCATAACTTGTACTTTTTTTAGGAAGCATCCCAAAACCGATACCACCACCATACCAAAGATGGTTTGAAAATTTGCGCATATAATTTGCACCGAAGTAAACACCCTGCCCAGAAATTTCAAAATCATCCGGACCGCCTAAATCTGAAATATCTGCCTGCAACTTTGTTTTAAGTAAACCGAGATGAACAGCAAAATAATTTTTACCGTCTTTCCTTTTCTTATTCTGGTCAAAAGAAAGGGCTTCTTCCAAAACTTTTTGATTTTTTTCCGTTTCCGTTAAAGCTTCTTGCGCTGCCTTTTCTTCAGCAGCTGCTTTTAATTGTTCGGGGGTATCTTCATGGGTTTTATAAATATATTTTGTTTCTTCCGTTTCTTGCGGTTTTGACGGGAAAACCTTTTCCAAATCGTCATCAAAACTTAAACCGGATGTTCCTAAATTGCCCGCAACAACTTTTTTGTTTTTATTGTCTTCCTCGGTAGTTTTTAGTTGTTCTTCCTGCTCAATTTTGTTTTCAACATATTTTTTTTGTTTTGCGGCGTCTTCATAATCATAAATTTCCATTGAAGATATTTGCGCCACATCAATATTTATAAGTCCGTTATCAGTATTTAAAGTTAAGTTAAAATCATCCAAATCTACAACTGTGCCGACATATTCCCCACCTCCTTTTAAAAGCACGCGGTGTAAGTCAGGCATAATTTTTTCAATTTCCCTTTGGTTTAAGGAAATTACCCCGTAAGAAGTTTGAACTTTTAAAATATATTCACTTCTGTCAATAATTGATCCATTAACAATCAGCCCGTTTTTTAATTTTATTGCCTCACAAAAAGCGGGTAAAGATAAAGTTAAAGCTAAAAGGAAAATATAAAATTTTTTCATATTAATCCGCGCCTTGCTATAAACAAGGCGCGGTAAAATAACTATTTATTGTTTACTGCGTATTTAATCTTTTTAAGAACCTTTAGCACTTTTGAAATTGTAAACAAAATAAGTGCGTAAAATAAATAAGTAATAATTATCTGTAAGGTCCAAAGCAAAGCTTGCCCCATAGGCAATTTTGCCTTTATTATTTCATACCAACCTGTTCCTAAAATATAAAGCATAACCAAAAGAACTATTATGCTTAACACTTTATATATTATTGATAAACCTTTTAACCCCAAAATTTTGTGGCAAAGGCAAGGTTTTTTACAACCGCATTTGCAAGATTCTGCTGTTTGATTTTCTTCTTTCATAATCTCTCCTTATTTAAACATTTTTTGCTTCTTTTAACAATTCGCAGGCATGCTTAAAACCTGCACTTTCTGCGCTGCTGCTGCCAATCATACGGGCAATTTCAAGGGCTTTATCCTTGTCCCCTAATGCAGAAACATTTATAGTTGTCTTTCCTGTTTTTAAAAGCTTTTCAACTTTTAAATGTTTACCGGCATAAGCGGCGACCTGCGCTAAATGAGTAACACATAATACCTGGCGGTTCTTTGCAAGTTTGGCTAAACTTTTACCTACAAGTTTTGCCGTATTTCCGCTGATACCTGTGTCCACTTCATCAAAGATCATTGTTTGAACATCCCCGGCTAAAATAACTTTTAGCCCAAGCATTAAGCGGGAAATTTCCCCACCGCTTGCTATGCTTCTTAAAGGACGCAAACTTTGCCCGATATTTGCGGAAAATAAAAATTCCGCTTTATCAAAACCCTTCGGACCGGGGAAATCTAACGGTTCCAACGCAACTTCAAAACGAACATCATTAAAGCCAAGCGGTTTAATTTCCTTGATTACTTGACCGCTTAAAACTTTAGCCGCTTTTTGGCGGGATACCCTAAGGCCCTCACTAAAAGATATAAGTTTTTGGACCTGCTTTTCAAGTGCTTTATTTAAATCTTGAATATTCTGTTCGGCATTTTGAAGGGCATTTAATTTATTTTCAAGTTCTTTTTGTTTATTAAAAACATCTTCTAAAGTCGGTCCGTATTTTTGTTTTATTTTCTTAATTTCTTCTTGGCGGCTTAAAAGATTATCTAAAACTTGAGGGTCAATATCCAAAGTTTCGGCATAATCAACCAAAGCGGAAGATATTTCCTGCGCATTATTTGCGGTTTGTGTTAATTCTTTTGACAAATTTTCAAGGTTTTTATCAGTTTGTGCCATGTCTTCCAAAATTTGTGCGGCTTTATTTAAACGCTCGCAAGCGGCACCCTCACTATCGAGTAAATCGCACAATTCTTTTGCACTTTCTTTTAAATGTCCGGCAAATTTCAGCGAAGGTAATTTTTCATTTATTTCTTCTTCCTCGCCTTGTTTTAAAGAGGCATCTTTAATTTCTTTTAATTGATAAGAATAAAGATCTAAAAGGCGTGCCTTTTCTTCCTCACTCATTTTGGCGGCATCGGCTTTTGTTTTTAAAACTTGATATTCTTGGTAAGCTGTTTCAGTTTGTTTTAAAAGCTTTTCGTTTTTAGCGAAAGCATCTAACAAAGCCAAATGCTCGGCAGGGTTAAAAAGTTTTTGATGCTCGTGCTGACCGTGGAAATCAATTAAAGAATTGCCGATTTCGTTTAACACTTGCACATTATAATTTTTGCCGTTTATTTTAACTATATTTTTGCCGTGTAAATCTAAAGAACGGTATAAAGTTAAAGTTGCAGCTAAATTATATTTTTCTTTGATATTTTGGGGCCAAATTATATCTTCAAATACAGCGGAGACCTCCATTTTATTTGCACCTTGCTTGATTAAGCCCGAATCCCCACGCGCACCCAAAACGAAACTTAATGCCTCAATTACAATTGACTTACCGGCACCTGTTTCACCTGTAAAAATATTTAAACCTTTGGCAAGTTCCAAAGTTAAGCTATCAATCAGCGCAAAATTTTTTATTTCAATATTTTTAAGCATTTTTATAACCGCCCCAAGTAAGTTTCTGGGTTAAGAGTTTAAAAAAGTCATAATCTTCGGCAAAAATTATTTTAGCATTTAATGGGCTTCTTTTGATTTGTACCCTGTCTTTTTTAGATAATTTAAAGAATATTTGCCCGTCTAAACAAAGGTGGGATTCTTCCTGCCCGTCAATAAAAAGCGGTGAATTTAATTTTAGGACTAAAGGACGTTGCGCCAGAGTATGCGGGCAAATAGGCGTTAAGGTAAATGCCTCTAAAGAGGGTTCCAAAATCGGCCCGCCGGCAGCCAAATTATATGCTGTTGAACCTGTTGGGGTACAAAGCATTAAACCGTCGGCAAAATATTCTTTAAGTTCACTCTTTTCATAAAAAGTATTTAAGTGTATGGCACGCGCTTTGTTTGATTTTATTGTACACTCATTTAACGCTATGCCTTTAAATGCAACTTTTTTATTCCTTATAACTTGCACGTCTAATAAAGCCCTTTCCTGAAGGCAAAATTTATCTGCTTTTAAGGCCTTTAAAAGTTCTTTTATATTTACTTGTTTATCGTAAGTTAAAAACCCAAGATGCCCGAAATTAAGCCCAAGTATTTTTATTTTACGGTGCGCGGTCTTGCGTACAATTTTAAGTAAAGAACCGTCGCCTCCTAGTGAAAAAATTAAATCAAAATTTTGATTGATTTTAAAATTATCATAAGGTAGTATTTTTGTTTTTATCTGCTCTTTTTCAAAACTTGCTTTTAATTCTTTGGCTGCTTTAGAACAACTTTCGCGTTTTGAATTGAAAAATAGGGCTATATTCTTGAGTTCCATATATTACTATTCTAGCAAATTAAGGCCTGCTTCGTGTTTATTTGTCCGCTTTTTTACGCAAACTGCATTTTTTCAGCAAAGCGAAACAAGGGCAACCATGGTATTTTTCATATACCAACATACAAGGGCAATTCCATTTAAGGCCGTAAAGGCACATGGCAATTATTACGTAAAAAAAGTAAAAGAAAGCGTGATGAAAACATAAACCGAGCATCCCAAATACCAGCATCATTCCCGATTTAGAACGATAAGAAAAGGCAGTTTTCTCCGGTATTAAACTATACCCTAAATAAAGATGGATAAAAACAAACCCGAACAGAACCGGTAAATTTATTAAATTAAGTGCTGTGCAATAAAGCAAAATCAAAGCAATTATAAGGCGAACTATTATGCTGTTAAAACCACCTAAAGTAATGCTTAACATGTGTACATTTTTTTGATATAACGAATAATCACGGTTTTTCTCTAAAAGCAAATTTTCTTCCGCTTTAGCACGTCTATACATTAATGGCAAAAACAAAGCACTTACAAGAATCATAGTAACGGCATTTGCCATAACAAAACTGCAACCCCAACTCCACAACAGTAAAGAAGCATACATAGGGTGCCTTGCCAAAGCATATGCACCGGTAGTTTGTAAGGGATGTTTTTCTTTAATTTCTATATCATCTGACCATAAAAGACCTATATTGAATTTAGCCCTAATATGCCAAGCAGTAGCAAATATTACACAAAATGAACCTATAGCAAAGAAGAAGTAATTAGCAATTTTCGGTAAATACACTTGCCCCCAAGAACCTATCCAAAAGGGAAAAAGTATTAATACCAAAAGCAACATTTCCCGTGTTGAAAAGAAATGTTTATTTTTCTTTTCAACTCTCGGGGTTTGGCCTTCTTCATATTGATAAAATTTCCATATAACGGCAGCTAAAAGAATAACACCGGTTATATATACCAAAGCAATACCTATTAAAAAAAGTATTGGGTTTTGGGCATTTTTACTTGCTTGTAACAACCATGTTAACATGGGTACGCCTCCAAATAATTAAAATACATACAGGAATGAAAATTAACGCTAAATATTGATATACGGTAAACCCAAACAAAACACGCGGTTCGATACGCCAAAATTCAATTATAAAACGCATACATAAATAAGCAAGCAAATAAACCGGGAATAATAAATCAGGCCTTTTTGTATGCTGATAAAATTTATACAAACAAATTGCCGATATAAACTGAAACATACTCTCCATAAGTTGTACCGGGAAAGTTAAAGTTCCACCACAACATCCGTTTAAATAACAACCTATTTTACCAAAACCGATAGCAATTGCTAAAGGAATCACAAAACGCCCCCCGAAACCACCTTTATGCCGTGAATATGCTTTATATAAATTTATTGCTAAAAACGCCCCTATTATGCCCCCCATCACACTTTTGCCTTGAATTATATAATTTGCAAATCCGTAAGACAGCCAAATAGGTATTTTTGCCCCTAAAATGGCCCCTATAAAAGCACAAGTATAATAAGGCAAACGTACATCTTGCGGAGGGCGTTGCATTGGCAATTTCCAAGCAGCCAATCCGCCTACCGCTAAACCGATGGAAGAACAAATTGCATATGCTAACATAATTAATTACCAATTGTTGCTATACCTAAACAAGTAATAAATAAGAGGAAAGGTACGGCAATTATTACACCGAGTATAATTAAAACAATTTTACCTATTTCTTTCCATGTTGAAGTTTCTTCTTCCGGCTGATTTGTTACTTTACCGTTAGATATTATTTGCTGTAATTTTTGATATTCTTCTGAAGACTGATTATTTTTTTCTACCATTTTCTTTTTCCTTTTAATGTGTTGTGTATGCAAAACGGAATAATTTTACCGTTTCCGACACTTACACCCGTACAACATTTTTGGGCGCGTTGCCAATCAAAAGTATCGGCATCCATAAAATTTTTTACTATGATGCGTACGATTTTCATATCTTTATGGCAAGAGCCGTTCCCTTGTGCGAATTTCTGCAATTTATCCAACATAAAATTTCCGCCCAGCACACGCCCGACAAAACATTTGCAGACATTCTTTTTCATATAATCTAAAATTGTTTTATCAAAAGCAATGCGGTTAGATATTTGCGTTTTGCATTTGGAATAATCAACATAATCACCTAAAGAATAAACCTTTTTACCTTGGCAAAACAAAAAACCTAAACTGGTACAATTTTCATGTGAACAAGGTAAAGGGATTAAATCTTTATACTTCATATATCCGCTATTTTCAATAGCCAACAAAATATCTTCTTGCAATACAGAAGGTATTTTTGTGTCTGTCGCACTACCCACTTTTGTTAAACGTTGAAATGTGATACCCGAAATATGTTTTAAATCTACCGCTAATTTTAAAATAGCAGGTATTTCTTTTAAATTTTCTTGATACACGGTAACTGCCAAACATATTTTAATTTCGGCTTTGTTTAAAAGGTCCAAAATCTCTTGTTTTTCTTTTAAAAGAGTTCTGCCGCGTAAAGTTTTATAAACTTCATCATCAAAACCGTCAAACTGTAAATAAATTTCCACGCGGTCTTTATGCTTTTTAATAAGTTCAAAAATATTATTATCTTCAAGCAAATTAAGACCGTTGGTATTAATTAAAATACGGCCTATATCTTCCTTCAAAGCAATTTGTAAAATCTCTTTAAATTGAGGGTGCAATAAACATTCCCCGCCGCTGATTTGAAGAACATCCAAATGCCCTTTTTCAACGATAAGAAGGGTTTGTAAGCGTGACTTAAATTCTTCTACGGAAATATGTTTATGTGCTTTTTTACCAAAGTAACAAATCGGGCAAGATAAATTACAGGCATCGGTTATTTCAATAAGACCGGTGCAAATATGTTGTTTATGTTTTTCGCACCAACCGCAATCTTCGCCGCAATTGCCGTTAAATTCTGTAATTGCTTTAAACGGTTTACCTTCAACGTCATATGTTTTATCAAAGAAGCGTTGTGCGTCTTTGGCTATTTGGACTGAAAATGTACCATGTTTGGGGCAATTCTTATGCAACCAAACATTGCTTCCTTTCTGCTCTTTTACGGCATCTACCGTTTCTAAGCAGACGGGGCATATTGCTTTTGTCTTCTGTTTCACACTACTATTCTAGCAAATTAGGAAAAAGATAGGTTATTATTTGTTCTTATAATAGTTAAATTAACAAATATCTAAGGAAAATAAGAGCGAGAATATATACTGCTAGATTTAAACTTCCAACCCATTATCCCTTCACAGTAACTGCCTTCCGGTAAATTAGTATCAAAAAGATAATTAGCAGAACTTAAACGTTCAAAACAGTGAATTGATCCTGGCTTATTGTTTCCCGAAGCATAATAAGCAGCAGAAAAACCTGCCCCTGCATATTTACCTTTTATGCGACCTATTATCAATGTTGTATACCCTGCGTTATTTTCAAAAGACAGAGACCAATCTTCATTAGATAAAGCTGTTTTATCCCAAGCATTGGGCATAAATTTTACATTACCTGTCATAGGAATTCCTATATCTAAATCTTTAAAATCTGACGGAAAACTACTATTTGTCAAATAATATCTTTGTATAGATCCCGAAACTGCTTTCAAAATAGTTAAAGCTTCGGCTGACTTGCTTTTTTCTACAGCTCTTTTATATTGCGGTAAGGCAATAGCGGCAAGTACGCCAATGATTAACACTACTACTAAAAGTTCTAATAAAGTAAAACCTTTAGTGAATTTTTTATTTTGTTTGACTTCTTTCATTTTTTCTCCTTTGTGTTAAGTAAATTATTCCGCTTGTTCCCTCCCACACTTATAAGTGGGTGGAGGGGGTAGGGGTGGGGTAGTATCAAATTAGGTATTACCTTTTATTTTATACTACCCCCCTCTTTAATTCTCCCACCACTTTTTGCAAGCAAAAAGTGTGGGGCGAAAATTAGAGGAATAAATTTTATTATCTGAATTGTTTTCGGAAACCAAAAGAAAACGGCTGAAGTGATTGAGTGATTAGAGGCCCAATTAAAACAGCCGCGGTTTGCCAAATGGCAAACACTCGGCACGAAAAGATGGGGTTATAAGGTCCATCCTTTCGTGCCTGTAACGACTGTTTTTGGATTCTAATCAACTTTTTCAAGTCCCCGTATTCTACATACAGTTCCAAAAACAGATTCAAATTTTTATAGGGGTTTTAGCCCTATGTACAGCTACTATTATGATAACAAATTTTTAATGGTTATGCGCGGTAATATGCAAAATGTGCAAAAAGTTACCAAAAAAGATACAATATTACTAAATATACACATTAAGGAGACATTATGCAAAACAATACCACCCAAGAAAATTATATTGAAGTTTTAGATAAAGGTTTCGTAAAATTAGTTGATTTTATGGGCTCTGATCTTAGGGCGGTAAGTTCCGCACGTGTTTCCTTCGGCGGAGTAAGTAAAGGGGAAGAAAAAGATAAACTTTTAATCAAATATTTGGTTGAACACGATCACCACTCCCCTTTTGAACATTGTTGTTTTCAATTCCATATTAAATGCCCTATTTTCGTAGCGCGCCAATGGATGCGTCACCGTATTTGCTCTTATAATGAAATAAGCGCACGCTATACGGAAGTAAAAGATGAATTTTATATTCCTGAGGAATTCCGTGTTCAAGATATCGCAAACCGCCAAGGCAGCGTGATAAGCAAAGACCTTGATAATAAAGCTTTACTTGAAATTTATAATAAAAGCATAGAAAATTCTTATGAAAGCTATAAAAAACTTTTAGCGGCAGGTGTTGCGCGCGAAATGGCACGTTGCGTACTCCCTGTCAGCCAATACACACAATTTTATTGGACGATTAATGCGCGTGCTTTGCTTAACTTTATTAAACTTCGTGCTGACAGCCACGCCCAATACGAAATCCGCCAATATGCGGAAGCAATTAAAAAGATTTTTAAAGAAAAATTACCTTGGACCTGGCAAGCATTTGAAAACTTAAAACTAGAAAATAAATAGGAGTTTTTATGAGAGTACTTGGCATAATTATGGCAGGCGGTAAAGGGGAGCGACTTTTCCCTCTTACCAAAGAACGCTCAAAACCTGCCGTACCGTTTGGCGGAAAATATAGAATTATTGATTTTGTCTTGTCTAATTTTGTTAACTCTAATATATTTTCTTCTTACATTTTGGTGCAGTATCTCTCACAATCTTTAATTGAATATGTGCGCAGTTCCTGGCCTACGCAAGGTATAAGTAAAGACCATTTTTTAACTGTCGTTCCCCCGCAAATGCGGCTTGGGGAAATTTGGTATCGCGGTACTGCTGATTCCGTAAGGCAAAATATAAGTTTAATTAACGATTTTCAACCGGATTTAATTGCCATTTTCGGTGCGGACCATATTTATCGTATGGACATCAGCAAAATGATTGATTTTCATATCAAAAACAATGCTGATGTAACAGTTTCAGCAAATGTTGTACCTTTAAAAGAGGCAAAATCTTTTGGTGTAATGACAGTAGATAATCAAAACAGAATTATCAATTTTGAAGAAAAACCGAAGGAACCTAAATGTATCCCTGGACAACCTACAAAGGCATATGCTTCTATGGGAAATTATATTTTCAGTACAAATGTTTTGCTCAAAATTTTACAACAGAAATATTGTGATATTCCGTCACTCGACTTCGGTAAAAATATTATTCCCGTAATTTTAAACCAATACAGAACTTTTGCTTATGACTTTCCATCCCAAAAATTACCCGGTGTAAAAGATTATGAAGAGCAAGGTTATTGGCGTGATGTAGGAACAATTCAGGCCTATTGGAAAGCAAATATGGATTTGCTCGGCGAAAAACCGAAATTTGATTTAAATAACCCTTTATGGCCTATAAATACTTCGGTTCACAATTTACCACCGACGGCATATATCGGCGGGGAAATTATAAACAGCACTTTAAGCAACGGTTGCCGTATAAACAAAAATACTATAATCAAGAATAGTGTTTTGGCAAGTAATATTACTGTAGAAGAAGGCGCTGTTATTGAAGACAGTGTGATTATGGACAGTTGCGTAATCGGCAAAAACTGCCATATTAAAAAGGCAATTATTGACCGTTTTAACATTTTACCGAACGGTATGAAAGTCGGTTTAAACAAAGATGAGGATAGCCAAAATTACTTCATTGATCCGTCAGGTATTGTAATTATTCCGCGCGGAAGAACAAAATTTTTATAATGGAAATAAATTTCTTTTATCAAACATCCTTGCCGTCTTATTACAGAAAAACAAAACTGTATAAGGCGGCGGTTTCTTTTGCAATCGGCAAACAAAAAAATAGATTTGAAACAGTAAATATTATAATTGTTTCGCCTAAAGAAATTTTAAGAATAAATAAAGAATTTTTGGACCACAATTATGTAACTGATGTCATTACTTTTGAAAACCCTTCCCCGGTAAACAATAAAATTTATGCTGATATTTTTGTTTGTTTTTCGCAAGTTAAGAAGCAAGCGCAAGAACTTGGAAAACATTATCGCAAAGAATTTTTAACGGTTATAATTCACGGTATTTTACATTTGGTAGGATATGATGATGACACTACCAAAAAACGCAACGAAATGAATACCGTTGCCGAAAATATTTCAAGTAAATTTTTAAAAAATAAAACTACCGCAAGTTTTAACTCACGGTAGTTTGAATTTAACAGAAAAATTTATTTAACTCTTTCTAGGACATAATAAGCAGGGCTTTGACCGCGGAAAGTATAATCGCCGCTTTTCCACTCAAAAAACATATATTCTTTACCGTCAATTTTCTTAATTTCGTAAGCGGATGCGGTTTTGTCATTATGGTCTAAAATTTTGCCCTTTGTCCAAGTAATAGCAGGGGACATCGGTGTTTTTCCTTTAGGAAGCAAAGTCAAAGTTTTTAAATACAAATCACCTTTCCAAAATTTTTGATTGGGATTAAATTCAGACGGCTCAAAAACAAAATCTATTGCCTTCCATTTACCGATAACTTTTTTATCATTTTTGAAAGGTAAATTCGTATCGTCGGTACGGATATTTGCTGCTTTACGCAAAACATAATAATAGGGTGTGCGACCTAAGCAAACATAGTCGCCGCTTTTCCACTCAAAAAACAAATATGTTTCGCCATCAATTTGCTTTATTTGATATGAAGAATCGGTTTTATCTACCGGGTTTAAAATATGCCCTTTGGTCCAAGAAAATACTGAATTTAAAATTTTACCTTCTGGCAAAATAATTAAATCTTTCAAAAAAAGGTCATCTTTAAAATTCTTTTTTTGAGGACTAAAATTTTCCGGTTTTTCTACAAAATCAACTGAAACCCAATAACCCTGTACATCTTCGTCATTAACGAAAGACAAATTAACATTATCTTGTTTGGGGTTAAGTTTTTCACTTGGAAAAACTGATTTACAGTTTGTTTGCGCTAAAACAGGCAAAACTAAAACCGCAAATAATGTAAATATTACTGCTAACTTTTTCATAATAATTTCTCCTTATCGGAAATGTACATAATTTTGATTTGTTTCCAAACCTCTGGGGCCGCTTTCTCCGTAATTTTGACCTGTAAAATAATTCTCGTTAAAAACACTGCTTACGGTAGTGGGTCCTAAATAGTGTACTTCAGTATTTTTTTTGTAAACACTAATACCGATTAATAATAAAAAACCGCCTAAAACTAATGCCCAATGCAAATTTATTTTCGGTGATATGGCTTTTTGTTGCAAAGCCATTTTTATACGCTCTTTGGCATTGTTTTTAGGTTCAAAACCTCTGCTAAACAAAACAGAAATTTTATTTTTATTATTCTTCATATACATTCCCGAATTTCATTTTAATTTTTTTAACTGCTCTGTGCAAAATGACGCCGACATTACTTTGAGTTAAATTCATAATAGTTGCAATTTCCGTTTGCTTCAAATGCTGGTAATAATGCAAGTTTAAAATTTCCCTTTCCTGTGCAGATAATATTTGCAAAATTTCTTGCAATTGTTTTTCTGCGTTGTCCTGTTCCAAATTTTCAAATGGGTTATCGTGCGGCACTGTTAAAGTTTCTTCCTGCTCAGTTGTAAAAGGTAAAAGTGAACGAAACTTTTTCCACCTAAAAAAATCAACCGTTACACTTCTCGCTATTACAAAAACCCAAACTTCCAAACTTGCTTTATCTGGATTATATGTATGAAATTTCTTATATAACTTTTCAAAGATACAAGATGTCAAATCTTCCGCCTCCTGCTCGTTTTGGCAATGATAGCGTGCATAGTTATAAATGCGTAAAAAGAAATTTTCATATAATTCATCTGTCATTTTTGCCTCTTTTTGAGCCCGTCACTATATATTACGCAAGTTTTCAAAAAATATTACAAAGTTTTTTAAATTATATAAAAAACTAAACTAACCGAACAACTTATATTTGCTGTTGTAAAATTTTTATTAGGAATATTATTAAAAAATAATTCTGCTGAAATATTTCAAGTAAATTTTTATCTTAAAGTGTACTGATTATAACTTTTGGAAAGTTGTCCTGTTACGGGATCTACTATGCTTATATTTATTTCTTTATTGGTACCGATAGATTCACATAAACGATTTGCTCTTGTATTATTTATTCTGGCTAGACATTTCCCACCGCGTCTAGCTGTTTGACCTCTTGAATAATAAAGTACTTCCCTATAAACAATAGAAAAATTTTCATCTTTTTTCCCACAATATATTTCCCCATTCCAAGCATTATCACCACTTTCGCTCATATAAAAATCTCTCATACAACACCACATATCAGCATTCCCCACACATTTTATATAACTTTTATCAGCCCCTTTTTCAGAGAAAGAAGGTGGCAAAGTAAAGGAAAGAGCTTCAAAATTTTTCGTAGCTTGCCCATATATCAAAACATAATCGTCATAAGCATCACGCAACGAAGCTACTATTGATTGATATTTTGTAAATTGTGCTTTATCAACCGCAAGTTGATACTTTGGTAAAGCAATTGCCGCTAAAATGCCGATAATTAAAACTACTATTAATAATTCAAGTAAAGTGAAACCTTTTTTCTTTGTCATATTTTCTCCTATAATTGTTTTTACAGCGTTTTTAAGTTCGCTACATATATATTTTAGAAAAAAAAAAAAAATAGTCAAGCAAAATGTTAGGGATCAAACAGATGTGTGTTTTTGAATATTGTAAAATTAAACTCATATGAGAAAATTTTTGGGGTTATTAAAAATTATCTAATATTGTGAATCCAAATATGATCCGGTCCATTATAATCTTCTAATTTTATATAATATAAATATATACATTAAGGAGATATTATGAATCATTCACCTTTACAAGCAGAAAGAATTAAATTTAAACCCACTTTGCCTGCCGTTTTAAAAAACGGTGCAACAGCAATAAAAACAAAAATCGGTAAACCGACAAAAAGCATAGCAGACCAAGCAAAAATTAAAGCTATGTTTCCAAATACCTACGGTATGCCGGAAATCACTTTTATTAAAGGTAAAAATGCCGAAGCAAGTAAAAAAGTTATCAAAATGGCAGTTGTTTTATCAGGCGGTCAAGCACCCGGCGGGCATAATGTTATTGCAGGTATTTTAGACGGTCTTAAAAAAGCAAACGCTAAAAATAAATTATACGGTTTCTTGGGCGGTCCAAGCGGTATACTTGAAAATAAATTTGTTGAAATTACCCCCAAACTTATGGCTGATTATAGAAACACCGGCGGTTTTGACTTAATTCAATCCGGCCGCACAAAAATTGAAACACCGGAACAACTTAAAACCGCAAAAGAAAATATTTTGAAAAATAAATTTAATGCTCTTGTAATTATCGGCGGTGATGATTCAAATACAAATGCCGCAGTACTTGCAGAATATTTTAAACAAGAAGGCGTTAAAGTAAATGTTATCGGCGTACCCAAAACCATTGACGGCGATTTAAAAAATGCGCAAATTGAAACCTCATTCGGTTTTGATACCGCCACCAAAATTTATGCGGAACTTGTGGGTAATATTTGCCGCGACGTTAATTCCGCCCGAAAATATTGGCACTTTGTCCGCTTAATGGGCAGAAGCGCCTCACACATCACTTTGGAAGTTGCCTTAAAAACTCACCCTAATATCACTTTAGTCGGCGAAGAAGTGTTAGCGCAAAAGAAAACTTTATCACAAATTGTAAACGATATTGCTAAAGTTATTGTTGAGCGCTCAAAAGCAGGTAAGAACTTCGGTGTTGTTTTAGTTCCGGAGGGCTTAATTGAATTTATTCCGGAAATGAAGGCATTAATTTCCGCCTTAAATGATTTACTTGCGGATAATGAGGCAGCACTTGCCAAACTTAACACGATTAAAGAAAAGAAAGCATTTATTATCTCAAAACTTCCTAAAACTTTAGCAAGTTTAATGGAGTCCTTACCTGAAGGTATCGCAAACCAACTTATGCTTGACCGCGATCCGCACGGTAATGTGCAAGTTTCTTTAATTGAGACGGAAAAACTTTTAATTGAAATGCTTAAAACAAAATTAAAAGAACTCAAAAAAGCCGGCAAATATAACGGTAAGTTTTCTACTATTACACACTTTTTCGGTTATGAGGGCCGCTGTGGTATACCCTCAACATTTGATGCAACTTATACTTATGCCTTGGGTTATAATGCCGCAATTTTGGCACTTAATGATTGCAGCGGTTATTTATCATCCGTTAGAAATTTAACTAAAAAAGCAGATGCCTGGGTTTGCGGCGGTATACCTTTAACTATGATGATGAATGTTGAAAAACGTAAAGGTAAAGATAAACCGGTCATCCGTAAAGCATTAGTAGAACTTAAAGGGAAACCGTTTAACTTCTTAAAAAAGAACCGCGAAGATTGGGCTAAAAATGACCGCTATACTTTCCCCGGTCCTATTCAATATTTCGGTCCGTCTGTCGTTACGGAAATGACAACTTTAACCTTACTTTTGGAGCATAAATAATATGGAAAACAATCAAAAACTTTCCCCGCTTGATGAAATTATAAAACATAAAAGGGAAGAAATTGCCGCATTAAAAGAAAGCGGTTTTAACCCCTACCCTGCGCATGTTGATCCAAAACAAACTTGCGCCGAAGCAAAAGAACTGCCGGAAAATACCGAAGTTGCGGTTGCCGGTCGTTTGGTGCAACTTCGCTCTATGGGTAAAGCGGCATTTGCGCACATTAAAGATGTTACCGCAAAAATTCAAATTTACGTGCAAAAAGATTCACTCGGTGATGAACCTTACACATTTTTTAAAAAACATATTGCCGTCGGTGATTTCGTTTTAGTTAAAGGGCATTTATTCTTAACTAAGACGGGCGAAAAAACAATTAAAGCAACAAGCGTTGATTTAATTTCCAAAGCAGTCCGCCCCATGCCGGAAAAATTCCACGGCTTACAAGATACGGAAATCCGCTTTAGGAACCGCCACCTTGACCTAATTTCAAATGAAGACGTTAAAGAAATTTTTGTTAAAAGGGCAAAAATTATTTCTTCAATTCGCAAGACATTAGACGGTAAAGGTTATCTTGAAGTTGAAACACCGACCTTGACCGCAAGTGCCGGCGGTGCAATTGCAAAACCGTTCCAAACATATCACAATGCTTTAAAAATTCCTTTGTATATGCGTATTGCTTTGGAACTTTACCACAAACGCCTTGTTATCGGCGGGCTTGATAAGATTTACGAAATCGGCAAAATGTTCCGCAACGAAGGTATTGATACAACACACAACCCCGAATTTACAATGATGGAACTTTATCAGGCATACGGTAATGTTAATACGATGGCGGACTTGTTTGATGAACTTATCGGCAATGCCGCAAAAGCAATCGGTGTAACAAAAGTTAATTACCGCGGGCATGAAGTTAATTTGGTGCCGCCTTTCAAACGCGTTTATTTACCGGAGGTCTGGAAGGAAACTTTCGGCGAAGATATACATAATATTTTGGACGGTCGCCATTTCAAGAAACCGGAACTTGTTGCACTTGCCAAAAAAGCCGGTGTTAAGTTTGACGAAAGCGAAGCGGCAAATAAAATCTTTGACGCAGTATTTGATGAAAAGATTGTTTCAAAATATTCCGATCCTGTTTTTGTTATGGATTACCCGACTGCAGTTAGCCCGTTTTCCAAAAATAAACCGGGCGACCCTGCCATTGTTGAACGCTTTGAGGCCTTTGTTGCCGGTGGCCAAGAAATTGCAAATGCTTATTCTGAGATTAACGATCCTGCCGATCAATATCAACGTCTTAAAGACCAAGCTGCGGAAAAGGCAAAAGACAGCAAAAACGAAGATGCCGACATTGTTGATATGGACTATATTATCGCGATGGAATCCGGTATGCCACCGACAGGCGGTATGGGCATAGGTATTGACAGAATTTGCATGATGCTTACCGCGCAGGACTCTATCAGGGAAATAATTTTATTCCCTACCTTAAAACCGCAAGAAACAAAAGAAGAAACTAAATAATATTTTATTTTCTTTGATTACAGCCCTTGTGTTAAAAATGACATAGGGGTTGTTTTTACCAAAAATATACGGAGTTGGCTACCGTCGTATAGGAAGAAGTGTAACCCATAATTTTTGTACAAAAGTCCCCTTTTTGATTTTTTGAACCTCTGGTGTTGCCTAATCTTTCATAACATAATAACCTGTTCTCTAAATCAGGATTGTTTTGATAATTAAGCAAAAAAGCAAACCCCGTACATTTGTATGGCCCGTTTGCAAAACGAACAGATATATGATTATAAGGATTAGTATCTGAAGAGTTTTTATGTATTACAAACTCCAGGTTGTCCTTTTGAAAAGACTCTCCATAAAGCCCAGATAAGCAAACACTGGTACTGTTTTTAGGGTAAGCATAATCAATATCTAATTCTTCAAAAGAGTCCTGCCAAGAGCCATGTAGCATATAAAATGTTTGTGCTGCTTTTGCGATACTTGAAACGGCTTCAGACATTTGTGCGGATTTACTCTTTGTAACCGTCTTTTCATACTGTGGCAATGCAATTGCGGCAAGTATACCGATAATAATAACAACTATCAACAATTCCAACAATGTAAAACCTTTTTTATTCATAATTTATTTCTCCATATCTTAGTTTTACGACATTTTTAATTTCGCTACATATATATTTTAGAAAAAAAAAAAAAATAGTCAAGCAAAATTTTATCGTCGTAAAAATAAATATCCATCGGCGAAGCCGAGGGGTTACTTTTTACAATAAATATCCCCCGGCGAAGCCGGGGGTTTTTCATATGCGGGCATAGCCCTAGATTACTAGTCCTCTGCAAATGCAGCCGCAACCGCTCTATTTCTTGCGTATCTGCTCTAATCCATCGTAAAACGGTAATACGCTTTCT
>JAZUPU010000025.1:0-8249 GCA_045605325.1 Elusimicrobiaceae bacterium
GTTTTTATTTATAGCAATACCATCAGCTTTACATTTTTATTTTGATATAGCTTTTAATAATTTCATTGTATTTTTATTACCTTTAATTATTTCAATTATATTTTATTTTCTAAAAGATAAATCTATATTTATTACTAAAACATTTTTAACTATATCTTTAATATTTTTAGTAATTTATATTCTTAAAATTCTGTTTTTTTACCCGACAGATATTATGGCACAATCTTATATAGAGGCATATCACTTTGAGGCCTTCTCTTACCCCATTTACAAAACCGAACAAGGATTATTACCCGGAATTGATTTTAGGAATATTTACGGTTATTACCCTTATTTCTATGCCTTATTTGCCAATATAATCGGTATGCTAAATACTTTTAAAATAACTTTTTTAACCGCTTTAATATTTGTTGTTTCCTGGGCTTTAGGAATATTTTATATATATAAAATTACACAAAACAAACTTTTTGCACTCTTGCTTAGTATAGTTTTTGTTTATTTAACAGGTGGGAATTATACTTATTACTTACAATTCGCACCGCTTAGAATTATTGCATTTACAATACTGCTCTTTATAGCTACTTTATATACGCAAAAGCAAAAAAATTATTTAATATTTTTAGGGTTTTGTATATCTGTTTTAGCTTTGGTTTGGAACTTTGAAACAGGGCTTATAAACTTAATTGCTTGGACATGTTTTCTTTGTTATATGGAATTTAACACATATACCGTAAAAGACAAAAAACTTTATATTCATTTGCTAAAATATTTAATTTACGGTACAGTTTCTTTTTGCACTGCACTTATGATTTTTAAATTTATACCTTATATTTTAAGTGGTCAAGCGGTGAACTTGAAAGATATGTTTTTCCCCCAACATCTATTCTATAAAAATGGGTTTATGATGGAAAAAATTACACCACTGCACCCTTGGTTTTTACCCTTGATAATTTATATTATAGCTTTAATTTTATCATTACAACCGGTTTTAAAGAAACAAAAAAATGAAGATAAAGATTTACCTTTGCTTATTTTCCTATCAATATTTGGGCTTGGCATTTATGCATATTATCAAGGGCGAAGTTTTTTGAGTAATTTAATTATGGTTATATTCCCGGCATTTTTGATTTTACCGATTCTGATAAAAAAAATATATCAAAAAATATCTTACCTTACCGATAAAAATACGGAAAATATCCGTAACTTGTTTTTGATTTTGTATTTTGTTACTTTTCAGATAATCGGGGTTGGGGCAGTATTACTAGTAAATAATGTATTTATTTTAAATCGTCCTAAAACACATTATTTACAGCGAGATTGGCATATGCAAAGTAAAGTCAAAGATCTGGCTGAACTTGTGCAAAATAAGAACCCGTTATTGTTTATTGTAGATTCATCTTATTATTATAAAGCTTTAAACAAAAAAGATAATTTTCCACTACCGGCACCAATTGATATTTTCTTTAAATCAGATTATGATATGTTATTTGATTATCTTGAAAAGACACATACCCCAATAGTTTTAGATATGGAAAGATTATTTCAAATGAAGGTTTTTTATATAGAGGGTTTAAAAGATTTTATCAAAAAAACCAATCATAAACAGTTTGGCGATTTTATATTGTTTGAATATAAAAAATAAATTATTTTAAATTTTCTAATTCTGTGGTAAATTCAAGCCATTTGCTTTCTAAGTCGGTAATTTCTTTATTTATAAAGGCAAGTTCTATGCTTAAATCGGCATTAAATTGTGTTGTTAAACGCGTTTCAATATTTTGTTTTTGAATGGTTAATTTATCAAGTTTCTTTTCAATTTCTTTGATTTGTTTTTTGATGGGTGCTGCTTGGGCACGGAGTTCAGCCGCAGTTCTGCGGCGTTCCTTTTTAATGTCTGCTTTATTTTGCGCGGAACTCGCACCGCCGCCGTGTAAAACAAAGTTTTTATAATCTTCCAAATCCCATTCATAATTTTGAACTGTTCCGTTTGCGACGAGCAAAAGGCGGTCTGTAACTTCTTCAAGCAAATTAAAATCGTGCGTAACTAAAATTACCGCGCCGCTGTAATTATTTAACGCTTCGCTTAAAGCACGGCGGGAAGTTATGTCTAAATGGTTTGTCGGTTCGTCTAAAATCAAAATATTCGGGCGTGCAATTGTTATTATTGAAAGTAAAAGACGGCTCTTTTCCCCCCCTGACAAACTGCCTATTTTCGTATCAGCTTTATTTTTTTGCAAGCCAAAACAGGCAAGATGTGTGTAAACTTCTGCCTCTTTTGCTTCAGGCATTTTTTCTTTTGCGACTTCATAAGGTGTTTTATCTAGGTCAAAGACCTCCGTCTGATGTTGTGCAAAATAACCAACTTTTATTTTGCGTGCATAAGTTAATTTACCGGACATTGTAGGTAACAACCCGGCAAGCAATTTTGCAAGAGTACTTTTACCGTTACCGTTTGCACCGAGTAAAGCAATTTTGTCTTCTGCACCGATAGTTAAATTGATATTTTTTAAAACGGGTGTATCATTATATCCGCAAGAAACATCTTCCAAAGTATACAAATAAGCATCAAGCAAATCCGGCTCGGGAAAGGAAAAACGAACGCTTTTTTCTATCGGAATTTTTGGTGCGTCCCCCATACGTTCAAGCATTTTTAAGCGGCTTTGTGCCTGCTTTGCTTTAGTGGCTTTATAACGGAATCTATCAACGAAACTTTGCAAATGTTTGCGTGTTTCTTCATAGCGTTTGGCGTCTTTTATTATTTGCTCGGTTTGATTATGGCGGGTGCGTTCATAAGTATCATAATTGCCGGTATAGGTTTTTAGTTTACACTCGTCAACCAAAATAATTTTTTCGCAAATTTTATTAAGTAAATTTCTATCGTGGCTGATTAAAAAAAGTGTTTTATCGGTTTTTTCCAGAAAACTTTCAAGCCAAATTGATGTTTCTAAATCTAGGTGATTTGTTGGTTCGTCAAGAAGCAAAATATCAGAAGGTGCAAATAAGGCAGCCGCCAAACTTGCGCGCACACGCCAACCGCCGGAAAGTTCTTTTAAAGGTTTTTTAAGTTCCTCATCTAAGAAGCCAAGACCACCCAAAATAGCACTTGCACGTGCACTTGCACTGTTTGCACCGAGATTATTTAATTTATCGTAAATTTCGGCAATTTCTTCGCCTGATTTAGCGGTGGCAAGTTTATCATACAAAACTTTTAAACGCTTATCTGCCTGCAAAACATATTCAAGCGGTGTTAAATTAGTATCTTTAATTTCTTGTTCAACTGTGGAAATTTGCGTGCCGGAACTAATAGTAATTTTACCGCCGTCAGGGTAAATTTGCCCAAGAATAAGACGAAATAAAGTTGTCTTACCGCAACCGTTTAAACCGACAAGACCTGTTTTGGTACCGTCGGCAATAAAACAAGAGGCATCTTCAAAAATCGGGCGAAGACCTATGTGATAACTTAAATCTGAAATATCTATCATACGCTTTGCCCTAAAGCACGGTTATTCTTCCGCGGCTTCTTCTTTGCGGGATGCTTTGCGGCGCTCGTGGATATTTAAAATTTTCTTTCTAAGACGCACGGATGTAGGTGTAATTTCAACAAGTTCGTCAGGTGCAATATATTCAATTGCTTGTTCCAAACTCATGATACGCGGAGGTACTAAAACCAAGGCATCATCAGCCGCTTTACTGCGCATATTTGACATACGCTTTGCTTTGCAAGGGTTTACAACGAGGTCATTATCGCGTGAATTTTGACCTATAATCATACCCTCATAAACCTGTACCCCCGGACCTAAAAACATTTGGCCGCCGTCTTGCAAAGCGTTCAGAGCATAAGAGGTTGTAACCCCCGGCTCTTTGGCAATTAAAACACCGTTTGAGCGAAGTGGCGGAACATCAACTTTTGGGTAATAACCGTAAAAACTGTGGTGCATAATACCAAGCCCGCGCGTTGAAGTTAAAAATTCATTTTTGAAACCGATTAAAGCGCGCGAAGGAATAACATATTCAAGACGCAAGCGGTTTTCACCTTCGCTTACCATATTTTCAAGTTTGGCACCGCGTTTACCGACAAGTTCAAAAACAGCACCTTGAACATCAGAGGAAATATCTAAAATAAGATATTCCATCGGCTCTAAAATTTTACCGTTTTCTTCTTTATATAAGACCTCCGGGCTTGATACGGCAAGTTCAAAGCCCTCGCGACGCATATTTTCAATTAAAATTGTTAAATGCAATTCACCGCGGCCGTAAACTTTAAAGCGACCTTCACCTTCAAGTTGTTCTAGTTTCATACCGACATTTGTTTGGGCCTCTTTTTCAAGACGCGCTTTTAAATGGCGGCTTGTTAAAAACTTACCTTCACGACCGGCAAAAGGTGAATCGTTAACGAAAAAATCCATTGAAATTGTCGGTTCATCAATAACAAGCGGCGGCAGGGGTTCTTCCGCACCGACCATACATAAAGTATCGCCGACTTCAACACCTTCAAGACCGCTGATTGCAACGATATCGCCGGCTTTTGCACTTGGCACTTCCTGCTTGCCAAGCCCGATAAAACGTTCAATTTTGGCTGCTTTACTTAAAACCCTTTTACCGTTTTGCTTAAGCATTGCTACCGTTTGACCTTGTTTGATATCACCGTTTAAAATGCGACCGATACCGACTGCACCTAAAAAGTTATTATAATCAAGCATTGTAACTTGCATTTGCAAGGGTTTTGTTTCGTCTGCAACAGGGGCAGGAACATATTTCAAAATCGCTTCAAAAATAGGCGCGATATCTGTGCCTTGTTTATCAATTTCATTTGACGCCCAACCGCCGCGGCCGGAAGCATAAATAATTGGAAAATCAAGTTGTGCATCATTTGCACCGAGTTCCATAAAAAGCTCAAAGACCTCATCCACAACTTCGGACGGTCTTATATGGTCGCGGTCCATTTTGTTTATTACGACTATCGGCTTTAGACCAAGTGCAAGGGCTTTCCTTAACACAAAGCGGGTTTGCGGCATAGGACCCTCAACGGCATCAACTAAAAGTAATGCACCGTCTACCATTTTTAAAACACGTTCCACCTCACTGCCAAAGTCCGCGTGGCCCGGGGTATCAACGATATTAACCGTATAACCTTTATAATTTACGGCAGTACATTTTGATAAAATTGTTATACCGCGCTCGCGTTCAAGAGGGTTAGAGTCAAGGACAGTTTCCTGTGCTTCGTCTTGTTTTACTTTAAATTGCCCGGCTAATTTTAAAAGTGAATCCACAATAGTGGTCTTACCGTGGTCTACGTGGGCGATAATAGCCACATTTCTTACATCTTGTCTTGTATTCATAATTTTATTCCAAAAAAATAACGCTTTAAAAGCGTGGGTAGTTTACGTCTATATATACATTATATAATTTTTTGAATATAAAGGAAACTCCCCCACCGGCGGTGAGGGAATTTCTAACTTAAAATTACAATTTTATTATGCTTGATTACCAAAGGCAGATAAATCAAAATCGCGCATAATTTTTTCAATTATAACATCTATTTTACTGTCAATATTTTGTGCGAAATTATCTTCTATTTTTTGGATTTTGAAAATATCCAAAGAAGGTGTAAATTCAAAGGGGGTAATGTCTACTATTTTATTTCTTTCGGCAATATCAAGTAATACTACATTATATTTTGTCGCTTCTTCTATAGTTTTCTTATCATTATGTTCATCATACCAATTTTGTACAAACTCCAGTACTTTCTTGGAACAAGATAATCTTTCCTCATTTCCCTCATTTTTCCATTTTTCTACTGCGGTTTTCGCTCTTAACAAATTATCCATAGGTTTTGGTCTTCTCGGATTATAATGGATTCTTCCCGACATTTTACGTAAATTTACCTCTTTGTATTTTGTCGTTAAATCTTTCAGTGTACCAATCATGCCATTTTCTATTAAGATAGAAGCAGGCGTCATAAATTCTTGATTAGAAAGGGGGATTTGCTTCATATAAAAAGCACTGTCTATTAAATATCTCATATTCGGATTTTCTTTAACAACTGTATCAAATACTTCCATATTATTTAGGTAGATAGCAAATGCTAATATATTAAGGTGTGGTGATTCTTCACCAAAAACTTGCACTCCTCCATAGTAAGAACGATCACAAGGTTCCCCTTCTTCTTTGCACATTTTTACAATTTCATTTTTATATATACCTCTTTTTTCTTTAGTTCCAAGAACATAGTTAAAAATACGGGCATTATGGGGGCTATTGTAATAAGTAGCATAGATATCATTAAATATGTAATTATCACATAACTTTTCAGCATCTTTTTCATCCGTTGCCATACCGGCAATTGGTAAAAGTACAAACAACAATATAGATAAGATATGTTTAATTTTCATTTTCTCTCCTTAATCAAGCAGGTAAATTTCCCTCTTGATTTTGTTCTTCATTTTGTTTATTTAATCGCTCGGCTAATTGCTCAAGAGCCGAATCAAATGTTTTAAAAGAACGCTCCGTAAACCTAATCCCGGGTAATTCTAATATATTATGGTCGTCCCCTTCAGGTAATGATTCTAATAATCTAATAGGAAGCCCCCCTTTTTCTATAATATTTTCTATTAAACCGATTGAAAATTGATCACTATTTGATTTGTTAATATATATTTCTATTTCTGAAGATTCTTCTATTGTTGGAAATAATTTAAACATATTTCCGGTTATATTACTGATACTTTCTTTAATTCCATCTACTTTCTTTTGATCTTCTTCCGTCAAATCTTCTTTATAAGTTAACTCGCCATTTAGGACTTGTATAGGCAAAACAATACCATCTTTACCATTTACTGTTGCTAGTACACCATTCCACTCTCCTTTATAACTTTGGTCTATAGCTAACGCGAAAGCAGCTTGATTGCCCTCTGTAATTTCTGTTTCTTCTTCTCTAACATATGAGTTATCTTCTTGTTTAATTACTTTTTGCACGGCATCCCAATTTGAATTTTGATCCTGAATATTTTGATCTTCCTGATGTTCATTATTTTCTTTTTTAGCATTTTCTTCTTTTGTTTTTAAAATATCATTTTGGGCTTGGGCTTTTGCTTCTCTAGCAAGACCGGAAGGCGTAAAAATATCACCGCCTTGGGCAGATTTTCCTGCAACCCCGGAATTACCCTGATCTGCATTTGCATTTGAGCCACTTCCGCCGCTAAACGAATCACGCCAAGCGCCATAAGAACTGCCACCGGAATAACTGCCGCCGGATGATGATAATGGTATATCATCTTTTAAATTGATACCGCTTAAATCAGCGTAAGCGTCACTTAAAATATTATCATCAAAACCTTTATCGCCGGTGGAAACTGTTGCATAAGAATGCCCACCCATTGAAGATAATGTGCCACTCCTATATCCTTTTCCATTGTCAGTATAATTTACAGAACCGGCACTAGCATTTTCTTTTTGTGCTCGTTCACGTTGTAATTCTTGCAAAACTTTCATATCACTTACATTACCTAAACGCTTTTTGGTAGCTAAAAATTCCTTTTCAGTAAAACTATGGCGAACAACTTCTTTATAAGGTATATGCCCCTTCGGGGTAACGACATATCTTTCCCCTTTTGCATCTTCTATAACAGTATATTCTTGACCGTTAATTTTGACTTTGCCTTTAATTGGGCTGTTAGCCCTTGCAGAACTTACGCCGGAAAAGTTACTGTAAGAACTTGATGAAGCATTTGCATATCCACCTTTATTTGAGGATGCCGCATTTTCAAAATCTACATCAAAATTTTTAAATCTTTTTGCGGAAGCCGCTAAAAATTCTTCTTTGGCAGGATTGTGTTTTGATTTGTTTTTAGCATTATATTCGCGGTTTTTAGCTGATGCCACTTTAGGATTTGAAATATCTTCTTTATTAAACACAAGATGATCTGACACTTTATTTTTTACAGGATCCATAACACCGTTTGAAGCAACTATTTCATTTGCCGGCCTTGAAAACCCATAAAAAGAAGCAATCCTATTCGCCAATTTGGAAATAGGATTTGCTTGATAAGACATTCCCGATTTTACGGCAAACGGGGAAAAATCTTCTTCTTCCTCATTACCGTAAATGAAAGGAAGAGTAAAAAAAACAATAATTGCAAATAATGCTATTTTTCCAGAATTTCTTTTTAAAAAATCCATATTATTTTTATAAGCATATTTTCTATCCGCTTCCACAACATAAGCGTACTTAGCATTCAACTTCTTCTCATTAT
>JAZUPU010000026.1:0-9500 GCA_045605325.1 Elusimicrobiaceae bacterium
GTATTAAATGCTTATGATGAAATAGAAAAAGCAGACAAATTATTACCTAAAGATTTCATTTTATATCAAAAAAATAAACTTTACTATCTTAACAATAATTATGATAAAACTCTTGAATTAGCAGAATATTTTGAGAAGAAATATAATGTTAATACCAGCTCATATTGGATTCCGATAATGACAATAAAAGCAAAAGTTTATGAAATACAAGGTAAAACAAATTGGGCTCAAAAAACATATGATAAAATATTGTCTTATTTTAAAGATATCTTAATTAACAGGGGACTGAAAGACGACTTTGTAACTAATATATATATTTACCCTCAAAGTGGCATATATTCTAAGAAACAATCTGACCATATTAATGCACTATATTTATTATTAGCATATTATGAACGAGAAAATTTATTTAAAGAAAATAGTTATATATTTGAAAGAGCAACTATGCTGTTTCAGATAGGACAATACACTGAAGCTCTGATTTTATATCAAAAAATTATTAATGATATTGACATAAATCTTTTACAAAACAATGTAAATAAAGGCCTTGAAAAAGTATCTCAAAAATTTTTTAATAAATCAGATTGTTTGATGAATCTAAAAGATAATTTAGGGTTAAATACAAACAATATATGGCATGATATGGGTATTTGTTATTATGCCAATAAGAATTATAAAGAGGCATTCGAAAGTTTCTCTAAAGCAATTCAATTAACTCCATGGAATAAACGATTATATTATTATCGTGCTATATGCTCCATACCCGGACATAAATTTTTATATAATGGAGTATTACTTGATTCTTACTATTCTTTTATATATCGTAATGATATAGCTAATCACCCAATATTTCAGTCGTAATTTGTCAAAAAATGCCAGGAACTCCTTTTAGTGAAAGGTTTAAATTCACTGAAAGGAGTTTTTTATGCAAACAGTTATTATAGATGGTAGTAATGTAATAAGAGGGATGTACACCGTCCAAGAACATCCTGATTTTGCCTTAGAAGCACGCTTGTCCGATAAATTATTGGCTTACTTGGAAAAATTAAACATAGACGAAAGCAAAACCATAGAAATATATTTTGATGGCTTAAAACGATATGTTTACAAACCTAAAAATGTTCAAGTTTTCTTTTCCAAACGCAAGAAAGCAGATGACCTTATTGTCAATTCCGTCAATGAACATATAGATAACTACAACAATGATGTTCTGCTAATCACCCAAGATGGGGACCTTATAAATAGGTGCCGAAACTATGGTGCAGAAGTTCAATGTACGCGCAGTTTCTTAAAATCAGCCACACCTTTGTTCGCATAAAGGAGAAAAATATGAACGTATTTCAAAAGATAATAGCCTCAATTTTATTAATATCAGTAGTAGTTTTTCTTACTTGGTTAAGATTAAGAATAGCTATTTTATTATTCCCCATTACTGTAATAATTTTAGTAATTGCTGTTTTGGCACAGGTATTTTCTGACTAAATTGTATAGTAATTTGTCAAAAAATGCCAGGTATTAAATAATAATGTAGGAAGTAAATTTTAAGGAGATATTTTATGATTATCAATGAGTTAGAAATTACAAAAGAATTCAAAGAAGCACAAAAATATATTAAAGCAGGTAGAAATGTTTTTATTCATGGAAAATCCGGTACAGGTAAGTCCACATTTATAAGAATTATTAAACAAATGCTTTCTGAGAAAGGGAAAAATGTTGCTATTGTCTCCCCGACGGCAATTGCTGCAGTGAATATTAAAGGGCAAACAATACACTCATTTTTTAGAATAAACCCAAATGATATATATGAAAAAATGTTCTTCAAAGTAAAAAAGGACTTGGCACAAAAATGGCGTGAGATTGACATCTTTATCTTTGACGAAATTTCTATGGTTCGTTCAGATATTTTTGATAGGGTAAATGAGAGATTAAAAGAAGTATTAAGAACTAACCAACCTTTTGGAGGTAAACAAATTATTGTCGTAGGCGATTTGTATCAATTACCACCGGTAGTTAATATTAATTCCGAACTAAAACAGGATGCTATATTTGCAGCAAATTACACTACACCTTATGTTTTTGGAGCGCATTGTTTCAATCAATTACAATTTAAACATATCATATTTACTAAAGTTTTTAGGCAAAAAAGTGCTACTTTCGTTAAACATTTGGCTGCTTTGCAGGATAGAACAGAAGCAGTTCTTAAAGAAGCATTATCTTTCTTTAATGAAAGGGTATCAAAATCAAGACCGAAAGAGGCCGTTTGTCTTTGTGCTAAGAGAATAGATGCTCAAATAATTAATGAGGAAGAATTAAATAAACTTCCCGGTGAAGAAGTTCAAATATATGCTTATCACAGCAATGTTAATCCTAATGATTGGCAAGAAAAGAATTGCCCTGCTGAACATTGTTTAAAATTAAAAATTGGGGCTAAGGTGATGATTACTAAAAATGATGAGTCCCAACATAAAAGATATATAAACGGAACTATTGGCTATATTAAGAGTTTTGTCCAAGGGGAAAATCAAGCAATACAGGCAATAGTAATAGATACAGGTGCCAAAACTATTACCTTGCCCAGAAGTATTTGGCATAAAATGAAACTTAATAATTTTGGCCAGCAAGTAGAAGACGAAAGCCGTTTCTTTGAACAATTCCCTCTGCAATTAGCTTGGGCAACAACAATACATAAAGCACAAGGCATGACTTTTGATACTACTTATGTAGATTTTGGAGCTAATGGTGCTTTTAGTGTCGGACAAGCATATGTAGCATTAAGCAGGGTAAAAAACATAAATGGCTTATATTTGAAGCACGAAATTCATAAAGATGATATTATTTTGGACAAAGATGTAGATGAATTCTTTACAAGTATCGGTTATTTATCTGGCGCAGGGTTTGCTTACTAAATTGTATAGGGGAACTGTAAAAAAATGCCAGGTTCCCCTATATAGTAGAAAGGTTATTTAAAGGAGGTAATATTATGACATTAATAATTATGTTTATCATAGCTCTTTGTATCCTTATGCCTAGAACTGTTGCAACCGCTTTTAAGGCAATAAAACAGTTAGACAAAGAGATTGAAGAAGAATATAAAAACCAAAATAATAAGAAATAAATTAAAGGAGAAATTATGTATACAATAGCATTTATTAGTTTGTTAAGTTCGGAAGGTAGAGTAAATAGAAGGCAGTATCTTTTTATGGCAACATTGTGTGTATTAACCATGATGTTTCTAGGTGCAATAGCGGCTGCCGCTGATGCAGGTGGAGTGATGGGCTTGTTTTCGCTTATAATTGCATTACTTATGATACCTACACAAGTTAAAAGATTACACGATATGGATATGTCCGGTTGGTTAGTGCTTATAGGATTAATACCTTTTATCAATTTAATATTAGGTCTTTGCTTGCTTTTTGTTCCCGGGACTGAGGGTAAAAATCAATATGGTATTCCACCTCATTTACAAAAACTTGATAAAGTGGATTAAAGTATGAAAAAAGAAACTTTTATTATAATTATTTTAATTATAACCTTTATCAAGGGTTGCCAATATTTGGAAAAGGAATTCCATCTTCCTTCAAAACCGAATAATACAGTATATATCTCGGAAGTGGATGTTTCAAAGGGTGTAGATAGGGTAAAAAATCAAAACAAGTTCTACAATTTAGTGATTAGTTTACACCCTGAGATAGAACAAGAACTCAGTAAAGTATTAAAACAAAAGTTCGGTAATAAAACAGTTGATATAGAAACAGTCAATTTGGATGGTCTACTTGATGAAATGCCGATTTTTAATGATATACTTTTTCACTACCTGATTAAAGCACCTGATGAAGAATTCTTTCATTCTTTTTATGTGGAATATGACCATATGAAGAAAAACGGTTGTAAAGCTACTATTCCTTCCACGGAAGATGCGAAAGAAACAGCTGAAGCTAAATATAATCTTGTAGTAGCAGCAAGAGAAAGACCATATACTTTTAAGCCTGTTTCAGATAAAGAAATGGAGAGAATTATGACAAAGGTAATTAAAAATTATGCAAAAAAGGGATATGATATAGAGAATTTGCAGGCATATTTTACCGATGGCGGAAGATATTTATCAGATTTTGAAAGATGTCAAACGCAAATACATTTCTTTGAAAGTTTATTATCTTTGCCTAAAAAAGAAAGTGTAATAATTCTTAGGCATACATTAAGTGGAAATTAGAATTATTTGTAAATGATCTCTATTATAGGGCTAATGTTGTATAAGGAAACTTAGATTAGTTAAGAGATTGATCAGTAAAGGCAAAAAATACTTTTATGGGTCATAATTGGATGTCCGCCCGAAATTGCGATGACGACTAAAAAGGAAGCCCATAAGTAGTGTAACCTTATAATGCACAATGGTAAAACCGAGTATTTATTTCTTGGGTACTATTGACCTATAAACCCAGGTGCCTTTTATAAATTTTTGGAATACAGTTATATTTAGAGGTATTTTATGAAAAAAATATTTTGTTTAGTAGTACTTTTATGCTTAATTTGTGGTTGTGGTAAAGATATAAATCAGCAAATAAAGGAATGTTTTCTGCAAGTTGCAGAACATAATATTAAGGAAGCAGAAAGAATTTGTGGGGAAGTTATACCTAAAGATAAAACAGGTGTTTCAGAATTCCTATTGGTGTCTTTGCAGGGAGAAAAGGAAATAGATAAAGATTTAGAACAAAGATTAGAAGAAATATTGAAAAGGAATATACTAGTTAAATTCGCAAAAGGGGCCGGGTTACTTCGTTCCGATAATGAAGAAACTAAGAAGGAAGGTGCCAAAATTTGCAGAGAAATTTTTAATGGTGATAAACTTAATAAAATACAAACGCAGTTAAAATCTATAGATAAAGATTTATCAGAAGCGATAAATCAAATAATTATTGATACTAAAACTGATTTATCTATTTACTTAGTCGGTCAAGAGGATCAGAA
This sequence comes from Elusimicrobiaceae bacterium, assembly GCA_045605325.1. GTDB lineage: Bacteria > Elusimicrobiota > Elusimicrobia > Elusimicrobiales > Elusimicrobiaceae > Proelusimicrobium. The sequence goes on from JAZUPU010000026.1 coordinate 4,966, forward strand.
ACAAGTTAATGACGGAATAAAATATTTAAAAGAATTAGATACTGAAAATGTCGAATTTCCTACCTACATTTTAGGACTTTTATACTATGCAGGGATTGTTGTGGATGGAGATTACAATCAAAGTTTTAATTACTTTACTAAATTAAGTAAATTAGGATATCCCGATGCTTTATTTATGCTTGGTGTGATGAATTTTATGGGGCATGGTGTAGAAGAAAATAATCTTACCGCGTATAAATATTGGACTGATGCTGCAAATAAAGGGAGCATTTTAGCAAAACTTGTCTTAGAATATGATGATTTTAAAATATATACTGCCAAAATGTCTAGTATAAAAATGATATCTGGTAAAGATGATACTTATCAAAATTCCATTGATTATATAACATGGATAAGAAGTGAAGAAGGTAAGCAGTTTGTACACGAAACTACAATGACACCGCAAGAAATTGATGAGCATATGGTAAAGTTTCTAAGTTTGTCAAATATAGGCATTGATTTCGCTGTAAGTTTTACAAGTGCTTATCTAATGTCTATTGGTGCAATTAAAGAAAGCGTAGAAATATATGATAATTTGCATAAAGGTAAAAAAGCAAAGTAAATTTTTATAACAAGAGGGATATAATAATGACGAAAGAAGAGTTTGAAGAGAAAATATATAGTTTGTGTTTTATTTTAACTATGGGGGCTAAAAAAGAATTCAATGAATTGTTTGAAGATGAGATATGTAGTCAAATTATGGAACAGCATATGGGTAGATTAATTTGGAATGAAAATATTCAATATGAAGATACGGATACTGGGTTTGGTTTTTCGTTAGACAACCCAATACATACTTGCCGGATATCCCAAAATAAATTTTATATAAAGAAATTACATGAAGCAAAAAAGACTCTTATTGCAACCCATAGATATGGGTGTTGTCATTCTCCAATTCCCAGTCATTTAGTTGATAGATACTTAGTTTGTTATATGTCGGGTAAAGATAAAATATCGTTTAAAATTATTTACATTGACCCTTACTGTGAAGAAATGTCCGACAAATTCCCTGAAGGGTTTTAATATACGTGGTTTTGGTCTCCCTCCCTGAGCAACAGAAATGTATTCCTAGTAAATATAACGAACATATTAACTCTTCTTCGCAGTACTATCAAGTAATTTTTGTATAGGGAAAAGCAAGAAAAAATAGCCGATATTACACACCCAAAAATGATACAATAAAGGCATATTAGTAGGAGTAAAATATATGGCAGGTTTATATAGAGAATTAGAAAATATAGATTTTCAATGTCCTTTTTGTGGAGAGAGACATCAAAATAGAAATTTTTGTGGGCCAATTATCTTTAGATGCCTAGGGATGTTTTCTTTGGATGTTCAAGGATGTAATAACGAATTGTTAAGAAGAAATTACAATGAAGAACAACAGATATTAGCATGGTCCAAATTGGCACATTATATTGCTAAAAATTATTTATATTATGAGAGAAAACCAAACACAGGTGTTCAACCTGTAGATTTTAAATGGGTATTAGATAATACTGAATTACCTACTCCAGCACAACAGGCTGATAATTTAATTTCGTATATTGCTGATAATATTAAACAAATGGGTAAAGATATTGAGATAGAATATAACTCTTTAAAAGGAAAGCAAATACAAGCACTTATAGGAGCTGTAGATAGAAATAATTTGGTAGCACTTTTTTTAGAGTTAATTGATAATAAGTTAATTGTTAATACTCGACCTCAAAGCCAAGCTTCTTGGAGAGGGTCATTAACTATGGCAGGTTGGAAGAGAGCTGAAGAACTTAAAAAAGTAAACAAGCAAAGTTCTCAAGCTTTTATGGCTATGAAATTTGATAATAAACAACAAAAATTTATAAAAGAAATACTAGCACCATCAATAAAGAAATTAGGTTTTGATTTAAAACTCCTTCCTGAAATTGCGTCTAAAGAAAGTTTAATTGATAATAAATTACGTGTAGCAATTAAGCAAAGCCGTTTTTTAATTTGTGATTTGACCCATGGAAATCAAGGTGCATACTGGGAAGCAGGCTATGCCGAAGGTTTAGGACTGCCTGTCATTTATATATGTGAGCAGAAAACATTAGATGATAAGACAAACATCCACTTTGATGTTAATCATCAAGAAATTTATACTTGGAAAGAAGACGATAAAGAGAGTATAGAATCCTTTTTAGATAGAGTCAATGATAAAATCTATTTAATTACTCATTAATATCTAAAATGTTTATGATATTGTAAGAAAGAGCGATATCACTTTATTTAAGTTTCTTTTTAATACTTTCAAATGCCACTAAGCTTGTTCGCAAATTAGTAATTATACTAGTCAGCAATACTTCTGGTTTTGGTAAGTTTTCTAATTGTTGCAAGCTTTCATCTTTAATCCATGTAATATCTAAATTAGTTTTATCACGTTTTATTAATTCATCATAAGTAAATTTCTTAAAACGCTCACTCTCTTTGCGTTTAGAACGGTCTTCAGCTTTGTAGCACTTTACAAAATCAGCCAAGTGTTTATCAGATAAAGAATTTTCCACTAAAGTTAAATTCATGTTAGTGCGCAAATCATATACCCAAACATCTGTTGTTCTGTGTCCATTTTTTATGGGGGGATGTTTTTCAAAGAAGATTACATTAGCTTTCACACCTTGAGCATAAAATATACCAGTTGGCAAACGTAAAATAGTATGCAAATTAAATTCATTCAAAAGGCGTTTGCGCACTTTTTCTCCTGCACCGCCTTCAAATAACACGTTATCCGGCACAACTACAGCTGCATAGCCAGGCGTCTTTAAAATGGTCATAATGTGTTGTAAAAAGTTAATTTGTTTATTAGATGTTGTCGCAATAAAATCTTGTCGTTCGTAGTTATCTTTTTCGCGTTTTAATGTGCCATCTTCGCCAATGATAGTCGTAGAACTTTTTTTACCAAAAGGTGGATTCGTTAAACACATATCATAACGTCTAGTCCCTGGGTCTAGCAAAGAATCTTTTTCTTCAATAGGGCATTTTCCGTCACCGATACCATGCAAATATAAATTCATAGCACATAAATTAACAACCAAAGGGGTAATATCATTTCCAAAAAGTTTATTTGTGCGGAGTTCTTTTAGTGTTCGGCTATCGCGTGTTTGCTTTTTCATATAATCATATGCAGCAAGCAAAAAGCCACCCGTTCCACAAGCAGGGTCAACTATTGTCATTTCCGGCGTGGGTCGCATTACCTCCACCATAGCGCGAATTAAGGGGCGTGGCGTGAAGTATTGGCCTGCTCCGGCTTTTGTTTCGGTAGCGTTTTTCTGTAAAAGACCTTCATAAATAGCACCTTTTATATCCATGTCTAATGCAAGCCAGGTTTCTTTATCAATTAAAGCAATAAGCTGTTTTAGTTTGGCAGGATCTGTAATTTCGTTTTTAGCACGGCGGAAAATAGTGCCAATAATACCTTTTTCTTTAGACAAAGCTTCCAAAACATTTGAGTAATGCTGTTCCAGTTCAGCACCATTTATATTTAAAAGTGTATTCCAACGTAATTTTTTAGGCACAATAGAGCCCTCATTAAGCAATGTTTCACGCTCGTGGTCCATTTTTAGGAACAGGAGATATGTTAACTGGCGGACATAGTCAGTATAACTAAGCCCGGCATCTTTCATGATAGTGGCATAATTCCAAACTTTATTTATTAAGGTCGCTTGTGTCATTTTATTTATCCTTTTTAATTTTACTTAAATCTACTGGTTTATCATTTGGATCTTGGGGAACTAACTTTCCCTCAAAAGCCAATTTTAAAATACTTTGTTTAAGTTGTTTTGCTTGGTCTAGTGATGCAGAAATGACCTCTTGAGCTTTATCCGCGAATGCAAAAGCAGTTTCTATTTTCTTTACAATAGCTTTTTGCTTGGGAAGGGTGGGTAATGAAAAGGGGATTGTTTTGAAATCTTCTAAAGTTATTCCCTTAACAGTAGTACCACGACTTCGGCGTAAAATCTCGGACGTTTTATATTTTAATATATATTTAAAAAAAGTTTGATCTACGACGTCCTTTTTTAAAATTAATCCCTTTAAATCCTGATTAATGGCTACGGCTTTGGACATTTGCACAATTTTACCTAATCCAACACGGGTAGCGATGATTAACGTGTTAGGTGGAACAATATTGGTGCTACTATTCTTTACGGCTTCTTGAGTAATATGCCATGCTGTATCTTGTAGATATTCAGAAGTCATATCTTTAACGGTCATAAAAGGAATATTTCCTTGATAATACTCAACATGTGATTTAGAAGGAGCCGCAGCGGTTGCAGCAGGTGCACTTGCCCCAGGCGATGTCCATGGCGCGGATCATGAATTCGGTGTCCACCTTGCCGTTGCGGCGGACCATTTCACCGAGAGTGGTGTTGATCTTGTAGGAAGGAGTCTGCTCCACGTCGCGGTTGTTGGCCTTGTAGAAGAAGCAGGAATCAGCGCAGAGAGAGCAGTGGGCGCAGATTTCCAGCCAGGTGCGCGTACGG
>JAZUPU010000027.1:0-2013 GCA_045605325.1 Elusimicrobiaceae bacterium
CCGATAATGAGTACTACAACCAAAAGTTCTATTAATGTAAAACCTTTGGCACTACTTTTCTTTTTCATTTTCCTTCCTCCTAAATTAATTTATATGGCGTTTTCAACACCCTATATTAATATTTTAGAAAAAAAAAAAAAAACGTTGTCAAGAGGCATTTAGAAGCCACGACGGAGAAATCAAAATATATGGAACATATAAGCTAATTATTTGCTACAATTCAAAAGAGGATGCAATAAAATTTAGGGGTTCTGCGTTTTACTGATATGAAAGAGATAAACGAGCAAGAAATAATTAAAGAAGTTAAGAACGGAAATGCCGAGGCATTTGGCTTAATTGTGGAAAAGTATAAAGAGAGTTTATATTCCTTTATATTTTACAGTGTCAAAAATGAGGCAGCCGCGCAAGATATTTATCAAGACACTTTAATTAAGTCCTTAACAAAACTTAAAGATTATCACGAAGAAGGAAATTTCAAAGCGTGGCTCTTTACGGTTGCAAGAAACAAAATAACGGATTATTTCCGCGCCGGCAGTAAATTTGCAAGTTTGCCGGAAGACGAAAGCGCGGACATTTTCCCATCTAAAGAAAACACGGAAAAGGATGTAATCTCAAAAATATCTTTAGATAATATCCTTGCCAAAATTGAAGAATTGCCGGAGAAAGATAAAGAAATTATTTTACTTCGTCAATATCTAAGTTTTAAAGAAATTGCCGAAGTTTTAAATTGTCCGCTTGGAACAGCACTTGCGCGTTTAAACAGAGCAATTAAAAAATTGCAAAACAGTTTGGGGGAAGAATATGCCTTGTAAACAAGAAAATAATGCTTTGCTCTATGCCTACGGCGAACTTGATGACGTAAAAACGCCGGCATTTTTAGAGCATTTAAAAACTTGCAAAGAGTGCCAAAATATCTTGCATATTTGCGCTCTTACAACGGCTACTTTGGCACCAAAAACTGCCCCGGAATTTCGTGTACCTGAAACTGCAAAAGCCGAAGTCAAAACAAATGGTTTTAAATTCGGTTTCCTTAAAGGTATGCGAGGTTTTAGATGGGTTTATCCGGCCTTTGCGATGTGCGCTTTTGCACTTGCTATCGGCTTTACGGCTTTTGAGTTCGCTTACAAAAAGCCAATGGTTAAAGTCCAAACAAGCACAGTAAGTTTTGAGCAAATGGACAGTAACCTCACCGATTTGGAAGAAGAAATGACATACTTGTTTGACTACATACAAGAAATATAGGAGATATTATGAAAAAGTTGACACTTGCAGTATTTTCCTTAGCATTATTATTGGGCGGTGCATCTTTTGTTAATGCAAAAGATAACGTTAAAAATGATGCTAAGAAAACCATTGAAGAAATGGATAAACTTGTAGAGAAATATAATAAGGCCTCTGACAAGAAAAAACCGGCTATTGAAAAAGAAATCAAGGAAAAGGTTGCCGCTAATTATGATAAACATTTAAAAAAGATGGAAGAACGGGCTGCCGAACTTGAAAAACGTGTTTCCGAAATGAAGGCAAAACTTGAAAAAATGAAAACCGAAGAAGCCAAAACAAAACACGTTGACGAAATAACTAAAAAAATTATTTCCGGTGAAAAGCCAATGTTATTTAAACCGCCTTTTAAAGATGGGGAAGGTTTCGGTGCAAGACATCATAAAGGTATGAAAGACGCTTGGCAAAAAGAGCATAAAGGTCCGAAAGGTAAAAAAGGATGCCCTTGTGCCAAAGGGGAAAAAGGCGATAAAGAAGCTTGCCCTTTTGCAAAAGGCGAAACAGTACCGTCTGCACCTGTCGGTCCAAGCGAAATATAAAATATTTAGCAGTAACAAAAAAACTACCACTAATTTAATTAGCGGTAGTTTTTTGTTGTAAAAATAAACCCCCGGCTACGCCGGGGTGTTGATAAAAAGGTTCCACCTATGCCTACGACATCAAAACTCCTTGTGCTATAATTAAATTACCTGTGACAGCAGGTAATTTAAAGCACAAGGAGGTCCTTACTATGGA
>JAZUPU010000028.1:0-14509 GCA_045605325.1 Elusimicrobiaceae bacterium
ACCATTACAAAAGATAAACAAAAAAGAGGTATAAAAAGTAAGGTATTGATTATATAAGTAAGAAGTTCTGCCTTCTCACTTACGAAAAGGTCCAGTTGAAGGGCAAAAGTGTTTTGAATGAAATTTATATCTAAATTTTCAGGTGTTACGGTATAAATAACAATACCTATAATGATTAAAATACAAATTGTAATAAATGAAGCAATCAAATTTATATTAAAATTTTTGGTCCAAATTTCTAGATTTTTCATACATATATTATATAAAAAAGATGAAGCACATATAAAAATAACCCTCGGCTTCCGCGAGGGTTAGTTAGTTATCGACTTTCGTCATTATACACATTTCCTTTTAATCCGCCGGCTCAACTTCTTCAAGGGGGCTTAACGCTATGTAGGGGCACCGCTGCCACCTCACACAACACCCGCCCGAAACGACCTCCGCGGATATACCTATAGTATAAGGGTTTTTTCAAATTTGTCAAGGGGGTATTTGCGGTGTCTTTTGCATTTATAGTCCGTTACTCCTGCGCTCGGATACACGGGGCTGGCGCCCACTCACGGTATACCTCGCTACGGAGTGCCTACTCTAAATGCAAAATACTTGCAAAACCGTGAGTATTTTATTAAATAAAGCCAAATCGTGTACAATATCCGGCAAGTATTTTTGAGGAAATTTTAGTTTTTACTTTGACGACGAGTACAAAGAAGAACGGGAGCAAAGTGACTCTCGGTACTCTAGGAAAAGAAAAACTAAAATTTACCAAAAAGACTTTGACGGTAAAAAACGACAGTTGCAGAACATACCTATTAATTATTAGACGACATTAAATTCATTAAACTGATAAATAGGTTAATAATATCAAGGTAAATACTGATCGCGAAATTTAGGGCAGTGTCCCAATTATTTGCATCTGCCACAGCTTTAAGTTTGGCAAGGCGGTTAAAATCAAAAAGCAAATAACCGGTAAAAATCAGAACACCGAATGCCGCCATAATTTTGCGCCCGCGCATACGAACAAAAATACTAATCAAGGAATATATCACCAAGATTATAAGTGCGATAAATAAAAATTTGCCCATCCACGCAAAATCAAGACCGCTGTACATTGCAATTAAACCCGTCAGGAAAGTAGTTAAAACCGTTAAAGACAGTGCTTTTTGTGCAGTATCATTATAAGCAATGAAATAAACACCCAAACTAAAGCCGCTTGATGCCGTAAAAAGTGCCATTAAAAGCATATTTAACGGGAAAGCGTTATGCATAAACATCATTAATAGAAATGAACCGATGAAGATTAACAAAGCCCAAATATTATATTTTTTGACTTTGGAATAATCTTGCATTTGCAAGGCCCTGTTAAACAAGCGTGCCGCAAACATGCAAGCAAGCCACGCTATTGCTAATGATGCCGTCAAGATTATAAAAGTTTTTGACATTAGTGTACTAAACATAATTACCCCCTATACTGCGCGGCGCGAAACTATTCACGCGCGCTATCTTTAAGTTATCTTGCTTTAGTATTTTGCAAGAGTAACCTTAGAAAATAATACCAAATTTAGCAGATAAATTGTAAAATTTATTTATGACAAAAAGCGAAATAGCAAAAAATTATTTTCTGCAAGGTTATAACTGCGCGCAAGCCGTATTCTTGGCTTTCGCAAAAGACGAAGGTTTCAGCGAAGATGTTGCCCTTAAAATCGCATCATCTTTCGGTGGCGGGCTTGGTGCCCAACGTGAGGTCTGCGGTGCTGTAAGCGGAATGTGTATGGCTCTGGGTTTAAAACGCGGTTATAATACCGCCAAAGATTATGCCGCCAAACAAAAACATTATTTGGCGGTGCAAGAAATTTGCGCAGAGTTTAAAAAGCAAAACGGCAGCATAATTTGCCGCGAACTCTTAGGGCTTGATAAAAATAATTTACCTCTTAAACCCGAGGAACGCACCGGGGAATATTACAAGAAACGCCCTTGTGCGGAACTAGTGGCTATGGCGGCGGAAATTTTAGAAAATTACTTGAAATAAGGAAGTAAACCTATATTGCCCTCACTCGCACCCCTCTGTCGCGCTGCGACATCTCCCCAATTTTTGTTTCAAAAATTAGGGCGAAATAAGCGGAAATTCTACGCGGGCGGAGGGTGGCTCGCGCGGTCTTTTGCGCGAGACGGATGGGGGATATAATTCCTTTTAACTTAAAATTTTAAAACGTTTTTCAAGCGGCTCAAAGGTTTTGTCTTGCGGTGCGCTTAAAATTTCGCCAAAAGGCATTTGCGCAATAAGTCGCCAAGTGGCAGGAATTTTAAAAGTTTCGCGTACTTCTGCGTCAATTATCGGGTTATAATGTTGCAAGTTCGCGCCGATATCAGCACCTGCTAAAGCACACCAAACTGAAAATTGCAACATTCCGTTTGCTTGCGCCGCCCATATCGGAAAATTGACGGCATAAGCCGGATATTGTTTTTGTAAATTTTCAGTTACTAAAAGGTCCTCAAAATACAAAATTGTTCCGCTTGCCTTTGCAAAATTGCCTATTTTCTCTTTAACAGTTGTAAAGTTTTCCGGCGGAACTTTTTTGCTTAAAACACTTAAAACAATATCCCAAAGTTTTTTGTGGTTTTTATTTTCAAGCAAAATTACGCGCGCGCTTTGGCTGTTAAAAGGCGTCGGCGCAGCAAGCAGACAATCTTTTATAATTTGCGGAACTAGTTTTTGTTTTCCCTTTGTAAGTATCCCCAAATCATAGCAAGAGCGGCGTTTTTTTATTGTTTCGTTAAATTCCATATTTACCCCCAAATATAACTATTTTTAGTTATATAAGTAATAATAAAACTTTTCTTCTCAAATGTCAATATATTTTACGTGTTATTTTACCGCATTATGCGCACAAACGCGCGAAACGCGCTTGCATATTTAAGCCCTTTTTTATTTTTATCTTCCTAGAGTACCGCAAACTCACTCCGTTCGTTTTACTTCTTGGTACACGTCGTCAGATAAAAATAAAAAATCATCTTAAATCTGCTGCGCGGCGCGAAAATGTATTCACCCGCAAATTTGACAATTATTTTAAAAACTCCTATAATTTAAGCATACAGTGTGCTGGAAAATTTTAAGCAAAATTTAATCACATAAGGAAATGAAAAATGCCATATTCAGACGGCGTTAAATTACAGGATGATATTTCAAAAAAAATCATAGCAACCGTTACAAAAATGGTTTATGAGGGCGGTGCATCAAAAATAAATGTGCAAGCTGTTTTGAAAAAATTGAAAATCACAAATCGCGTTTTTTATAACCGCTTTAAAAATATCGAAGAGGTCTTGCTTTGCGTTTCCCAAAATATCGTTCAAAAAATGCACCAATGCATTTTGCGCCCTATTGATAAAAAAGAAAATTACCACAAATATTTAATGAATATCGCATCTGACGTGTTTATAAAAACTTATGAAATTAAAAAAGATTTCAGCGATTATATGTTTATGAATGATATCGTCAATGAAAGCAATAAAATTTGGTGGATTGACCATATGATACCCCTTTTAGAATACGGTATTAAAGAAAAGTTTTTAAAGCCGATGGATGTTCACGCGATGTCCTATGCAATTTGGTGTTTTTGCCGAGGGTTTAACGTGGATGCAATAAAAAGCCGTCTGGAATTTAATGAGGCGTTAAAAATTTTCCAAACTGCCTTTGGGTTTTTACTCGAAGGGATGACTTTAAATAAGGATAAAAGAAAATGATTATTACCTATAAACGCAAAGCACAGTACCATGAAACTGATAAAATGGCGGTAGTGCATCATTCAAATTATATAAAGTGGATGGAAGAAGCACGCGTGCATTTTTTAGATGAAATAAATTTGCCTTTTACCGCTTTGGAAGCCGCAAATATTTTTAGCCCCGTCGTAAGTTTTACTTGTCATTATCACTTTCCCGTTTGGTTTGATGATGAATTTGAAGTCCGCGTCAAAGCGGTAAAATATACCGGTGTGCGCGTTAATTTCGAATATGAAATTTTTAATTTAACTAAAAATAAACTTTCCGCAACTGCTGCAAGCGAGCATTGTTTTACTTCGCGTGAAGGCAGGCCTTTGTCAGTTAGGCGTGTAAACCCCGAGATGCACACACTTCTGGAAAATTGTTTAAAAGATAATTAATTACCGAACAATTTCAAGCGGGGCATATTTAAGCATAAAAACGCGTTTTGTGCCATTGTTAAATATAACTGTAATTTTTGCCGCTTCTCCGCTGCCTGTAATTAAAACAACTTTTCCAAGCCCGAAAACACCGTGTTTTATAACTGTGCCGATACGCACCCCGCTGCTCACATTTCTGACGGCAGCACTTTGGGTTGTAACCTGTGCAGGTGCAGTAAAAGTCGGTGTATTATCATAATTATTATAACCGTCAAAATCATCATCAAAACCTGTTCCGGTTGTTCGGTATTTTGAGGAATTATTGTAACTTGTATCAGCGGAAAAGCGGTCATATTTGCCAAAATATTGCCCGCGCGGTTTATTCCTAAAGCCGATTTCCTGCCTTTCTTGCGGCTGATAATCTTCTTGTTCCAAAAGGCCGCTGTCGTATAAAAAGCGGGAGGCAAAATTTTCATAGGTCTTACCGAAAATGCGGCGCGTTGCGGCGTATGTCATAAATAAATTCTTTTTTGCGCGCGTCATTGCAACGTAACACAAGCGGCGTTCTTCTTCAAGTTCGTCTTCATCTTTTGAGGAAAGCGGGAATAAGCCCTCCTCCAAACCTGTAACAAATACCGTCGGGAATTCCAAACCTTTTGCCAAATGTACCGTCATTAAAGTTACTGCCCCGCTTTCATTATTTTCACTATCATCCCCTGCGGTAATTAAAGAAATTTCCTGCAAATATCCGCTTAAAGTGGGGGCAACTTTTTCTTTAATACATCTTTCTTCATACTCTTTAACTGCGTTTACAAGTTCGTTTAAGTTGCCGATTCTTTGTGCGGCTTCAGGGTCTTTTTCCATTTCGTCTTCAATGCTTTTTTGGTAGCCGGAAAGTTCAAGCAATTTCGTTAATGTTTCAGACGGTGCAAGCATTTCTTTTTCCAAAGTAAGGCCGTCTATTAAATTAACAAATTCTTTTATTCCGCGTAGTGCCACAGGTTTTAAACCGTCAATAAAATTTTGTTGCTTTAAAGCAGTCCACAAAGTGATATTATTTTTTTGCGCATGTGCCAGCAAAGCGGCAATAGTTGTGTTGCCGATACTTCTGCGCGGCACATTTATCACACGCAGTAAACTTACGCTATCACTTGGATTGACTAAAAGTTTTGCGTATGCCAAAATATCTTTAATTTCCTTTCTGTCATAAAATTTTACGGCACCGATTAAGCGGTAAGGTATTTGATACCTTCTGAAAGTGTCTTCAAAGTTTCTTGATTGCGCATTTGTGCGGTAAAAAACCGCTATATCATTTAAATTTGCACCGTTGTCTTCCACCTGCATTTGAATTTGGTTTGCAACGAAACGCGCTTCTTCACCTTCAGACGGTAATTCACGCACAATTATCGGCTCACCGCCTTGTTTTGAGGTATGCAAACTCTTTTCTTTTCTGTTATGATTTTTTTTGATAAGTTTATTTGATGCATCCAAGATAATTTGAGTGGAGCGGTAGTTTTCCTCAAGCGTAATAACTTTTGCATCCTTAAAATCGCGCTCAAAATTTAAAATATTTTTTATGTTTGCGCCGCGCCAAGAATATATTGACTGGTCAGGATCGCCCACCACGCACAAATTGCGGTGTTTTTGTGCAAGTACCGAAGTTAAAAGGTATTGCGTTTTGTTTGTGTCCTGGTACTCATCCACTAAAATATATTTGAAAAATTGCTGGTAATATTCACGCACGGCCTGATTATTTTTTAAAAGTAGCACCGTCTTAAAAAGCAAATCCCCGAAATCAAGTGCGAAACTTGCATCAAGTTTTGCTTGATAGCGACGGTAAACTTCGGCAACTTGTATTTTTTTATCATTGTTTGATGCAACTGCCTGTGCTAAAAAATCTTCTACGGAAAGCATTTCATCTTTTGCACGCGATATTATTGAAACATAATAATTAACTTCTTTTTTTGCATCTTTTACACCCATTTCCTCAAGGCATAAAGATACAACTTTTTTTTGCTCAGTTTCGTCGTAAATAACAAAGTCGCGCACAAGTTTTGCGGCTTCCGCGTTTTGCCTTAAAATCCGCAAAGCAAAAGAGTGAAAAGTATAAATCCAAATTTGCCCGGCAACGCCGCCGACAAGCAAATTTAAACGCTCGCGCATTTCTTTTGCGGCTTTATTTGTAAAAGTTACCGCCAAAATTTTAAAGGGGGGGATACCGTCTTGAATAAGTTTTGCGATTTTGCAAGTCAAAGTTTTTGTTTTGCCCGTTCCGGCACCTGCAATAATAAGGCATGGACCGCCGGTGTAATTAACCGCTTCAAGTTGGGCAGGGTTTAGGGTTTGTAAAAAATCTTGATTCATTTTAAAACTAACTCCACAAATGTTTCAATATGTTTTGTGTTTGGGAAAAAGTCAAAACACTCCGCACTTTTTACGGTATAATTTTTTGTTAAGACCTCTAAATTTTCCGCTAATGTCTTGGGATTACAAGAAATATATAAAATATTTTTTACGCCGCAACTAGCCAACTTTTCACATGCTTTTGGGTGCACACCTGCGCGGGCAGGGTCCAAAATAACGAGTGAATTATTTGATTCAATATTATGTTCGGTTAAATAATCTTCCGTCGTTTGGCAATAAAATTCTACATTATTTATATTATTTAACTTGGCATTTTTTTTGCCGTTTTCAACTGCTTCGGGCACACACTCAACGCAAAAAGATTTTTCTACCAAGTCGGCATTTGTTAAGGAAAAGCAGCCTGCGCCGCCGTAAAAATCATATAAAATTTTGGGTTTAATTTCTGCAACTTTACTCCGCACTTTTTGATACATCAAATTTGCGGTTTTTGTATTTGTTTGGAAAAACGATTGCGGCGAAATTTCAAAAATAATTTCTTTTCCGCCGTCTAGCAAAATTGCTTCTTGCATAGTATCCGCGCCATTTAAAACGCGGACATCTTTAATGCCACTTGCGTCGCTCATTCCGTCATTAATGGCAGTTAAAACGCTAAAGCCGGGGTAAATTTGATTGCAAATTTCCGTCAAACCGTCTGTGTCAAAAGGTGCGGTAGAAATAAACATTATCATTCCGCCTTTTTTATTGAAACTTTGGCGTATCATTAAAGTTCGCAAAATGCCGGTATGTTTGCGTTGGTCGTAAAAACTCAAATTTTTTGCTTTTGCCCACAAATTAATTTTGTAAACAAACCAAGGTAAATTTTCATTAAAAATTAGGCAATCGGTTAAATTTACCGCCCTATCCCAACGCCCCATTTGGCGGAAACCGAGGACATCCTCAAACTCAAGCGGCACGCTTTTATCGCGCTTAATTTTTTTATTTTGCGGCTCTTTGTGTATTGGCTGATGTGTGAAACTGAGTTCAATTTTATTTCGGTAAAATTTATTTAAGGCGGTTGGCGTAACTTTAATTTCACTCGTAAAATACGGCTCAAGCAAAGTACTTACAGCGGCAACTTTTTGTTTAAGCTGCTCATCATAAGGCACTTTGATTAAAGCACAACCGCCGCACAAAGCGGCATTTTTACACATTAAATTTGAAGACACAAACATCCCCGTCTTTTACAATATAATCGCGCCCTTCTTGGCGGATAAGGCCCTTTTCTTTTAAAACTTTCTCGGACTTATATTCCAAAATATCTTTAACATCATACACTTCCGCGCAAATAAAACCGCGCTCAATATCTGAGTGTATTTTGCCTGCCGCTTTCGGTGCCGGGCAGCCGATGGGAATAAGCCAAGAGCGTACCTCAACTTCAGGTCCTGCGGTAAAAAATGTACACATATTTAAAAGATTCATACCTGCGCGGACAATCTTTTCAAGCCCCGTATATTCGGTGCCGAGGTCCTGCAAAAACATTTGTTTTTCATCGTCGGGGAGTTCGGCAATTTCCGCTTCAAGTTTAACACAAAGTTCCACAAAACCGGCGCCGCAACTTTTTGCGTAATCGGCAACTTTTTGGGCATTTTCTTTATTTGGTGTCTCGGAATTATTACCGACAAATAAAACAGGTTTTAAGGTTAAAAGTTGCAAATCAACCTTTTCTTCTTCCTCTAAATTTAAACTGCTTGCTGGTTTACCTTCCGCTAAACATTTTTGAAGTTTTTTAAGCACTTCAAGTTTTGCTTTTGCGGCTTTATCGCCTGATTTTGCCGCGCTTTCTTGTTTAGGCAACATTTTTTCTACACTTTCCAAATCGGCAAGCATAAGTTCTGTTTGAATAATATCTATATCACGCAAAGGATCAATACTGCCGGCAACATGTGTGATATTTTCATTTTCAAATAAACGGACGACGTGAATTATTGCATCTACTTCCCTAATATTTGCCAAAAATTTATTGCCAAGCCCCTCGCCTTTACTTGCACCTTTGACGATACCTGCAATATCTACAAAGCGGATAAAGGCGGCGGTTTTCTTTGGCGGTTTAAAAATGTCAAAAAGTGCATCCAATCTTTTGTCCGGTATCGGTACAACGCCGACATTTGGTTCAATAGTGGTAAAAGGGTAATTTGACGCCTGTGCGCCTGCTTGTGTTAATGCGTTAAATAGGGATGATTTGCCGACATTTGGCAACCCCACAATTCCGATATCCATAAATTTATTTCCTTAAATTAAAGTTTTAGAGTGTGGAACTACTTATATATATTTTACTAAATTTAGGGGGGTGGGGAATATGCAAAATATCAAACACATATTGGACTTTTGAAAAGATCTTCCTTTACTTTCTCCACTCATTTTTTACGATAGTTATTTATGTAAAAAATGGGTGGGAGACAGCCGAACAAGTGTCATTAACGAGGTAAGAGTGGAGAATGTCAAACTTTTTTTATTGCCTTCACCCGCACCCCTCTGTCGCGCTGCGACATCTCCCCAATTTTTGTTCCAAAAATTAGGGCGAAACAAGAGGAAAATTTACGCGGGCGGAGTGCTATTCGGCACGGAAGGTGCCGAGCGTTAGCGAGGCAGATGGGGGATAAAGGTTGTTATTAATTTTTCTAATTGCCTTCACCCGCGTGGCGGGCGGAAGGTGGCAAGCAAAAATTTATTTTTGCTTGACGAATGGGGGATAAAATTTCCTTATTTGTAAACTATGGTGATTTAAAGTTTGTTAAGGGACCCCCCCACCCCGCGCGCTACGAGTATAAATACTCTCCGCGCTTGCCCCTCCGCCCTTTCTTATTTTTGCTAGGGTAATTCTACCCATAGCAAAAATAAAACAACAAAGGGTGAGGGCAATAAGAGAGAATAATTTTAGTTTTCTCTTTGACATTTCAAGAGAGTGAAATCATAGTGCGCGAGAACGTCCGCGCATCGCGCAGTAGATTTAAATAAAGCTGCACCACGTGCGCAAACACCTGGCAAGTATTTTTGAGGAAATTTTGATTTTCTCTTTGACGACGAGTACAAAGAGCACAAAATTGTAGCGTGTGAGAGTGTTTTCGCACTGCGATGCAGATTTAAGATGATTTTTGATTTTCTCTGCGACGAAGAGTACCGCGAAGAACGTGGAGCGAAGCGACATCTCGGTACTTTAGGAGCAGAAAAATAAAAAAGCACTTAAATATGCAAGCACGTTTCGTGCGTTTGTGTGCATAATGCGGATACACAACGCGTAAAACATAAGCTTTCCTTAAATGCTAAAATATATGTATGCAAAAATTGAAGTTAATGTTCCGGGCATTTAAATACCGGAACTTTCGTTTGTTTTTCCCCGGGCTTGCGGTGTCCCAAATCGGGATTTGGATACAAAATATCGCTATCGCTTGGCTTGTGTATGATATAACA
This sequence comes from Elusimicrobiaceae bacterium, assembly GCA_045605325.1. Lineage (GTDB taxonomy): Bacteria > Elusimicrobiota > Elusimicrobia > Elusimicrobiales > Elusimicrobiaceae > Proelusimicrobium. The sequence goes on from JAZUPU010000028.1 coordinate 9,945, forward strand.
AAATCACCATTTGCAATGGGGACAATTATGTGCTTTACCGCCGCACCGCTTTTTATAATCACACCTTTTGCCGGCGTAATTGTTGATAAATTTAACCGTCAAAAATTGCTTTTAATGGTGCAAGTTTTGTTTGCTTTGCAGGCACTTTTAATCACACTTTTTACAATAACCGGGAATATTAAAATTTGGTCTATCGTCGTATGCGGACTGTTTTTAAACAGTATTGCCGCAATAGATGCACCTTTAAGGCAGTCCACTTTCGTTTTGCTTGTTGATGATATTAAAGATTTACCTAATGCTATTTCCTTAAACTCCGCCTGTTTTAATTTGGCGCGTTTTATCGGGCCTGCTATCGGCGGTATATTGATTGCTTACACAAATATCACAATTTGCTTTTTTATAAATTTTTTATTGATACTGCCAAATATTTATTTGGTCTCCAAAATGCAAATTACAGACGAAAAGCCGGAAGAAGTTAAAAATGACAGTATGTTTCACAGTTTAAAAACCGGGTTTAGTTATGTTATAAAACATCATCAAATTTCGCTACTACAACTTTATTTTGCAATTTTTTGTTTGCTAATGCTTGCTTACCCGATGCTTATGCCGGTTTACGTCAGTAAAGTATTAAACGGAAATGCCGATACTTTGGGCTTTGTTTTGGGGGCGGTGGGTGTCGGCTCTTTGCTTGCTTCTTTAATGCTTGCCACAAAAACGACAGTTAATTGGATGCGCCGCATTTTGTTTGGCGGTTGCGCGACAATTTGCCTTGCATATATTTTTATAAGTGTGTTTCATAGTATTACTTTGACTTTAATTTTAATGTTTTTTGCCGGGCTTGGAATGTCAAGTTTTACTTCTACGGAAAATATGCTTTTGCAGTCGGTTATTGCAAACTCAAAACGCGGGCGCGTGATGAGCATTAACAGTTTATGTTATGCAGGCACGAACTCATTCAGCAGTTTTTTTGCCGGTTCTTTGGCAGGGGCAGTTGGCGTTGCAAATACCTTTTTGATTTTAGGTACTTTGATGCTTATTATTGCCTGCATAATAAGTTATAAACTTTCCAAATACGATTATCACATAAAAGTTAGGTAGTTTTTCAAAGAAATAACGCGTTTTAAGAAGAAAAAAAACGTCTCGTACGGGATTTGAACCCGTGATCTCCGCCTTGAGAGGGCGGCGTCCTGGACCACTAGACGAACGAGACATTTTAAAAATTTTTGTTTAATTCCTCGTCGATAATTTTTAAAAACTGCTTTTTTGAACTTGTTTTATTTTGGCTGTTTTAAAATGCCGAGTGTCCAAAAAGTGACCACTTTTTTTAAAACTAACGGTTTTTTAACCAAAATAAACCCAACGGAATTAAATCACAAAAAACACTAAATTAAAGACCGAAATGCCCTAAAAGCATTAACTTCTAACATATATTTTACAAAATATTAAGAAACTACACAAAATAAAATGTATAGATTGTTTTTATATCAATGTTGTTATTATCTCTTTTATCGATAATACAGTATTGGCAAAATCTTTATCCAAATTAATATGATTTTTCTTCAAAAATGCCGCCCATTGTTTTTGCTTTATTTCTTCTTTGTAGAAATCGTTGGCAAATATCGTATTTAAATTTTTAATATCAGTTCCTCTGTTGGAAAAGGTCAATTGTATTGCTTCTTTTAAATTATCTAAATTTATGTTGCCGGTATTTAAAATAGTGTAAACATCATAAAAATCTTTCATGCGGCTATTTGCATAAAGAAGTTTTGCCATTGCTTCCAATTTTTCCGCTACTATGGTTTCAAGGGAATAAGCATTTAATACAGGGGCTTTATCGCTTAATATGCAGGGGAAAGTGATTTCTCTTTGATTTAATACAATATCCCCCAAACCTACATCAATGCTAATATCTGTTTGGCTTGTATGGAAATATGCTTTTATTTTTACCCTAATCCCTTTATAATCGCCCTCTTTGATAATTTCTTCGGTTTTTACGCTGTTTTCGTCAAATTTAATACCATCAGTAGTATTTATTTTACAAATTTCTTGGAAATAAAACTCTATCTTTTCCTGATTAATATTTTTTGCTAGGAAATCAATATCTAATGTCGGTCTGGACGACGGAATATCTATGGTAATAAGCAGAAGCCCGCCTTTTAAGATGAAATTGTTTTTATATTTGCTTTCTGATAATCTATATAAAAATCTTTCTTGTAAATATCTTTTTAACAGGGCATTAAATTCCGTATTGCTCTGTTTGGCTTTGTGTAATAATTTCCTAAAATTGGATGCACCTATATTTGTAATAGTTCTTTTCATATTTTAACTCATAACCGACAAAATTTCATTAAGTTTTTTAAATACTTTGTTTTTCTTCGCAATTTTATATAGTTTCGGCAAATTATTATCTTTCCTTTTCATATATTCTTTTATTACCTCTTTGGTAATATCAAAACCGATTTGATTTCGAAATTTTACGGCATCGCAAACTACTTTTTCTATCTCATAAATTCTAAAAGAATATTTACCCTCTTTGACTTTTATAACATTGTTTTTAAGTTTGTTTTCATCCACCTGATATTGTTTTGTAGGCGGATAAAGTATTTTTCTTTTATGCCCTATTTTCGCAACATCTACATAAACATATTGGGGAATAAATGTGGTAAGATTATAATAAGCCAAAGCGGAAAAACGGGAAATTATTCCGCTTGGAATAGCCGTACAAACATCAATAAAACTTTGATTATTAAGGAACATTTCCGCGTTTCTGTAAAGACCGCTTTTTATTTTTATCAAAGAACCGTTTTGGCACAATGCGTTTATTTGCCTAAAAGATAGATTTCTTTTTTTGATCTCTTTTGATGTAATAAATCCTTTTGTTCTCATCTTTTCTTCCAATACAAATGCTACTATTTTCATACATATTAACAAATTATTATGAAAATTGCAACACTAAAGTTATAGAAATAAAGAATTATTTGTTCATTATTTTTATTTTTTTGATTTTTTGCAAATAACGCAAGTGCTTATTTCTATTTTTTGCTAAAAATAGAAATAGCGTAAGGACTTATTTGCATTTTTAAGCCAAAATAGAAATAATACAATACAAGTTTAAACAAAAACCCCCACAATGAAAAGTTAAAAACAAATCAAGGTGGGGGGAAACCTTATTAGAAGATATTGTTAATCACATTTAAGGTCTTTTTAATGTGGTCCGGTGCAAAGTGGGAATATCTTAAAGTTAAGTCCATAGTGGAATGCCCTAAAATATTCTTTAAAATAGCCAAATCACCGCCGTTCATCATAAATTGGCTTGCAAAAGTATGACGTAGCGAGTGAAAGCAAAAATCTTTAATTTCTAATGCCTTCAGCAACTTGTTATAACGTTTCCTAAGGCACTCAGTTTTAATATTAAAGATTTTACCTTGCGTTTTAGGCAAATTTTTGAAAACTTCTATCAGAGCGGGAATCATCATTATTTCTCTTGATTTCCCTGATTTTGAATCCCTGATATAAATAATACCGTTTTTAAGGTCAACATCGTTCCAAGTTAAGTTCAATATTTCGCCTCTGCGCATACCTGTCATTAAAGCACATTGCAGAATAGGTTTTATATTGCTTGGGGATTTTTCCAAAAGGTTATTTATTTGCTCTTTATCAAGGAAGTTTGTTCTTGCCGGGTTTTCTTTCTTGCGTAAAACTCTGTTACACGGATTTTGACCCTTAAAAATATCCAAAGCAATTGCCCTGTTGAAAATAGCCCTTATTACCGTAAAATGCCTGTTTGCCGTCGAAGGGCTTGAGTTTAGGACCTTTTCATTATAATAAGTTTGAATATCCGCAGTGGTAATTTTATCTAAGCGTTTAGAACCAAACCTTTGCTTAAGCGTATCCAAAATATACTTTGTTTTTGCTGCACCTTTGGTAGTACTGCCGTGTAAAGTCCAATATTTATCGGATGCTTCTTTGAAAGTAGTTTCCAATATAACCCTTTCGGGGAAATATTTACCTTCTATTTTTTGCATTTTGATTTTGTTTTCAATTTCTTTTGCAAAAGTTTTACTACCTTTTACTATTTTTCTTTTTCTTTTACCATTATTATCCCTATAATCAATGGTATATGTACCATTTTTATTATCTATGATTGCCATATTATTTTCCTCATTTTAATTAATTTTATATTTATTTCCGACGTAAGTCCAGCTATTTTGCCCGGTAAATCAATGTAATGACCTACCGGGCTAGTTTACTTCCTTATGCGTTTGCTTCACCGTTTAAGTTAATTATCCATTTATCGACCTCAATTATGTCAAACCTGAGGGATTTGCCCCGTTTAACTATGCAAGCTTTGGGTATTTTCCCTTTGCATTTTTGAGTATAAATGCTTTTTGGGGTTGTACCCATATATTCCGCTAACTCATTTACAGTTAGCAATCTTTTTGTAATTTGTTGATTTTGTATTTTATTTTCAGTCATTTTATTAATCTACCTTTATTTGTTAAATTTATACAGGGAATTTCAACCTATATATAAATATAAATGAAATTTGTTTATCCCTGTTTATT
>JAZUPU010000029.1:0-30177 GCA_045605325.1 Elusimicrobiaceae bacterium
CCGATAATGAGTACTACAACCAAAAGTTCTATTAATGTAAAACCTTTGGCACTACTTTTCTTTTTCATTTTCCTTCCTCCTAAATTAATTTATATGGCGTTTTCAACACCCTATATTAATATTTTAGAAAAAAAAAAAAAACGTTGTCAAGAGGCATTTAGAAGCCACGACGGAGAAATCAAAATATATTACAATTTTAAATACGCTTAATAATAAATTTTTAGGAAAAGATACAAGTAAAAAAAAGACCTATTTAAAAATAGGTCTTTTGATTAGTATATTGTTTAAGGTTTAACCCAGGTCTTTAATTGAAGTTTCAATCTCCGCCTTTTTGGCTTGCATTTGAGCAAGTTCTTGCCGCGCATTTTCCACTTGCGCTTTTGGCGCGCGTTCAAGAAAGTTTTTGTTTTCAAGCATACGTGTTCTATTATTTATACCGTTAATCACAATGCCAAGTTCCTTTTGGAGTCGTGCGCGTTCTTTAGCGAAATCAATAAGGCCTTCAAGCGGAATATAAATTGCGGTACCTGCAAAAACGGCTGTGGCACTTTGCGCCGGTTTTTGAGCGTTTGAATTAATTTCAAGCGTTTCAATTTTAGCAAGAAGTTTTATAAATGCTTGCTGATTATTTAAAATATTTTCTTCTTGTCTATCTTTCGGCGCAAGTATAACTTTGATTTTGCTTGCCGGCGGAACATTGAATTGAGAGCGTATAGTTCTTATTGCACTTATTACACCTTGCAAAAGTTCCATTTGCTTTTCAGCTTCCGTATCAATGCGTGCATCGTCGCAAACAGGGTAACTTTCCAAAAGTAAAAATTCTTTTGTATCTTTTAAATATGGTTTAAGACCGTTTGCAATTTCTTCGGTAATAAAAGGCATAACGGGGTGCAAGGCCTTTAATGTGCCGTATAAAATATTAATTAAAATGCTTGAAACAAGTGCATTTTCCTCAGTATTAAAACGCGGCTTGGCAAGTTCGATATACCAATCGCAGAAATCGCCCCACAAAAAGCGGTATAAAGTATCAACCGCTGCGGCCATATTGTAATTTTCAATTTCTTTTGTAGCACGTTTTATGGCTTGATTGTAGCGGGAAATTATCCAGCGGTCCTCAAGATTTTTATATTCTTTTTGCAAAGGTGTAATTTGTGTACCTTCGGCGACATTCATCAAAATAAATCTTGCGGCATTATAAATTTTATTGCAGAAATTGCGTGCACCGATAATACTGTCTTCACCGTAAGGTATATCTTTACCGGTTATAGCTTGGGAGAGTAATGAAAAGCGCACAGCATCCGCGCCGTATTTAGCGGTAAGGTCCAAAGGATCAACTACATTACCTTTTGATTTTGACATTTTTTGCCCACTCTTATCGCGCACAATACCGTTTAAAAGTACAGTTTTGAAAGGTACTTTGCCGGTAAAATCAATACCGGTCATAATCATACGGGCAACCCAAAGGTAAATAATTTCATAACCGGTAACTAAAATTGATGTCGGATAAAAATAATTTAGTTCTTTAGTTTGTTCCGGCCAACCGAAAACAGATAAAGGCCAAAGTGAAGAAGAAAACCAAGTGTCTAAAACATCGGGATCTTGTAAAGTTTCTTTGCATCCGCATTTCGGGCAAACAGGTTGTTCATAGGAAATTATCGGTTCTGCACCATCCTCAAAAGAAACTTTTGAAAGATATTCTTTGCCTTGTTTGTCTTTTGCAAAAGTTAAGCCCGTTTTGGAACAATGCGGACAGTACCAAACAGGTATACGGTGCCCCCACCAAATTTGACGGGAGATACACCAATCCTGCATATTTTTAAACCAATTTTCAAGCGGTGCTTTCCAATTTGAAGGAACAAGTTTAACTTCTTCTTTTTGTACAGCTTCCAAAGCGGCGGCGGCAAGTTTATCCATCTTAACGAACCATTGTTCGCTTAAATAGGGCTCAATAGGTTGTCCGCAGCGATAGCAGGTGGAAACTGCATTGTTATATTTTTCTTCTTTAACAAGTAATCCTGCTGCATCTAAATCTTTAACTGTTTCTTTACGGCATAAATCGCGGTCCATACCTAAATATTTTTCAGGTGTATTTATCATTTTGCCTGCACTTGAAATTACAACGCGCATTTCAAGGTTATGGCGTTTACCGACTTCATAGTCAGTCGCATCATGTGCAGGGGTGATTTTTAAAGCACCGGTACCGAAATCCTTTTCAACTGCTTCGTCAGCAATAATCGGAATAAAGCGGTCGGTTAAAGGTATTTGAACTTTTTTGCCAATCATATTTTTATAACGTTCATCATCCGGATTTACGGCAATAGCGGCATCTGCATAAATTGTCTCCGGGCGGGTTGTGGCAATAACAATATCTTGCCCGTTTTCCCCTTTATATAACAGGTGCCAAAGTTTACCGGCATGTTCTGAGTGTTCCACTTCAATATCAGATAAAGCGGTTGAACATCTGACGCACCAATTAATTAAACGTTTACCGCGGTAAATATAACCCTTATCCCACCAATTTTTAAAGCAGGCAAAGACGGTCTTTGCGCGGGTTTCATCCATAGTAAAGCGTATATTCGACTGATCCAAAGCCCAACCCATTTTTTCAAATTGATTATAGATAGCATTACCACATTCTTTATACCAATCCCAAACGGTGGAAACGAACTTTTCCCGTCCTAAATCGTGGCGTGAAAGGTGTTGTTCTTTTGCAAGGCGTTTTTCAATAACATTTTGTGTGGCAATACCGCCGTGATCGGTTCCCGGTACCCAATTTACGCACTCCCCTTTCATACGGTGATACCTTACAAGCATATCTTGCAAAGTATTATTTAAACCATGTCCCATATGGAGTACACCTGTAATATTAGGTGGAGGGATAACGATAGTATAAGGTTGTTTCTTTTCGTCAACTTGGGCTTTAAAGAGGTCCTTTTCTTTCCAAATTTTTGAAAGTTTATCTTCTACGTTTTTAGGATCGTAGGCCTTTGGTAATGTTGTATTCATACATATATTTTACCATTTTAGGAGAAGGAAAAGGTAATTTTGACTCTTTAACTTTATACTTATAAAGATTCTTTAATTCTCTTATATACTTTTTTAAGCAAATTATTTTCAACTTGTTTCCCACTTTCCTGTTGCAATTCAAATTGAATACGGTTTATCAATGGTTGGTAAAAATACTTATAAAAATTTTGAATATCATTCGTAATATTTTCATGGACCTCAAAAAGTGATTCAATATTTCTGCGATTAGTTATTTCATTTCCGGGGAAGAGTTGCCTATTCCCTTCAGTATTTAATTTTACATATTTTTCATTGTTCACGTTTGCTACATAAGGCCAAGTTTCATTATCATCCCAAATTATTTGATTGAAATCTTTTTTGTTTGGAAGTATTCCTGCAGCATGTATTCTAACAATTTTATTGTTTTCAATAGTAAACGAGTATTTAAAAAGTACAAAAGGAACATTTAGATTTTCTTCTTTCGGATCCATATAATAAGAGAAAATTGTTTTTTCATTTAATTTCATTGATATTTTATACGTATCTGTATATTCTTGGTCGGCATAGCAATTTACGGTAATTGTTGCCATGTTCTCATCTTCATAAAAGTTATAATAGAACTCACGAACTATTTCTTTGACCTGTTTGCCATGGGAACAAAGTAAAATATCTTCATTAGAAGTAATTGTTTCAACTAAATTAAAACCATCATTAGATCTTTTTATTCTGTCGCCATTATGGAATTGAAAAAGAGATATTACATTTGCATGATCTTCAGACAACCAAGAATCCGGCAAAACCCTTTTACCATTAACATAACGGTGTACTTTATAAAAATAAGGTGCAACTGCAGCTTTAAATTGAGGATTGCGGTTTATAGTTTGGGCTTCACGGTATAAATTTTGGTTATCTTCGCATAATGATGTCCATCCGTTGGTGGCCCGGTCAGAAAATTTACCATTGTTTTGGCGAGATAAGTATAAGTCAATTAGATTGATAAACCCGTCAGCATCGTCACATGTTAAATGTGGACCGGGAAGATTATCTAAACTCATCATAATACTACCGGCCTCTAAATTCCTATCACTGGAATATTCCGGGTGCACTTTTGCAGAGGGATAGTTTTGCTCTTGGTCAGCTAATCCAAAATAATGTCCTAGTTCATGTAAAGTAATTTCATCAAAAAGATTGCGGTATTGAGTATTGATCGCTATTCTGCCTTTATTTAGATTGATATGCCCACCTTCCTCGGAAAGATCTAAATCTTCATTGGAAGATTCAAAAACAAGTTTTAGGTCCGGTTGATTTTTATCATCAGTTTGAATAAGCTTGAATTGATGTTCTAATATGGGTATAATGTCTTTAAATTCTTTTGTACGTCCGCTTTGTTTAATGTAATTTAAAGTTTCTGTTGGCCATTTTTGAATATTAGCCAAAAACATTTGAACTTCTTCAGGTTTTACTTCCGGTGCAACCTCATATTTTATAGGTTGTTTATTTAGTAATTTTTCAACACCCCAGCGGATGTCTTCATTTTCCACAAACTGTTCTTGGATTCCCCAATCTAATGCTTGTACAAAGGTTGGAAAGATAAAAAATATAATCAAAATATTGCTTAATTTACGAATCATATTATACTCCTCTAAAATATATGTAGGTATAATGTAGTTTAACAGATTTATATTTTATGCGCAAGGGGCAAAAGACCTATTTTTTTACTAGGTCCAATGGAACTCACTATTGTTCTTATATAAGTTATAAATACTTATAAAATACCGCCATTATTTTATATAATGTTCTTATAGGAGGTTTTATGTCAGATAATTTAAAGAAAACACCCCTCTATGATGCATGCCTTAAGGCAGGCGGTCGTATGGTGGATTTCCACGGTTGGCTTTTACCTGTTCAGTATGAAAGTATTATAGCTGAACATAAAGCCGTAAGAAATTCTGCCGGTTTGTTTGATGTTTCGCATATGGGGCAAATAATTTTCAAAGGTCCTGATGCTTTTAAACTTTTACAAAATATTGCAACAAATAATTTTAAGCAAGAACCCGGTGCCGGTGCTTATGCACATGTCTTGGACGATAACGGCGGTATTATTGATGATATTATCGCTTTTTGTTTAACCCCTGATGAATTTTTGCTCGTAGTAAATTCTGCTACACGCTATAAAGATTATAATTGGTTTGTCAAAAAATCTGCCGGTTATAATGTAGAAGTAACAGATGTTTCCGATAATTATGCTATGCTTGCCCTTCAAGGTCCTAAAGCATTGGATATTTTGGAAAAATTAGTCGCTCAAATTAAAGAAATTGCACGTTTCCATATAAAACAAGATAAAATTTTTGATAAAGATGTCTATATTACCCGCACCGGTTATACCGGCGAAGACGGTGTTGAAATTATGGGGAGTGCCGAAACAATAAATAAACTTTTTGATTGGTGCCTTTCCAATGGTTTTACACCTTGCGGTCTTGGTGCTCGTGATGTTTTGCGTTTAGAAGCCGGTTACCTTTTAAGCGGCAGTGATATGGACGAAACGCGTAATCCTTATGAAGCGTCTTGCGGATGGGTAGTAAAACTCAAAAAAGATTGTGATTTTACTGCCAAAGCCAAAATGGCTGAAGTGAAACAAGCCGGCGTTAAAGAAAAATGGACCGGTTTTATTTTACAGTCCGCCGGTGTCGCACGTGAGGGCTGTTTAATTTATAAAGATGGGAAACAAATCGGTAAACTTACTAGTGCAACTTTCTCTCCTTTATTCAAAGGTATTTGCGCCGGTTATGCACCGGCTGATTTGGAAGAAGGTGAGATAGTTGAAATTGAAGTACGCGGGCGCAAAATCCCTGCAAAAAAAATCAAAATGCCGTTTTATAATAATAAAGTTTAGTGAGGTATAAAAATGTATAATCAAGAAAATTGCAAATTCGCATCCACACATGAGTGGGCATATATTGAAAACGGGGTTGCTACCGTAGGTATCAGCGACCACGCACAACACGAAATCAGTGATATCGTTTTTGTGGAACTCCCGAAGGTCGGAGCAAAAGTTGAACAAGGCAAAAGCTGTTGCGTAATTGAATCAGTTAAATCCGCTTCCGATATTTATGCACCTGTTTCCGGTGAGATTATTGAAGTCAACCAAGCTGCTGCTGATAATCCGTCTATTGTAAACCAAGCACCGCATGGGGATGGTTGGCTTTTCAAAATCAAAATTTCCAATGAAGACGAAGTAAAAAATTTACTTTCTTTTGACGCTTATAAAGCAACTTTATAATATGTTTACTTCAAATACCAAAGAAGATTTAACACAAATGCTTGCGGAAATCGGTGTTAAAAGTTTTGAAGAACTTTTGCCCATTCCGCAAGTTCTGCTTAAAGGTAATATAGATTTACCTTCCGCTTTAAATGAGCAAGAACTTACCGCCGAAATTAAAAAAATTGCGGCAAAAAATAAACCGCTTATTAACTTTGCCGGCGGTGGAATGCAAGAACATTTTGTACCTGCTGCCGTTAATGCTATAAGTACAAGGGGGGAGTTTTTAACAGCTTATACTCCTTATCAAGCAGAGGCATCACAAGGCACTTTACAGGCAATTTACGAATATCAAAGTTGTATTTGTGCTTTGTTTGATATGGATATTTCAAATGCCTCACATTATGACGGGGCAACCGCTTTAGCAGAGGCGTGCCTTGCTGCAACCCATTTAAAAAATAATAAAACAATTTTATATACCAAAGGTTTGCAACCGAATTATACCGAAGTTTTAAAAACTTATTTTAAAAATGCTGAAGTTAAATTAAAAGAAGTTCCTTTAAATACTGATGGTACAACTGATTTAAAACAACTTGAAACTTTACTTAAATCCGGCGCAGCCGCTTTTATTTTACAAACACCTAATTATTTCGGCTGTCTTGAAAGTTCGGAAGAAATTTCTTCTTTGGTACATACAAACAATGCTTTACTTATTGCTAATGTAAATCCCACAAGTTTGGGTATTTTGCAAACACCCGGTTCTTATGATGCCGATTTTGCAGTTGCCGAAGGTCAATGCTTAGGTAATGCTTTAAATTACGGAGGACCTACACTCGGTATTTTCACTTGCAAAAAACAATTTGTTCGCAATATGTCGGGCCGTTTATGCGGTATGGCAAAAGATAAAGACGGCAAAAGAGCTTTTGTTTTAACTTTACAGGCACGCGAACAACATATCAGGCGTGAACGGGCTTCTTCAAATATTTGTTCAAACCAAGCACTTTGTGCTTTAAATGTAACAATTTATTTAACACTTTTAGGACCTAATGGCTTAAAAGAAGTTGCTTTAAAGAGTTTGGAAAATGCACACTATTTACAAACAGAACTTTGTAAATGTGACGGTTTTGCTTTAAAATATAAATCACCTTTTTATAATGAGTTTGTTGTTACAACAAAAATTCCTGCCGCAAAACTAATAAAAGCGGCTGCCAAAAAGGGTTTTTTAGCAGGTATCGCTTTAAGCAAAAACGAACTTTTACTTTGTGCTACCGAAGTTAATACAAAGGCACAAATCGATGCACTTGTAAATATTTTAAAGGAGGTAAAATAATATGACTAACGCTTATCCGCATAATGTGCTTTCAATAGAGAAATCAATAAAAGGCAGACGCGGTGTTAAAGTTTGCACCCCGTCAAAACAAGCCCAAGATATTTTACCTTCAAAATATTTACGTAAAACGGAAATTAATTTGCCCGAACTCAGCGAATTTGATACAGTAAGGCATTTTACAAATTTATCGCGTTTGAACTTTTGCCTTGATACACACTTTTATCCGCTCGGTTCTTGTACAATGAAATATAACCCAAAAAGTTATGACACTTTATCGGCTTTAGATAATTTTACAAGTTTGCATCCGGCTTTACCGGAAGCCAATGCGCAAGGTACTTTGCAAATAATTTATGAACTTGATAATATGCTTGCAAAAATTACAGGGTTAAGTGCTTTTACTTTACAACCTTCTGCCGGTGCACACGGTGAATTCTGCGGGGCTTTAATTGCACGTGCATACCACGCAAGCCGCAAAGATAAAGCAAGAACGCAAATTATTATACCTGATACCGCACACGGTACAAACCCGGCAACCGCTGCGATGGCAGGTTGCGAAGTTGTAAATATTAAGTCCGCAGCAAACGGTAAGGTAGATTTAAATGAACTTCAAAAAGCATTGAGCGAAAAGACCGCTTTAGTTATGCTTACCATACCAAATACTGTCGGTTTGTTTGAAGAGGATATTTTACAAATTGCCGATATGGTGCATCAGTCCGGTGCTTTACTATATATGGATGGTGCGAATTTAAATGCTTTGATCGGTTTAGTTAAACCTGCCGATATGGGCGTTGATATTATGCATATTAATTTGCATAAAACTTTAGCTACTCCGCACGGTGGTGGCGGTCCCGGTGCAGGGGCTGTGGGCGTCCGTCAAGGTTTGGAAGAATTTTTACCAAGTCCTCGTGTAGTTTGCAAAGACGGTAAATATTCTTTTGCTAAAAAGAGCAAATTAAGTATCGGTAAAATGAAAAGTTTTTATGGTAATATTGCAATTTTAATTCGTGCATATTGCTACTTAAAACAACTTGACGGTGAAGCTCTAAAAAATATTGCGAAAAATGCAATTATAAATGCAAATTATGTGAGGGTAAAACTTAAAAATTATTTCCCCGCATTTTTTGATACAAAATGTATGCACGAATGTGTTCTAACTATTGATAAAACAAAAATGCCGACGGTTAAAACATTAGATATAGCAAAGAATTTGCTTGATAAAGGTTTTCATGCTCCTACAATTTATTTTCCTTTAATAGTTCCCGAGGCGTTAATGATTGAGCCGACGGAAACAGAAAATAAACAAGTACTTGATAATTTTATTGAAGCCCTAAAAGAAATTTATGATAAGGCCTTGCATACACCGGATGTTTTGCACGATGCACCGCAAAATTGCCCCGTCAGAAGAATTGACGAAGTAAGCGCAGCAAGGGAGCCGAATTTGAGATGGACAAAGTAAAATTAATCATCAGTCCGCTGCTTGATGTTTATTGTCAAATGGCGGCTGATGAATTTCTAGTTTCAAATTATGCGCCGTGTATAAGGTTTTTTAATTGGGACAAACGCCCGCAGGCGACATTCGGCTATGTGCAGAAGCTTAGTCAGGCAGAATCGGAACTTAAAAAGTTAGGTATAAATAAATTTACACGCCGTATGACGGGTGGCGGTTTGGTTTTACATCAAAGTGATTTAACATTTTCTTTAATTTTTGATTTAAAGGAAAGGTTGCAGCCAAACATAATTTATACTGATTTGCACAGTAAAATTCAAACCGAACTTTCAAAAGAGGGTTTTATTTCACACATTTACGACGGTAAAAGTGATTATAACCCGCAAACGGTAAACGGTAAGGTTCAAAATTGTTTTACCAATCCTGTCGCAGATGATTTAATGCAAGACGGTCAAAAAGTTTTGGGCGGGGCTTTAAGGCGTTTTAATAAGAGGGTTTTATATCAAGGATCTTTACAAATTAAGGATGCGGAAAGCCAAAAAGCAAAAAATGCTTTACTTAAAGGTTTTTTAAATTATTTAGGTGTTACTGATTTCGAAGAATATGTTTTAGACAAAAACTTTTTAGACGGAATTAATAACCTTGCGAAAACAAAATACAGTACAGAAGATTGGTTAGGTAAATTTTAAATGAAGAAATTTTTAAAATTTTTAATTGGTTTGATATTGTTGCCTTGTGCTTTCTTTTTTATTTATGACTTTATGGCAATAGTTCTGGTGTTAATTAAAAATTTTCGTTTAACATTTGCTTTTTTATTCGGTGCAATAATATATTTTATTTTGCATAAATATGTTTATAATTTCTCGCGCTTTTATGTATTTGCACACGAAGTCAGCCACGCTTTGGCAGCTTGGTTTTGCGGGTATAGAGTTACGGATATTAAAGTAAAAGAAGACAGTGGAGAAACTAAAGTAAGTAATGTTAATACTTTTGTTTTGCTTGCGCCGTATTGTTTGCCTTTATATGTTGTTATTTGTTCTTTTATCTTTTATATAACAAGCTTTTTTTTGCCTAAGATTTTGGCTTATAATACATTGTTTTTAGGAGTGCTTGGCTTTTTCCTTTCTTTCCATTTAATGCACACTTACAAAGCATTAACGGAAACGGAACAAAGTGATATTACACTTGCCGGTGGCGGTGTATTTTCTTTTACCGTAATTGCCATAATAAATTTAACTTTATTTATTTTATTTATAAATTTTTTATTTCCCGGTTTAATTGCCCCAAGTTCAATCTTGAAAGAAGTTTTTATCCAAACAATAAATTTTTGGAAAATGTTTTTCGTTTATTTACATAAATTTATTATTTGGTTGAGGAATTTATGACGGCACAAATTGTCGGTAAAAATATTTTTAAATTATTAAAATTCAGTGCAAAAAATGTTATTCGTACTGTGTTTTTGCTTGTATCCGTTGGTTTTTTAGCGGCAATTTTTGTATGGTTTTTAATGATTCATTACATCAATGCAAATAATATCGGCGAACAAATTGCCAAACAGCTTGAATCTTATTTAGGGCGCAGTATTTTAATATCAAGAGTAAAGTTTAATTTACCTTCTACTTTTGTTTTGGAAGATTTGAGGATAGAAGACAGCTTTGCCCCGGAATATAGAAATCTTGTTTCTATAAAATCTCTTTCTTTACATTTTGAGCTTATACCTTTGCTTGAGCATAAAATTATTATTAAAGAGGCAGTTTTTGAAAACCCGGTTATTAATATTACTAAAACGCCGGAAGGTGTTTTTAATTTACCGGAACTTAAACATACAAAGCGTAAATCTTCTAAAGGTACGGAATTTGATTTTACTACCAAACAAGGTGTTTCATGGCAGGTTTTAATACAAGATTGGGTTCTTCAAAACGGTACTTTTACATATAGGGATTTAACTTCTAAGCAAAGCCATTCCTTAAATGGTTTTAATTTGCGTTTTTATGATTTAGATTTTAATGAGAATTCACTTTTTGATATTAATTTTATATTGAGAAATAAAATTAAAGGCAAAGTTATTGAAACGGAAACTTTAGCTAAAGGTTCTGTAAACTTCGCGAATTTTAAGCCAAGTGCAATGAGTTTAAAAGATACGAATATTGATGTCTATGCCCTAAAATTACCGTTAAGAATTAATCTAAATGCAAATAATTTTGTTGAACCGGAATTTGATTTAAAACTTAATTTACCTACGGTTACGGAAAATGATTTTTCCTTTTTATTTAATACTAAAGATAAATATTCCATACCTTATACCGAATTTGCTTTAGCAGGTGCGGTTAAAGATAATTTCAGCCGATTTAATATATCTTCATTATCGGTTAAAAATAATGAGTTAAACTTAAACGCAAAAGCGGATTTATATTTTTTTCCCTCTACATTAAACGGGGATATAAATGTTACAAAAGCCAAAATTGATTCTTCCAAAATAGCAGCATACTTCAAACTTTTGAAATCTTTTGCTCTTGTAGGTAGCGTAGATGCAGAGGGGAAATTTACTTTTGAAAATTCTGTTTTTAAAACAAAAAAATTAAATTTAAAAAGCAATTCATTAAGTTCAAAAATTTTTAATTTTACTGTTAAAAATGCGAATATCGCTTTTGAAGCTACTGAAAATTTTAATAAAATGAACGCTACGGTGGAAGACGGTGTGTTTTTAGTCGGTCGCCAAAAAATTTCGTCTATTAAAGGGCATACTTCTCTTGATTATAAAGCCCAAGATTTTTATGCCATTATTGAAAACGGGCTTGTAAACGGTAAACAAACTAAAATGAGTGTTGCTATTGCTAATGTCCGCCAAGAAACCAAAAGAAAAGTTAAAATGCTTTTATCAACGGTAGAACTTGATCCGATTGAAATTTTTGATATTACCGAAGATTTTGCAACAGCGCTTTCTGCCGGGCCAAATAAAGCGCCAAAAGATACTTCAGATCTTGCCTGGCTCCGTAATTTTAGGGCAGCTTTACCTAGGTTTATGAAGAATTTTAAAGGTGCTGTTTATGCTAAAAATTTTAAAAGCCCTGTACTGTCCGGTAAAGATTTTTACGGTAAGTTTAATTTCACTAATTTGCTTCCAGGTATGCAGAATTTGGGCGGCAGCATTGATGCTAAACTTTCAGACGGCATAATTTATAAATTGCAAGAAGCGGCTGATAATCAAAAAGTGCTTGGGATAGCTTATCAGCCCTTTGTAATTATGAGCCGTATGGAAAGGGCAGGTTCTTTTAAAATGGGCAAAATTTTAAAAGATACGCCTTTCGATATAATGAGTGCATCAGTTGCCTTTAAAAATGGTAATATGACAGTAAATAATTATTATGTTGACGGTCCTGTAATTTCTGCAGCTGTTGGCGGCAATGTGGATTGGGTTAAAGAAAATTTTGATTTAGATATAGTTACAATGTTTAAAAACACTTCAAAACGCGGTGCTTTGGCTGAAAATTTAACAGATGAATCCGGCGATCCTGCTTTGGCATTTGTAACTTACGGTAAGATGTTAAAACCGAAGCTTGAAATGAAGAGTCCCAAAAAAGCCGGCAAACAAATACAAGCTGCACGCGGTAAAGAGCAGGAAAAATTTGAAGAAATTAAAAAATTTAAACAAAATTATAAGGAATAATATGCTAAAAAAACATTTAGATTTACTTAGTATTATTGAAGAAAATAATGCCCTTTTAACCGGGCATTTTGCCTTGCCTAACGGCAAGCACTCACAAATTTATATTGATACAGATATACTTTTGCAATATCCTAGTTTAGCTGCCAAACTAGGTGCCGGTTTAGCAAGTTTATTTACGAAGAAGGCAGATATAATTTTCGCTTCTTCACAGGAGAGTTTACTTCTTGCCGCGCAAATTGCCGTTATTATGGGGGCGCGTGTTCTGTGTGCAAAATTTAAAAACAGTAAATTAGAATTAAAGGAAACACTTAAAATACAAGAAGGGGAAAATGTTTTAGTTGTTGATAATGTTTTTATGACAGGGCGTAAAATTAACCAATGTCTTCAACTTTTGCAACGTTACCACGCAAATATTATCGGTGTAGCAGTTTTGGTGGACCGCTCTAACGGTTTAAATCTTGCTTTTGAAAATGTGCCGCTTCGTGCACTTTTAACTTATCCGCTTGATTTGTATGAACCGGAATTTTGCCCTATGTGTAAACAAAATATACCGCTTGTAAATAAGGAGAAATAAATGATTACTTTAAAATTAAAACAAAAAGAAGAAAACCGTATTAAAAACGGACATTATTGGATATTTTCAAATGAACTTGAAAAGGTTGATACTTCCATCAAAGCAGGTACCGTTGTGCGTTTTGAATCCGCCCGCGGTGAAGTTTTGGGAACGGGCTTTTTTAATCCGCACAGTTTAATTTCAGGTCGTTTAATTGTTAAAGGTGATGAAGCTTTAAGCAAAAATTTTATTTTTGAATTTTTAGATAATGCTTATTCTTACCGCAAGGAACTCGGGCTTCGTAAATTCGGGCGTATGTGTTATGGGGAGTCAGATGGTTTACCGGGGTTAATTATTGACCGTTACGGCGATTATCTTGCAATAGATATACACTCCGCCGGTATGGAATTTTTAAAAGAAGATATTTTGCAGGCGTGCAAAAAACTTTTTAAACCAAAAGGGATTTTATTTAAAAACGAAAGTACTTTTAGGGCTCTTGAAGGTTTAACCCAAGCCCCGCAAACCGTCGGCGAAATACCCGAAGAAATTGAAATAGAAGAAAATAAAGTTAAATATTTAGTATCTTTAAGAGCAGGTCAAAAAACCGGTTTTTACTATGACCAACGCGATAACCGTGCATTATTAAAACCATATTTTAAAGACAGAATTGTCTTGGACCTTTATTCTTACAGCGGTTCTTTCGGTATAAATGCCGCGTTAAACGGTGCGCAAGCGGTTTGGGGTTGTGATAGTTCAGCTGCTGCCGTTGAGCTTGCAAATAAAAATGTTGCTTTAAATAAAGTTGAAAATATTTGCGAGTACCGCCGTGATGATGCCGAACGTCTTTTATCCGCTTTCCGCGCAAATGAGTTACCTACAAAACCTAATATGATCTTGCTTGACCCGCCTGCTTTTGTTAAGAACAGAAAGGCATTACCGCAAGCCATAAAATTATATACGAAATTAAACCGTATGGCTTTTGAAGGTTTAGAACAGGGCGGTTTGCTTGCAAGTTCCACTTGTTCACACCATATTTCAAGGGAAATTTTTGTTAATATTTTAAAGGATGCCGCTGCCGCTGCCGGCAAAAAAGTTATTTTAAAGGAACTTCGCACACAGGCAAAAGATCATCCTGTTTTGCTTGGTTTTCCGGAAAGTTGTTATTTGCATTTCGCATTACTTGAAGTACTATAATATATAACTTTTTATACTTTTTAATAATGCGTTTTCCTAATTTTCTTCATCGGTGTGACGTCAATATGTCGCTGCGCGACATCTTCCCAATTTTTGTTCCAAAAATTATGGCGAAACAAGCGGAAGTTTTACGCATACGTGTGGCGACAATAATAAAATTAAAATTTTATTGGCTTTTTCTTTTACATTTATACTATGTTGCTTTCACGCTCGGATATATAGGGGACCCGCCGTTGGTTCCTTGCGCCTTATATAAATGCAAAATACTATGCTAATATTGTTAAAACTTTTAAAAATTTTGTAAAAGGCGATATTTTATGTTAAAATATTTTTATGAAAGAAAATTCTATATTTTTTCCTGTTATTGTTGTAGTTTTTTTAGCGGTATTAATAACATACGGGGTTTCCTGGTATGCTAAAGAGAGTAATGATTTAAGCTCTCAAATAAGTAAAGAGCAATTATCATCTTTTACTAATAATGAAATAGAGTATGTTGAGTTGCCTCCTGTTGGCGCGGAACAAAATTTTGTTTCCCCTGTTGAAACACGGCAAAGACAAGCTGCCCGTTATGATGATATAGGTCAACCAATAAAAAGTTTAAATATCGGCAATATCGCTTATGCTACTGCAGAAGAATTACGTCTGATTGGTTCAACTAATTGGAGTTTGACTAATACCGTTGCGGCAAATTTAAATTATCCGCAAGTGCTTGAAGTAGTGTTTAATAATAATGATGTTTTAGAGGGTTTTTTTAGCCGCAAAGATGTTGCCGGTATTTTAGATAATTATTTAACACTTACTGATTTAATAGAAAATAATTCAGGGGAATTTGTTGATTTAATTAACAGTAACGCAGTAAAAGGTGTTTTGAAAGATAAAGAACTTTTGACCAAATTATTTAACAGCACTTTGGTGCAAGAAATTTTATTAAGTAAGAGCGCAAATTATTTTTTAACAAACCTGCAAGAGGCAAAAGAATTAATACAAAATAACGAAACACTTGTACCGCTTTTGCAAAATGAAAATTTAAAAGAAGTTTTGTTTGCTGACCAAAAAACAAACAGATTTGCGCGTGTAGTATTTCCCTAATTAAATTTTAAGCAAAATATATTCCGCAAAACGCTTTATTTACAGGGCCGCTCATTAAAATACGGTCCTTTTTTTGTTCAATAAATAAAGTTCCGCCGTCCATAATTATCGCTGCTTTCTTTTTAATTAACCCGCGCCTGATTGCTGCTGCAAGTGTTGCACAAGCACCGCTGCCGCAAGCCATTGTTATACCGGCGCCGCGTTCCCAAACGCGCATACGGATTTTTTGCGGTCCTAAAATTTGTGCAAATTCCACATTCGTTTTTTGTGGGAAAATTTTATTATTTTCCACTTTTTTGCCAAGTTCTGCTATATCAAGTTTTTCTACATTTTTTACAAAAAATACGGTATGTGGGTTTCCCATAGATACACACACCGCCGGTGGTAAAGTGGGTAAAACTTTTAAATTTAAAGTGTCTGTCTTTTTGGAAAGAGGAATATCTTGCCAAGCGGTTTTTGGTTCACCCATATCTACGGTAATTAACTTTCCGCGCCATGCTGTTAGAGTTTTTTTATAAGGTGCTTCTAAAGTAATTTTTTGTTTTTTTGTTTCTTCAAAAATCAAACTGCTTACGCAGCGTGTGCCGTTGCCGCAAGCGCCTGCAGTTGAACCGTCAGCATTATAAATTTCCATTTTAACATCGCATATTTTAGATTTTTTAAGCACTATAAGCTGGTCAAAACCAACACCAGTTTTTCTATTAGCAATTTTGCAAATTAACGCCGTGGTTAAAGAAATTTTGCTTTTGCGGGCGTCGATAATTACAAAATCATTTCCAAGCCCGTCCATTTTTATAAAGGGTATATGTTTCATAATTTTTTTATTCTCTCTAATGCTTCTAAAGTATTTTCGCGGCTGCCAAAAGCAGTTAAACGGCAGTAACCTTCGCCCGCTTCGCCGAAACCTGCGCCAGGTGTACAAACCAAAGCGCATTTATTTAACAGAAGTTCAAAAAAACTAAAAGATGTTTGCCCTTTTGGAACTTCAAGCCAAATATATGGTGCATTTTCTCCGCCGTAAACTGTGTAGCCCAAGTCCTTTAATGCGGTGCGTATTATTTGTGCGTTTTCCATATAATAAGCAATAGTTTGTTTTATTTGTTTTTTACCTTCGTCGGTATAAATTGCTTCCGCGCCGCGTTGGATGATATAAGAAACGCCGTTAAATTTTGTTGTATGTCGTCTGCGCCACATAGTATTTAAAGAAATTTCTTTACCGTTTGCCAGCCCTTTTAAATTTTTAGGAACAACCATATAAGCGCAACGCGTACCTGTAAATCCTGCTGTCTTTGAGTAAGAGCGCACTTCAATAGCAACATCTTTTGCACCGTCAATTTCATAAATTGAATGCGGTAAATTTTCATTTTGAATATATGCCTCGTAAGCGGAGTCAAAAATAATTACTGCATGCTCTCGTTTTGCATAGGCAACCCAAGCGGTTAATTGTTCTTTTGTCATTGTTGCACCTGTTGGGTTGTTTGGGGAGCAAATATAAATTATATCACTGTGTTCTTTAGGTGGCGCGGGGGTAAAATTATTTTCTTTTGTTGCCGGAACTTTCAAAATTTTACGGCCTGCCATAATATTTGTATCACGGTATACAGGGTAAATAGGATCTGTTAATAAAACCGTACAATCAGTTGAAAATATTTCTTGAATATTTCCGACATCGCATTTTGCGCCGTCGCTTACAAAAACTTCGTCGGTATCTAAACTTATACCGCGTGTTTTATAATCGTTTTCAATAATTGCGTTTATTAAAAAATCGTAACCTTGTTCGGGGCCATATCCGCGGAAAGTTTCTTGATGCCCCATTTCCGCAACTGCTTTTTGCATAGCGTTAATTACCGCCGTTGCAAGCGGTTGCGTTACATCACCGATACCCAAACTGATAACTTTTGCATTTGGGTTTTGGGCTTTAAATTCAGCCGTTTTTTTGGCAATCTTGGGAAAAAGATAAGATGCCTCTAAATTTAAATAATTCTCATTTACTTTCATATAGATATTGTATATAATTTTTATTAGGAAAAGCATATTTTATGTTTTGTTTTCCTATCGCTCTTTATGGCAAAAGCCTTCTTTGCTTTTGGGCTATTTTTAATTTTTTGCGCGTTCACGTACCGTGATGTCGCTTCGCTCCACTTTCTTCTGGGTACGCATCACTTACAAGAAAATTAAAAATATCTCCAAAATCAAAGTGCTTTGCCCGAAGTTTACTAATAAGGAACTTTATGAAAAAATATTTATACTTACTTTTTATTTTAATTTTTTTGATTGCTTGTTCAAAACAAGAGCCGAAAAATTACCCCAATGCTAATACTGATATTATAGCTTTTGGGGACAGTTTAACTTATGGGAAGGGTGCTGCTCGCACGGAAACTTACCCTGCATATTTAAGCGAAATGCTCGGGCGTGAAGTAATAAATCTCGGTGTAAGCGGGGACACTTCCGCTATGGGTCTTGCAAGAATTGATGAAATAAAAAGATATTCGCCCTATATGGTTTTAATAGAATTTTCTGCCAATGATTTGTTTAGAAAAATCCCCAAAGCGCAAACTGAAAAGAATTTAAGGGAAATTGTCCGCCAAGTTCAAAGTATGGGTGCAATAGCGGTTTTAGTTGATACAGGCGGAGTATTTCCTATGGATGCTTATACAAAAATCCAAAAACAAATTGCCAAAGATTATGGCACTTTATTTGTCCCTGCAATTATGGACGGTATTTACAGTAAAAAATCTTTAAAATCCGATCAAATACATCCAAATGCCGAAGGTTATAAAATAGTTGCCGAAAAAGTTAAAAAAGTTATTCAAGATTATTTGTAAAATAATTAGTATTTCCAAGAATATCCTCCGGTGCTTCCGTAAGGATTTATTTGCCCTGTTTCTTGTTGGCATACTTTGTATTGAGCGGAAGAAGTGTTTGTTCCGTAATATACGCATAATTTTCTACCATTGCCAATATGTTTAGGGTAAATTTGATATGCCATATTAATCTTTATGTTTTTGCAATTTACATAAAATTTATTATGTTCTTTATCGTATAAAGGAATTACACATTCACCCCAAGGGAAAGTTCTTGTGTATGTGTTATAGTTATTACCTCCGATATCAATATCTAATTTAGATATGTCATCTGTATAATTTCCGTTTGTCAGATAAAATCTTTCTTGTGCTTCTAGTAAACTTTTAGTTAAATTCTTTAACGTTGCAAATTTACTTTTGGTAACCGCCACTTTATACTGCGGTAATGCGATTGCCGCTAAAATACCTATAATCAAAACAACCACTAAAAGTTCCAAAAGCGTAAAACCTTTAGCGAATTTTTTACTACACATTTTTTCTTTTTTCATTTTATTTCTCCTTTAATAATTAAGTTTTTCTTTATTGCCTCCACCCGTATGCTTTGTCATACGGGCGGGAGGTGCCGAGCAAATATTATTTGCGAAGCAGAGGGGGGATGAATAAGGTAAATAAAATAGGAATACTAATCCCCCATCCGTCAAGCAAAAAACAGGTTTTTGCTTACCACCCTCCGCCCGTCCACGACGGGTGAGGGCAATATGGAAATTTATTTTTAATTCAGCTAATAAAAAACGGCTGTTTAAATCAAGTTCAAGAAATGCCTTAATATAAACAGCCGTGGTTTACCAAAATTATAAATAAAATTGACAAACGCTCGGCACGAAACCAACGGCTCATGACTTCCGTTAATCTCGTGCCTCACGCACTGTTTTTTAGTTTTTCTTGAAACTTTTTGCAAAGCCACTCTTTACAGAGCACTAAAAACAGTCAAATTTTTTTAGGGTTAAACCCTACATTAAAAACAAACTCCTTTTTTTTAATAATAACAAAATTATAATACTTTGTAAATATTATTTTTTTGAAATCAGTTCTAAAAATTCTGCTTCGGTTAAAACTTTTACACTTAGCTCTTGCGCCTTCTTTAATTTTGAACCGGCGTCTTTGCCTGCAACTACCGCATAAGTTTTGTTTGATACACTACCCGAAACTTTTGCCCCGTTTTCTTTAGCTAAATTTTGGGCTTGTTCACGTGTTAAAGTTTCAAGTTCGCCGGTAAAAACAAAAGTTTTACCTTCAAGCAATGCGGAAGTTTTTTGTTTTAAAGGTTCAAATTTTAAACCGAGTAAAGCAAAATTTTTAAGTTCATTTTGGACTTCGGCAGAATTAAAAAAATCAAAAATACTATGTGCAGCGATTTCCCCTATTTCCGGAATTTTTGACAGTTCTTCAACAGTTGCTTTTTCCAAATTTTCTAAGGTACCAAAATGCCTTGCCAAAGTTTCCGCCATTTTTGCACCGATATGGCGTATACCTAAAGCAAAAATAAATTTATCAAGTGGGCGATGTTTTGAAACTTCAATTGCGTTAAGCAAATTGTCTGCTTTTTTATCGGCAAATGCTTTTAAAGACATCAAATCAAATAAATTTAAATTATAAATATCACTTAGTTTTTTTATTGATTGATAATCTACAAGTTGATCTATAACCACTTCACCAAGGCCATCAATGTCCATTGCTCCGCGTGAAGCGAAATGTTTAATGCGCCTTTTAATTTGTGCCGGGCAGCTTGGATTTATGCAGCGGAGGGCAACCTCCCCTTCCTCTTTAACCAAAGAACCTTGACATACAGGACAGGTCGTTGGTTCTAGTACCGGTTTTGCATCAAGCGGGCTGCTGACAACTTCCAAAACTTTAGGTATAACTTCGCCCGCGCGTTCAAGTAAAACGGTATCCCCGATTTTTAAATTTAAGCGTTTAATTTCATCAAAATTATGTAAGGTAGCAGATGTTATTGTAACGCCGCCACATTTAACTGCATCAAGCACAGCAACAGGTGTTATAACCCCGGTTCTGCCTACACCGTAACTTATATTTTGAACAACAGTTTTAACGCGTTCAGCCGGGTATTTAAACGCCTCTGCCCAACGCGGTGTTTTTGCGGTTACCCCCAAAATTTTTTGCAAGGCAAAAGAATTTACTTTTATTACAAGTCCGTCCGCATCATAAGGCAAATTGTGAAGTTCTGTTTTAAATTTACGGTAAAATTCTATTACTTTTTCAAAATCAGTGAAAGTTTTCCGAACGGGGGAAACGGGCAAGCCGAGTTCCTTGCATTTATCAATAAAACCGCTGTAACTGTTAAAATCAAAATCACTTACACCGAAAGAGTGAACATAAAATTTCAAGGGGCGTTCAGCAGTAATTTTTGCATCTTTTTGCCTAAGTGATCCGGCGGCTGCATTGCGCGCATTTGCAAAAGGAGGAAGATCTTTATCTTCCTGCATTTCATTTAATTTTGTTAAAGCGTCTTTTGGTAAAAAAACTTCGCCGCGCACTTCAAATAAACCTTTATTTTCGCCTGCAAGTTTAAGCGGAATATTTTTTATTGTTTTGGCATTTTGTGTGATATCTTCGCCCACTTTACCGTCACCGCGCGTTGCTGCAGTTTTTAGAACGCCGTCAATATAAGTTAAGGAGCAAGAAAGACCGTCAATTTTACTTTCTACTACCATTTCAAAATCGCGCGAATTTAATGCCTTTGCCGTTCGTTCATACCAAGCGCGCATTTCTTCTTCATTATAAGTATTATCTAAAGACATCATCGGAACAATATGTTCCACCGGCTCAAAACTTGAAGAAGATTTACCGCCTATGCGCTGTGTTGGGGAATCGGGTGTAATTAAAGAAGGGTCTTCCTTTTCCAATTTTTTTAGGCGTGAATAAAGCAAATCATACTCGTAATCAGAGATTTCCGGTCTATCCAAATTGTAATAAAGGTTATTGTGGTGCCAAAGCAGTTTTCTTAAATTTTCGGCTTCTGTTTTTTTATCCATTTTTCCGCTCGGCTTTAATGCGGTCTAAAAGGCCATTAATAAATTTGCCTGATTTATCTGTGGAATATTTTTTTGACAGTTCTATGGCTTCGTCTATAATTGCCGGAACGGGTGCTTTATCTGCACTAAAAACGAGTTCATAAGTTGCCATACGCAAAATACATCGATCAACTGATGACATACGGTCCACGCTCCAATTAGTAGCATAAGAACTTAAAATTTTGTCAATTTGATTTTTATGTTCAAGCGTACCGCTGACAAGGTCTTTACAAAAAGGGAAGGTATCTTCCTCTAAATTGGCGTAAAAATTATTGGCATACAAAACGGCTTCACTTAATGACATTGAAGCAGCTTCCGCTATATATAAGGTCTGAAGGGCATATTCCCTGGCTAATCGTCTTTTACTCATAAAATAATTTTAGCAAATTTTAACAATATTTTATCTAACTTCGTAAATATTTGTGCTTCCGTTTTGCAATTCCCAACCTAAATTACTTGCAACTTTATGCATTCTCTCTTCATCGCTATTTATTGTAAAAAGCGGTGTTGCGGCTACATAATATCCGGATGCTTGATTAAATACTACGGGGTAGATTAAAGTCCAATCTCCGTCTGCGCAAGTTTCTGTTACTTCAATATTTGCATTATTTCTTCGAAGTGTAAAAGTACAGTTTGTTGCAATATGTACCCTTGAAGTATCGCTGTTACCTCTAAATTCACCGGGATTAATAGGTAATTGTGTTATTTTCGTAGGTAAATAACCGTTAAGATCATAAAAATGCAGTATACCGTTTTGCATAGCACGAAGCAACATCATATTTGCTACTATTCTTGTTTTGGCTACTGAAGTTTTATAACCAGGTATTGCAAAAGAAGTTAAAATTCCTATAGTTAATATTACGGCAAGTAATTCAATTAAACTGAAACCCTTTTTATTTTTTAACATAAAACCTCCACTGACATAAACTTCATATAAATATGATAACAAATTATTCTTTAAAAGTTAAGATGAAATTTTAGCTCAAAATATGATACAATAGCGTTGTTCCCGCGCGCGCGAGATTATTTTATCTTAAAGGAGATTTATATGGACTTTAATTTACTTGCAACACTAACATCAACCCCGGCCCCATCCGGTAGGGAAGAATTATTGCGTGATATCGTTTTAGATTTGGTAAAACCTTATGTGGATGAAGTAAAAATTGATAAACTAGGTAATCTTGTTACATTTAAAAAAGGTACCGGCAAAACCAAACTTATGCTTACTGCACATTTGGATGAAGTTTCTATGCGTGTGCGCTATATTGAACCAAACGGTTTTTTACGTTTTGCTTTAACAGGTGGTATTGATCCAAGAACTTTACTTGCCCAGCGTGTTGTTATTATGACGGAAAATCACGGCCTTGTTACAGGTGTTATCGGGGCAAAACCTGCCCACTATTTAACTGCTGCGGATAAAGCTGCAATAACAGAAAATTCACTTTTTATAGACCTTGGTTTGGATTATAAAAAAGTTTCCGAAATTATAACTATCGGGGATCCTGCCGTTTTGGAACGCACCCCCATTGAACTTGGGGAAAATTTTGTATCTTCCAAAGCACTTGATGATAGGGCGGGTGTTTACGGCTTAATTAAATTGCTTCAGAATCTTCCTAAAGAACATAGCGCAAATATTTATGCGGTTTTTACGGTGGAAGAAGAATTTGGTTTAGTCGGTGCAGAAGCATCAGTTTTCCATATTAACCCTGATATTGCTTTAACTATTGATACAACCGGCGCGCTTGATACGCCGGGAATTCCACCGCAAGATTATGTTTTAAATGTCGGTAAAGGTGTAGGTATAACTTTAGCGGATAAAGGTACATTATCAGATTACAAACTTACAAAACTTTTAAGAAAACTTGGCACAGAGCATAATATTCCGTATCAGTTACGTGTTGCTTCACGCGGTTCAAATGATGCAAAAGCCATACAAAGATGTGGCGGTCCGGCGGCAGCGTGTCCTATAAGCATACCTGTCAGATACATACACTCTAATGTAGAAGTTGCTTGCAAAACAGATATTGAGGCCGCTTGGCACTTGGTACTTGAACTTGCAAAAAGTAATTTAGAGGATTTTTAATGCCTATTGTACAAAACACTTTAACGCTTAAGAAACAAGGTCTTTATTATAATGCAAAAGATTTATTGCAAGAACCCGGTTGCCAAATCAGTCAAACGGAGCTTGAGGCACTAAATAAACTTGATGTAATGTATCGTGCTTTATGTGCGATACTTTATAATTTCGCGCAAACAGGGCATCCGGGCGGAAGTATTTCTTCAGGTAAAATCGTTCAAAATTTATTGTTTAATCAAATGGCGTATGATTTTAAAAACCCGGATGAAGAAAGTTCTGATATTATTTCTTATGCGGCCGGGCATAAGGCACTTGGAATGTATGCTTTATGGGCTTTAAGAAATGAAATTGTCAAAACTTACGCGCCGGAAATGCTTGCTGACGAAAAACGCCAAATTCGTTTTGAAGATTTGCTTGGGTTTAGGAAATCTCCTGCAAATAACAGTAAACTTTTTAAACAGTTTAATGCTAAATCCTTGGATGGACATCCTGAACCTTTAACACCTTTTATTAAACTTGCGACAGGGGCATCAGGTATCGGTTTTGGGGCAAGTGTGGGGCTTGCTTTAGGTGCGGCTTTAACTTACCCACAAAATACACCTAAGGTACATGTTATAGAAGGTGAAGGTGGTTTAACTGCCGGCAGATGTGCTGAAGCAATGGCAATAGCTTCGCGGTCAGGGCTTGATAATTTAGTAGTTCATCTTGATTGGAATCAGGCGTCAATAGATAGTGATAAAGTTACCGCAGAAAACGGTACCCCGGGTGATTATGTTGCTTGGGAACCGGCAGAACTTTTTTACTTAAACGGTTTTAATGTAATTTTTGTAAAAGAAGGTTTAAATGCCGCACACATTTATGCCGCGCAAAAGTTTGCTGAAACTTTAAACAACGGCTTACCTACCGCTATAATTTACAGAACAATTAAAGGTTGGAATTACGGGCTTGAAGGAAAGGCAAGCCACGGCGGCGGTCATAAATTATGTTCACCGGAATTTTATAAGGCAGTAGAGGAATTTGAGAATACTTTCGGTGTCAAAATACCGCATCTTTGTGAAGGGCAGGAAATTGAAGATTGTTTTTATAATAATTTACTTACCGTTCGCAATGTTATAATTTCAAATAAAGATTTATTTGCAAATTTTGCAGGTAAGATAAAAGCAGCAGCCGAGCGTTTAAGACAAACAGCCCGCGTCCAAAAGGAATTTAAAACGGAAGAAGTTTATAAATCTTTTACTCCGGAAAATATACCAAGCGAATTTACTTTCGCGGCAGGTCAAAATCCGACTTTGAGGGCAACAATGGCGCAAGCCCTTGCCAAAATCAGCAAAGATACAAACGGTACTTTGATTGTAGCTACGGCAGATTTATCCGGCTCAACAGGTGCAGGCAAAATTGCATATGACAGTAAAGGTTTTTATAATAAGAGAACTAATCC
Organism: Elusimicrobiaceae bacterium; assembly: GCA_045605325.1. Lineage (GTDB taxonomy): Bacteria > Elusimicrobiota > Elusimicrobia > Elusimicrobiales > Elusimicrobiaceae > Proelusimicrobium. The sequence continues at coordinate 24,957 of JAZUPU010000029.1, forward strand.
TGACTCCCGTTTAATTTCAAGCGGCGGTATAACCGAAGACGGTTTAAGTGCTGTTATGAGCGGTGTTTCCGCATACGGTAAACAACTTGGTGTTGCGGCATCTTATGGGGCATTTACTTCGGCGATGATGCACACTCAAGCACGCTTACACGCTATCGGTCAGCAAGGGTATCAGGAAGCGACAGGTAGAGGTAAAAATACTTTTATTATTTTTACAGGTCACGCGGGTTTACCCACAGGTCCTGACGGTCCAACACATGCTGATCCGCAAATGTTGCAGTTAATCAGTGAAGATTTTCCCAAAGGTGCGGCAATAACTTTAACACCTTTGGATGCAAATGATGTTTGGCCATCTTTAACGGCAGCATTGAACAAAAGACCGGCAGTTTTATACCCTGTTGTTACGCGTCCTAATGTAAAAATTACCGACAGAGCCCTTTTTGACAGTGACCCTCAAGTCCAAGTCAAAAACGGTGTTTATGCACTTTACAAACATAAAGATGCAAAAGGAACGGTAATTTTGCAAGGTTCCGGTGTAGGTGAAATTTTTGTCCAACAAGTATTACCTAAAATTAAAGCGGAAAGTTTAGAAATTAATGCTTACTATGTAGTCAGCCCCGAACTTTTTGACGCTTTAAACCAAGATGAACAAAATAAAATTTTACCTATCGGCGAATTATATAGGGCAATAGCTATAACTGATTTTACTTTGACCACAATGCGCAGATGGTTAAAATCAGTTAAAGGGGAAGAATTTTCTTTATACCCCTTTAAACAAGGTAAATACTTAACAAGCGGGCAAGCTGCGGACTGTTATAAAGAAGCAGGGCTTGACGGCGAAAGCCAATATAAACAAATAAAAGAATATTTGCAAAATTTAGAAAATTGGTATTAATTTAAAAAATAAAGGAGAATATTATGGCAGAACATAAAACTTATCTTGCAGGCAGGACTTATATTTTCAAGATAAACAAAGGCAAAGATTTACTTACTGAACTTACGGATTTTTGCCACGACAATCAAATTAAATGCGGTATTTTAAGCGGTATCGGTTCTTTAGAAAATGCAACTTTAGCATATTTTGACCAAGCCAAAAAGAAATATGAGAAAATTGTAGTTACTAAAGAAACAGAAATCTTATCAATAACCGGCAATATCAGCATTATGGATAACCGCTCAAATGTTCACGCACATGTCGTTTTAGCACAAAAAGATGGCACTATCGTTGGCGGTCATTTAGCAGTCGGTAGTAAAGTTTATTTGGCTGAAGTTTATATTCAGGAACTTGTTGGCGAACCGAAAGTCCGCAAACAAGATAAAGTAACAAAATTAAATACTTGGTTATAATTTAGTTATATCAAGTTTCTAATAAGATACCCTCACTTTAAGTGGGGGTGTTTTGTATAAGCATATAAATCGCCCTTTAATGCTCTAAATTTTGTATCATATATTATATGTACTTAAAAGCTTTGGAAATCATAGGTTTTAAATCATTTGCAGATAAAGTCCGCCTCAATTTTGAGCCCGGCGTATCTTGTATCGTGGGTCCAAACGGTTGCGGCAAATCAAATGTTATTGATTCCGTACGTTGGGCTATCGGTGAAATGTCTTGGAAGTCACTCCGCTCCGGCTCAATGGTTGACATTATTTTCAACGGTACCAAGCAAAGACCGCCGCAAAATATGGCGCAAGTCAATATGATTTTTGACAACTCAAAGCGCGAACTCCCTATTGATTTTTCAGAGGTAACTGTCTCCCGTAAAATTTACCGCTCGGGTGAAAGTGAATATTATTTAAACCGCGTTCAATGCCGCTTAAAAGATATACGCGAAATGTTTTTAGATACCGGTATCGGCGGTGAAGGTTATGCTATTATCGATCAGGGCTCAATCAGCCGTTTGCTTGAAAATGCCGGCCCTCTTGAAAGGCGCGAGATGTTTGAAGAAGTTGCCGGTGTTTCAAAATATAAAGCAAAACGCGATGAAGCCATCCGCAAACTTGAACACGTTGATATGGATATTGCTCGCCTTAGCGATACTTTAGCACTTATTGCCGAGCAAATTAAAAAACTTGACAGCGAAGCAAGAAAAGCGCGTTTATATCAAAAATATCGCGAAGAATTAAAAGAAAGTGAAATTGCTTTAGCCCTTGAAAATATTAAAAGCCACGACAAAGAAATAAACCAGACCGCTTTTGCCTTGGAACCTATTTCAAAAGAAATAAATGATTTGCAAGCCACCATTTCCGCATTGGAAGGCGAGGCAGCGGCGCTTGATCTTAACTTAACCCACAAGCAAAAAGAATATCAGGAATTTAATGAAAAAATTGCTGCCGCAAAATATCAAATCGGCTTGCTTGAAGGTGTTGTTCAGAACTGCCAAAATATGACGGGTGAAATTACTTTGCAACTTCAAAGTTCCAAAGCCGAAGAAGAATTAAGCAAAAAGCGTTTGCTTGAGCTTACTCCGGCTTTGCAAAATCTTCAACAACAATTAAATCAGGCGGCAGAAGCGCTTGTTCCTTTGCAGGAAAAATATAACCAAAAATATGCGCAAGTTAAACAAAACGAAGAACAATTAAAAATCGTGCAAGAACAAATGGAAAGTGCAAGTTCCAAACTTTTAACTTTAGCACAGCAGGAAATGGAATTAAGCGGTAAAATCGCTTTGGAAGAAAGTGCCGTTTCGCACGAAAATAACAATTTAATTAACTTGCAGCGTAATTTGGAAGCACAAAAAGAACGCGCCCAAAGTATTGATGGGGAAATTGCAAATTTTCAAAACACAGTTACCCAAAAAGAACAGGAATTAAACACTTTAAAACAAAAACAGCAAGAACTTGAAGAATCAAAACGCAATTTGGAAAATCAAAGGCAGGAACTCAATAAAACTTTGAGTGCTTTGCAAGCGGAAATCGCCTCCTTAAAAACCAAAATGCAGATGATTGAAATGCAAGGTAAAAAAGACCCTTATTGGCTCGGTGCAAAAATTATTGAAGAAAATAAAATTACCGGCATAATTGGTACTTTGCGCAAAAACATTAAATTTAAAAAAGAATATACTTTGACCGTAGAAGAAACTTTGGGTAAATTCCTTGATTCTTTAATTTGCCCGAACCTTGAAACAGCCCAACAAGCCATAAGTATTTTAAAACAAAAAGGCGGTGCACGCGGCAGATTTTTAATATTAAATAAAGTGCCGCAAGTCAAAAATGAAAGTTCAATGTTCGGCAGCGCACAAAACTTGCGTTCTTTAATTGAGTGTAAACCGGAACTTTCCGCTTTGCTTGATTATTTGTGCAGCGGTTACGCTTTAAACGGCAGCGAAGTTGCGGGCAGTTTCTGGCTCTCCGGAGGGGAAAAGGAAGTCAAAACCCTTGAAAGTTTTTGGGCAGAAGAAGAATCCGCTAAAACCGACTTAAAACAAAAAACCAAAGAGCAAGAAGAAACTTCCCAAAAAATTATCAAAAATATGGAAGAAATCTCTTTAAAAGAACAGGAAATTAAAACCGCTTCCGCCAAAATTCAAGAAGATTTAATTGCCTTAAATACGGCTAAAAACAATTTGGCAGTCCGTCAGAGAAATAAACAAGAAATTGATGCCGCACAAGCACAAATCAATAAAAACAAAGAAGAACTTTTAAAAAATTTAGAAGCAAGAAAACAAAAAATAAATACTGCAAAAGAAGAACTTAAAATCTTTAGAACTAAACAAGAAGAAACTAAAAAAGAAGTTGAAACCGCACGGCAAAAACGCACCGAGCTTGAAACAGAAGCTGCTAATTTGAAAACAGAAATAGAGCGCGCCAATGCCGCTTTATACGAAGTAAAACTCAAGAAAAACAATATTGAACTTGATTTAAAAAGTTCTTCAAGTGAGCAACAAAATTTAGCGGAGCAAGAAAAGAAACGCCAAGAACAAATGCTTAAATCCCAAGAGCGCGTTAAGGCCTTGGAAGAAGAGAAATTAACTTCCCAAGCGAAACTTACCGCGCAGCGCGATGCTTTGGCTGCACTTGAACTTTCCGAAGTAAAAATGAAAGAAGGTTTAACTGCTATTAAGTTAGAATTTGATAATAAAAATTCCGCTTTAAACAAGAATAAAAACCGTGTTAATGAACTTACGGTTAAGGCGCATGATTTGGAAAATACTTTGACAAATCACCGACGTCAAAAAACAGCAATAATCAACACTTTGCTTGAAAGCTGGAATATAACCCAAGAAGAAGCGCAAATGAAATGGGGGGAAAAGAAAGTTGACCTTGAACGCGTTAAAATGATGCGCCATCGTATTGAAAGTATGGGCGCGGTAAACATGACAGCACCTGAAGAATATGACGCTTTAAAAGAAAGAAATGATTTCTTAACCAAACAAATTGAGGACTTGCAAAACGCAAAGCGCGATTTAAAGGCGGCAATAACAAAAATCAATGCCACTACGCGCGAGAATTTTAAATATACTTTTGAACAGGTTAGAACTTTCTATAAACAAATTTACAAAAAACTTTCTATGGGCGGTGAAGCCGAACTTACTTTGACAGATCCTAATAATTTGCTTGAAACAGGTATTGAAGTTACTGCCCAACCGCCGGGCAAGAAGCTGTTAAGTATTGCAGTTCTCTCCGGTGGTGAAAAGGCCTTTGCTGCTTTGGCACTTTTGTTTGCTTTCTTTATGCATAAGCCCTCACCTTTCTGTATATTAGACGAAGCTGATGCACCTTTGGATGAAGCTAACGTCGGTAGATATGTTGATGTTATTAAAGAATTTTCCGCTAATACCCAATTTATCGTGGTAACGCATAATAAGACCACAATGTCTGCCGCGCAAATGCTTTACGGTATAACGATGGAAGAAAAGGGTGTTTCAAAAGTTCTTTCCTTAAACTTAAAAGAACAAGAAGAAAAAATCAACCAACTTGTTTCTTAATTTATTTTTACGTGCTAATATGCATTTATTTTACGACGATAAAAAATTTTACTTGAAAATGTTTTTTTTGTACAATATATATATATATATATATATATAGCGTAATTAAAAGCGCTGTATCAAAAAACTAGGAGGAAGTATATGGAAAAAAATGTAGTAAAGAAAGCAGTAAAAAGTAATAATGGGTTCACACTAATTGAATTATTAGTTGTGGTGCTTATTATCGGTATACTTGCGGCAGTAGCTTTGCCTGGGTATAGAAAAGCCGTTGAAAGAAGCAGGGCGACGGAAGCCAT
>JAZUPU010000030.1:0-9387 GCA_045605325.1 Elusimicrobiaceae bacterium
TGCAAAATATCAAACACATATTGGACTCTGATAAAAACTAATATAATAGTTTTTAGGAGAGTTAGATATGCAGGTATTAAAGCGTTTTTATGGTGTAAACATATATGGGTGTGCGGTTAAATTAAAGAGGGCATTTGAAGGTATAGATGACACAGTAAAATATAGGCGTAGGGTATTAGATTTTTATAAAGAGTATGGTAAAAGAGCGACAATAGATGCCTTTGGAATAAGCAAAAGCACACTATACAATTGGCTTAAAAGTTACAGGGAATATGGGATGAGAGGGTTAAAAGCAGGTTCAAGAGAGCCGATACACAAAAGGGAAAGCGAAGTAGAGGAAGGGGTAATAAAAGAAATCATAAAGATACGGGAAGAACGTTACCGGTTAAATCAAAATGCTGTAAGGGTATTACTAAAAGGATATTGTGAAGAAAAGGGATATAAGATACCTAGTAGTGCAACGATAGGGCGAATAATAAGGAAATTAAAAGAGGAAGGAAAGATAAGGAATAGCAGGCGAATGAGCATAAACGCAAGAACGGGAGCCGTTTATGAAAGGGGATACAAATATAAGAAGAAACTAAGGAGAGGGAAATTTATACCATATAAACCCGGGGAATTATTACAAGTAGATAGTGTACACGTATATATAGAAGGAATAAAGAGATATTTATTAACTGCAATAGATGTAAAGACACGATTAGCATTTAGTTACTGTTATAAAGGACTAAATAGTAATAATGCAAAGGACTTTATAGAAAAAGCTAAGAAAGCATATCCGTATCCTATAGAGCGAATACAGACAGACAATGGCTTAGAGTTCCATAAGAATTTTGATAAGAGTTTGAAAGAAGAAAAAGTAATACATTACTTTAATTATCCAAGGAGTCCGAAGAGTAATGCGTACATAGAAAGATTTAACAGGACATTGAGGGAACAATTTATAAATGAGAACCGGGATAATTTTTATGATGATAAAGAAATAAATAATAAGTTAATGGAATACTTAATTTGGTATAATACAAAAAGAGCACATCAAGGATTAAATTGGCAAACACCGCTGGAGTACACAATGAAGCAAATTGATGGCTCTAAATTTTTATCCCAGTAGTCCAATATGTAGTGATATCGTACACAACGTGAAAACTTCTTAAAAGATATGCTATAATAATGTAAGTGTAAACCGGGGGCGACTAGTTTTGACAGATACCTCTGAGGTTTAAACGCAAGTAGCGGTTGGCCAGGCCGCTTTAAATAGGGCTAAAACGAATAGTTGGCAATACCAACAATACAGTTTGGGCAGCTGCCTAAACCCGTTAGTTTAATATTTACGGCGTATTAAACTTACGGTCAATCAGCCGTATGCTATAAGAAAGGTTACTGTTTGGCCTCCTCTTATTTAAGATAAATTAAACAAGTAAAAGCGCAGCGGTTTCGGGCAAGCACTTTTACTACAAAACCGAAACTAAACTTGTAGTGTTTAAATTGTACGAGTATTTGGACGCGGGTGCGAATCCTGCCGCCTCCACTTTTTTAAGGAGTTGTGTTTATGGCAAATATAAAATTCGGGACTGACGGTTGGCGCGGTATCATAGCTTGGGATTTTACTTTTGATAATGTAAAGCGTATGGCCCAGGCACTTGCTACCTTTATTAATATAAATATGCCTTCAAATTTGGAAGATAAAACAGGTGGCGTCGTTGTAGGTTTTGACAGGCGCTTTATGGCAGATAAAGTGGCAGCAGATGTCGCAAGCATTTTAAAATTAAATAAACTTGATGTAACTTTACTTAAAAATCCGGTCAGCACACCAATGATAAGTTGCTTATCTTTTACCAAATTTTGGTTTGCCATTATGATTACCGCAAGCCATAATGAACCTCAATATTTAGGTATAAAAATTAAAATGAACGGTGGTAGTGTACCTTTAAGATTTACCAAAGAAATAGAAGAACTTATTGACCAACGCCCTGCCGTATATATCCCGGGTCACAACGTTGAACCTAAAGAAGGGCTTGAAAAGGTTTATTTCAAATATATTTCTTCAAAAGCAAATTTAAAAAAGGCCTTAACCTTAAAAGGTAAAGTTGCTGTTGATTACATGTACGGAAGCGCATGCGGTTATTTGGAGAATTTAATTCCTGCCAAACAAGTTATTGCATTGCATACTAAAGTTGATCCAACCTTCGGCGGAACTAAACCCGAACCTAGGGAAAGTGCTTTAGGTGAACTAAAGAAAACCGTTGTGGATAAGAAATGCCTTTTCGGCATTGCTTTTGACGGTGATGGGGACAGAAGTGCCTTAATAGACGAAAAAGGCAAATATATTACCCCGATGCAGATTTCAGCCGTATTGTTACATTATTTGGTTAAGTATAAAAAGCTTAAAGGTAAAGTTCTACAATGCCTTTCTATGGGCTATTTAACCAAAAGAATCGCACGCGAAAACGGGCTTGATTTTGAAGAACTCCCCGTCGGTTTTAAACATATTGCGGAGCGCACTTATTTGGAAGATATTTTATTTGGAGCAGAAGAATCCGGCGGATATTGCTGGAAAGGCACTATGCCGGAACGCGATGGACTGTTGCTTGCAATATTTTTAATGGAAATTATGGCCACGCGTAAAATGAAACTAAGTGAACTTGTAAAGGAAACTGAAACTTTATACGGTAAAAGTTGTTACGAAAGGCAGGATGTAACAGTCAAAAAGATTTTTGACGGTGCAACTTTTGCCGACAAATTAAGAAGGAAATTCCCTAAAAAAATATTAGGTAAAGAAGTTTCTGAAGTTTTGGATATAGACGGTATAAAGCTTGTTTTCCCCGATGACAGTTGGCTACTTGCCCGCCCGTCAGGTACGGAACCGATTATTCGTCTATATGCTGAAGCACCGGATAAAAAACAAACAGATGCTTTGCTTGCTCTTGCAGTCAAAACAGTAGGTACCTTGAAATAATATGAAAACAATAATTGTTGTAGATGATTCAGCAGTATTAAGAACTACTATTGAAAATGCACTTGAAAGTGCAGGCTATGAAGTTTTGGCGACGGCAGACGGTTCACCTTCTTTATTTAAAACACTTGAAGAAGGCAAAGTACCGGATGCAATTTTACTTGATATGTTTTTCCCGGAAGAAAGCGGGCTTGATATTTTGCGAAGTTTAAAAGCGAAATATCCTAAAGTAAAAGTTCTAGTTATAACGGGGATGAATAAACAAAGTTTGAATAAAGAAATTATTGAAAATGGGGCTAATGATATTTTATATAAACCATTTGATATGGAAGATCTAACTTTAGCCCTTAAAAAACTTGCTAAATAAGATTTGTTGGAGGAGTTATGAGTGAAATATTTTATTTAAGTCGTAAAAATTACGAGAAGATGCGGCTCGAACTTGAAAACCTTAAAAAAATAAAAGCAGAGCTTTCAGAAGAAATCGGCGAAGCCGCACGTCAGGGCGACCTTAAAGAAAATGCGGAGTATACTGCCGCTAAGGAAAAGCAAGCCGAAACTTTAGCCAAAATTAATGAGCTTGAAATCCGTTTAAGGAATTGCGAAATTACAGACGATATTAATGTTGATAGATCTGAAATACGCATTGGGGCCACAGTTACTTTGGAAGACGAAAAAGGTAAAAAAATAACTTATACCTTGGTCGGTTCTATGGAAAGTAACCCGGAACAAGGTTTGCTTTCCGTAAAAGCACCGATGGCTATGGCTATGCTCGGTAAAAAAGCAGGGGAAAGTTTTGACCTCGTTTTACCGCGTGCAAAACGCAAATTTAAAGTAGTAAAATTAGAATATAAATAAAGAGGAGGATGTATGGAACTTGCTAACTTAGCAAATAAAACAGTTGAGCCGTTTGTAGTATTTTACACCAAATCGGTAGAGCTTTTACCGAGCATATTTGCCGCTTTGGTAATGTTGTTTTTTGGATTACTTTTATCTAGGTGGACAAGCACTTTGACAAAAGCTATTTTAACTAAAGTTAAACTTGACCAGTGGACCGAAAAAATAGGGGTTAATGAAATACTTTCCCGCATCGGTTTCGGTAAATCGCCGACTTATGTTTTAGCTTTTATTTTATCTTGGGCGGTAATGATTATCTTTATTATGCTTGCGGCAGATTCTTTACACCTCGCCGTAATCAGTGTAATTTTAGAGAAATTTTTATTATTTATCCCTAAACTTTTTGCTTGTATAGTTGTTTTATTTGCAGGTGCTTTGTTTGGAAAATTTGTGGAACGCCTTGTGTTAAATTCCGCAAAAGCAAATAAAATTCGCGGTGGTATATTTATTGCGAAAATCGTTAATATTATTGTTTTAGTTTTTGCCGTTTTGCTTGCTTTACAGCAAATTAATATTAACTTCGTTTTAATTAACCACGTGATTATTATTGTTTTGGCTTCTTTAGGACTTGGTTTAGGTTTGGCATTCGGTCTTGGTGCAAAAGGTGTGGTTGAAGATTATTTGCGCCAAATGGTAAAAGAAAACGACGAAGAAGAAAAAGAAGAAACAAAATAATATTTGTAATTTTGTTCAGTTAAAAATTCCCCTGTGTTAATTTCCAGCATAGGGGATATTTATTTTGGAGTGTGTAGTTTTGCTGGCATTATACTGATTTTAATTAAAGAGAAATTCGTCCTGCATAAATTTCCTGACGTAAATTTTGCTAGGACCTGGGCTCGCCATCGGGGCTTTCAAATGGCGGAGTTTCTAGTTTACCTAGTACTATGCTAATACTAAGAGTGATTCGGGTTACGGTAAAATTCCTGACGGAATTTTCCTCCACCCCCGGGCTCGCGGTTTTTGCCTTTCAGCACTTCGTGCTTCAAACAAAAACAACGCTCCGCCCTAGGCTTGGCAAGTACTTCTATTTGGTAATTGCGTTTAGTGTTTTTGTGATAAGAAAGTGAGGCGAAAAATCGCAGATAATGCAAGACATTATCAAGATTTTTTAACAAAACTTTCCACAAAAACACTAAACCCAAAGGGTCGCATTTCTTTATGCAACTGCTATCTTTTTTTGCTCGCAAATAGGTTGACTATTCGCTCGCAAAAGAAAGTACGCATTTGCTATAAATAAAAAGCGACGCAATAGCAAATAGAAGCACTTGCCAAGCCTAAATCCCGACGGGAAGCAAAGCAGTTTGCTTCCCTCTATCCTAAAATTTAAAACCCCGCATTTAGCGGGGTTTTAAATTTTCGGAGAGAGAGGGATTCGAACCCTCGATACAAGGAATACCTCGTATGACGGTTTAGCAAACCGTTGCCTTCAACCACTCGGCCATCTCTCCAACAAATTGTAAATCTTAAAAATTATTTTCTTAAGACCTTAATATTATAACAAATATTGAGATAAAAATAAAATTTTACATAATAAACCCCGCAGTTAAGCGAGGTCTATAAATATAAGAATATCGAAAATTAATATTTCTTTTGTGCTATTTTTTTGGCGGTATCATCTTTAGCTTCAACGGTCTTTTCGTCTAAATTAACTAAAAAAGTTCCGCAAGCTACCGGGTAATCTTTTGTTTTAGTACCGGATTTTGCACCTAAAACTATAATTTTACCTTTTACATTACAGTTAACAGTATAAATAGTTGTACCTACTTTTTTTGCTTGCCAAACTTTATCATTGGTAAATAAAATTTGACCTTCTTGCCTCTTCTCTTTATCTAAAGCACGAAGGTAGCCGTCAATTTCATCTCCGTAAAAACGTTTAAGCAAATTTACCGCTTGTGTTCTTTCATAGGTAAGTTTTAATTCTAAATTACGGGCTTCTTCTAATTTTTCTTCGGTTGTTTTTTCAATTTTACTAGCTTCTTGTTCTGCCTTTTCTTGAAGTAAAGCAAATTGTGCTTGCTGTTCCGGTGTTCTTTGTACATCGTATATTGCTTGTTGTTTTTCTTCTAATTGTTTTTGTTCTTCCTGTAATTGTTCTTGTTGCTTTTGTAATCTTTTTTGTCTTTTTGCCATCAATTTGCTGTGATACTTATATTTATATCTTTCCGGATAAGCATTATATTCTTTTGATTTTGCTTCTTCCTCCAATGTTTTTTTATTGGTAATCCATTTTGTTTCTTTATCTTCCGGATCAAAGGGGGAAACCTGACCGGTAAATTCTATACTTTCTTCTACAAATTCTTTTTCCGGGCTTTCATAGCGGAGGGCTATTTCTTTTTTATAATAAGCACTTTGTTCATTTTTAGCCCGTGCTAAAAGTTCGTCACGGTTTAAGCCGCTCATACTAATAGTTTTATAGGAAGTATCTTCTTGTTTTTTAGCTTTTGGATCTTTTGGATCTTCTGGGTAAGCTTTTGCCTCAAAGTCATAAAAACCTTCATTGTTCATCATTTCGGAATCAACGACATCATCATATTCCAATGTAACTACGCCGTTTTTTGAAATACCGTTATAAGATTCCGCCTTTGCAGATAAACGGTTCAAGAAAGGTGCGAAGTTCATTTTAATTCTTATATGGTCCGGATAATAACGGCGTGCAGTGCCTGTTTCTTTTAATTCTTTAAGGAAACCGTCATTAAAATAATAATCAACAGTTTTATTTTCCGAATACCAGCAACATTCATCCAGACACATATTAGGATTATTTTTTATACGGTCATAAACCGAACCGGGGTAAAAAGATAAATCAAGTAAAAAGCAAACATCTTGTATATTGCCTGCCTTATCAATTTTAGAAGAAACGATTTTGACCCAATTTTTGGTTGTTTCTCCGTCTAAAGTTCTGGTGCCTGCACAAGATGCAAGCACTAAACAAAAAGTAAATATTAATAATTTCCTCATAATTTGATTATACTTTATTAAAACATTATGTACAAGCATTTAAAATTTGTTACAATTTAATAGGAGGTACTTTTTATGAAATATTGTTTTATAATTTTGCTGGTGTGCGCTTTATTTTGTGCATGCACTTCAAGGAAAGATGAAGGTTACTATTATTACAGAGAAAACGGCGTTCTGGAAGAAGAATTTGATTTATTACTTGCCCCTCAAATGGATTATGAAACGGAAGTCCCTTATGAGGACCAAATAAAAAATACCAAAACAAAAAGTAAAGATGCGGTAAAAGTTGCAAAACCGCAAAAGAAACCGACGGTAAAAAAATAATAAATGCAAACCAATATTGCACTTTCAAAACGAAACACCTTGCCCCTGTTTGAGAAATTATCTAAAGTTACCAATATAAAAACGGGTGCAAGGTTTGCTTTTGAAGAAGTGCAAAATATTGCCGAAATTTGCAACGAAATAAATAAACTTAAACAGGAAAAAGATACCGTAATTTTAGCGCATTATTATTGTTCCCCGCAAATTTTATTCGGCATTGCTGATTTTTGCGGGGATTCTTATGCTCTTGCAAAGAAAGCCAAGGAAGCAAAACAGCAAAATATTATTTTTTGCGGTGTAACTTTTATGGCGGAAACCGCTAAAATTTTAAACCCAAATAAAAAAGTTATTTTACCTCCTATAACGGCAGGTTGTTCTCTCGCAGACGGTATTAAAGCAGAGCAAGTTTTAGAACTGCGCAAAAAATATCCGAAAGCGAAAGTGCTTTGTTATATAAATTCTTCCGCGGCAGTTAAAGCGGTAAGCGACACTTGTGTAACATCCTCAAATGTTTTTAAAATTGCAGCAAATACCGAAGCAGACCAAATAATTTTTGTACCGGATTTGTATATGGCAAAAAATATTGAGCTATATTTAAAAAAACAAAATATTAAAAAAGAAATTATTGCCGCCGGTGCAACTTGTTGTGTGCACGATAAATTTACTTTAGCGCAACTTAATGAAGTAAAAACAAAATATCCTGATGCTAAAATAATTTCCCACCCCGAATGTTTGCCGGAAGTTTGTTCCGCATCTGATTTTGTAGGAAGCACGGCAGGTATGTTAAAATTTGTCAAAGAAAGCCCTGCCAAAACTTTTGCCGTTTTTAGCGAGTGGGGCCTTATAAATATGCTTGAAGCGGAAAATCCGGAAAAATCTTTTATTCCTTGCGGGCGGATTTGCGCAAGTATGAAAAGGAATAATTTACAAAATATAGTAAGTGTTTTGGAGAATTTGGAAAGTTTAAACGGCATAAATCTAGACACAGATTTGGCACAAAAAGCCAAGCAGGCAATAGATAATATGTTTAAAGAGGCAGAAAAATGATAGATAGAATCGTAACCTTAGCTTTGGAAGAAGATACCGCCCTTGGCGATATAACTTCAGATAATATTTTTACCGTTAAAGATAAAACTAACGCGCGTTTAGTAGCAAAGCAGGATTTAATTTTATGCGGCGTAAATTTAGCCAAAGAAATTTTTGAATATGTGGACTGCAGTTTAATTTTTAAAACAAAATTTAATGATGGTGATAAAATAAAAAAAGGTACTGTTATTGCAACTGTTTCCGGCTCAACTTTAAGCATTTTAAAAGCTGAAAGAATTGCACTTAATTTTATGCAAAGGATGTCGGGGATTGCAACGCAAGCAAACGAACTAAATAAAATTTGCCAAAAATACGGTGTAATGCTTGTTGATACACGCAAAACGCAACCGGCACTTAGAAAATTTGATAAATATGCTGTCAGGACAGGCGGTGCAAAAAACCACCGTATGAGTTTATCGGACGCAGTTTTAATTAAAGATAATCATATTGCAGCTGCCGGTTCAATAACAAAAGCTGTGCAAAAAATTAAAGCAAAAATAGGGCACACAAATAAAATTGAAGTTGAAACAAAAAATTTAGCCGAAGTTAAAGAGGCATTAAAAGCCGGCGTAGATATTATTATGCTTGATAATATGACACCAAAGGAAATAAAAAAAATTGTAGCTTTTGTTGAAAGGCGTGCAATTTTAGAGGCATCCGGCGGTATTAACGCCGATAATTTGGAACAATATGCTAAGACGGGTGTAGATGTAATTTCAATGGGGTGTTTAACGCACTCGGTAAAATCGGCAGACATTAGTTTATTGATTTAAAGAGTTATTTTAATGTAAGCGCCTTAAATGCGGCTTAAAAAATTTTTGCAAAAGTTAAAACATTTAAAAATAAAACAACAAATGGTGAAGGTAATAAAAGTTAAAATTTTATTTAACAACCCCAAAAAAATCCCAATATACATTTATTTTACGACGATAAAAAATTTTACTTGACATTTTTTTTTTTTTTCTTAAAATATATATGTGGCGTAATTAAAAGCGCTGTATCAAAAAACTAGGAGGAAGTATGAAAAAAAATGCAGTAAAGAAAGCAGTAAAAAGTAATAATGGGTTCACACTAATTGAATTATTAGTTGTGGTGCTTATTATCGGTATACTTGCGGCAGTAGCTTTGCCTGGGTATAGAAAAGCCGTTGAAAGAAGCAGGGCGACGGAAGCCAT
>JAZUPU010000031.1:0-9888 GCA_045605325.1 Elusimicrobiaceae bacterium
TGAAGCAAGTTATAAAAATAGTGATAAACCTGCATATGGTACAACTCCTTTAATGTGTGTGTCCGGAGAGCCGGAAATAGGGCAAATACTTTTAGATGCCGGTGCTGACATCAATGCTGTTGACGGTATGGGTAATACCGCATTGCATAATGTTTTCGTAGAAAAAAATAACGAAGGTGCTGATAATTTTGCCTTCTTACTTAAAAAAGGGGCAGATATAAATGCCCGTAATATATTCGGCAGAACACCGTTATATGAAAATATTCTTCGTGGTCCGCGTTGGGAAAAGAAAACTGTTTTATTATTAGAAGCAGGCGCAGACCCAAATATCCGCAATGCTTATAATTCAACCCCGTTAATGTATGCTAAAAAGGATCGCAATGAACAACTTGCAAGTTTATTACAGCAATACGGTGCAAAACTTACCAAAGAGGATGAAGCCGATATTGAAAAATACTTTGCTAGAAAAGAAGCCGAACGGGCGCAGGCTGCCAGTGATGGCGACAGTTTAGGCAAAACTTTCTTAAAAGGCCTTGTAGATGCCGGTATGGCGACAATGCAATACGGAATAGAGAACAATAAGTTTTAGTAAGTATTTATAAGACAAATATTTATCAAACAAAACACCCTTTAGCGCAAACTAGAGGGTGTTTTTTATAGATATAGTGTCCACAAGTATGTAAAATGGACACTATAATTTTGGCTAGTTCGATTTATAGAAAGCGAAGTTGTTCTAGAGGTTATAGTGTCCAAATAGTGCCCAGTAGTAGGATCATATACTATTATCATAAAAATGATATAATACATATATAAGATATATGCTGAAAAATAATATATTCCTTGTTTTAATTCCAAAAATAAAGATCATATGGGATTGTTCCATAGGGATATATAGTAGTTCGCGTCAGCAAGATATATTGATTGATAACAATTTATGTAGTATTTAAAACAGAGAGCACCAATTTGGTGCTCCTTTTTTTGGAGAAAATGAATGAAAATATTAGTATTAACATTTAATTTGCTTGGCGGTTTAGGGGTATTTCTGTTGGGCATCAAAATGATGAGCGATGGATTGCAGAAAGCCGCCGGAGATCGTTTGCGGCGGATTATCGCCTGTGCCACTACCAACCGTTTTACGGCAACGCTGTCCGGTATTTTAGCTACCTCAATTATTCAATCGTCTTCAGCCACCACCGTCATGGTGGTAGGGTTTGCCAGCGCGGGACTGCTTAGTTTATCCCAATCTTTAGGGGTTATCTTTGGGGCCAACATTGGTACAACTACCACGGCTTGGTTGGTTAGTATCCTTGGTTTTAAGGTGAAAATTTCTGCGTTTGCTATGCCCATGATCGGCATTGGCTTCTTCTCACAATTTATTAAAAAATGGCCCTTGACTCGTCGTATCGGAGAGGCCATGGTAGGGTTTGGGTTGCTATTTTTGGGTTTATCGCTCATCCAAGGGGCGTTGCCCGATATGCAAAATTCCTCTGCTGTGGTGGAATGGATTGTCAGATTCCGTCCCGATACACTTTTTCCTTTATTAGGTGTAATCGGCGTAGGAACAGTGCTTACGGTTCTGCTCCAATCTTCCAGTGCCGTGATGGCTGTTACGCTTACCTGTGCCGCAAAGGGACTCATTGACTATCCCACCGCTTGTGCCCTTGTATTAGGGGAAAACATCGGCACCACCATTACGGCCAATATTGCCGCTATCGGTGCTCCGCGGATTGCTAAACGTGCTGCGTTGGGGCACATGCTTTTTAACGTACTCGGGGTAGTGTGGGCGGTAGCATTTTTCCATCCTTTTTTGGGGTTGATTGATTGCTTTGTACCCGGAGCAACTACAGGAAATAGTCCCGAAGTTCTTTTAACTAGCATCCCTTACCATTTAGCCGCCTTTCATACCCTGTTTAACGTTATAAACACCAGCGTGATGCTTGTGTTTATCAAACCGTTTGAAAAACTGATTTTGTTCCTCTTGCCTGTCCAACGTAGTGAACAAAACCAAACGGAACTACGCTATCTAAAAGTAGGTGTTACCACTACACCAGAACTATTTATTGGGGCGGCACGTAAAGAAATTGATGTTATGGGAGGGATGTCCAGTTCTATTACGTCTAAATTACTCCATGCACTAAAAGCCGATTCCAATGCGCTGTTTGAAGAACTTGTACAAGACGTATACGCGCAAGAAAAAGCGAGCGATATATTAGAATATAAAATCACAGAGTTTTTAAAGAACTTGACCCACGAGCAACTTTCGCGCGATATGGTAAACGAGATTATGCATCTCTTGGATCAAACAACTTATTTAGAAAAAATAGCCGACCATGGGGAACGTATTGCTAAACTGCTCACCAAAGCCCATAACATTAAAGCGTTTAATAGACAAGATTACGAGCGATTGGAAACCATTGGCCAACAGGTGCGTAAGATTATCAGACATATGCGTTCCACTATCTTGCCCGCCGCACAGTTGGATAAAGCAAGAGTTTTAGCATACGCCCGTGAGCAAGAAGACGTGCTAAATAATATGCGGCATGCGCTGCGCGAAGAGAAAACATCCAACGACTTTACTAAGAATCAAATCTCCCCTGCCGGACTCACTCTGTATGTGGATATCTTAAACAGTTTTGAGAAAATGGGCGATTATGCTTTAAATGTGGTAGAAGTTAATACGGACCAACCAAAACACTAAATTATAGTGTCCAAAAGTATGTAAAATGGACACTATAATTTTGGACAGTCGATTTATAGAAAGCGCAGTTGTTTTATAGGTTATAGTGTCCAAACTCTGCCATTGTCTTTCATATCCTTTTAATGTCTTTGTTGTCTTTTAACGTCTTTTATAGGTCCAAAATGTCGTCGAGAAAGTATAGAAAAAGGCCCACTCTCGTCTGAGAATGGACTTTCGTCGAATGGTGCGCCTAACAGAAATCGAACTTGTAATTTTTAGTGTCCAAATTACCGCATACTTTTCTTATACTTCGTTTTCTTTATTTTTTATATATATCTACGACGAGGATTATAGCTTTTATCTAGGATTAAAACTAGGAAATTAATCAGTTTACCATTTAAAGACCAATTTGTGCGCCATTTCCGGTCTTTTCTGCGTTTTTCAGATAAGGTAGGGACTTACGCTTATCTTTTAATTTATCGTTTCATAGTATGATTATATCTAAAAATATACATTATTTGGCAGTTAAGGGGGTATTTGTTGATATTTTTAGCAACTTTTACCCCCTTAACTTGCATTTATCTCTATTTTTTAGTTATAATTTACTAGAAGGATAGAAATGGGAGAATTTTATGAAATATTATAAGAGAGAACATTATCTTAAAAAAATTCGTGGTTTTTATCACGATGACGGAATTATTAAAGTTATTACAGGGTTACGTCGTTGCGGTAAATCTTGCCTTATGGCAACTATCGCACAAGAATTGGAGGAACAAGGTGTTAAACCTCAAAATATCATTTTCATTGATTTAGATAAACGTGGTTATAAAAGTATCAAAACAGCAGATCAATTAGAAAAGTTAATAGAAGAATCTTCTAAAAGTAAAGGGCTAAAATATGTATTTATTGACGAAATTCAAAATGTTGAAAATTTTGAAGAAGTTATTAATGCTTTCCGTACAGAGGGCAATTATTCCATTTTTATTACAGGTTCTAATTCTTATTTATTGAGCGGGGAACTTACTACCAAACTAACAGGACGTTATATAGAATTTGAAATGTTCACACTTACCTTCGAAGAATATGAAGGAATGAAGAATTTTTATAAAAAGCCGATAAACCAAGACATTGTACAAGAATTTGACCAATATATTTTGGAAGGTGGTTTCCCAAAGGCAGTAGAATATGATTCCTTGGCAGATAAACAGACATATACAAAAAGTGTAATCAACGAAATATTTGAAAAAGATATTAAACGCCGTATTAAAATACGCAATCATTCTGTTTTTGAGCAAGTGCAACAATATATCATAAATAATTTTGGTATGACAACCAGTTTAAAAAATGTTATCAAAGAACTAGAAAAAGAGGGTATAAATATTAAGAGAGAAACATTGAATAATTATATTAAAGTTTTATTGGATGCTAAAATACTTTATGAATGCAAACGCTTTGATTTGAAATCAAAGAAATCTCTACGAGGTGAACAAAAATATTATTTGGCCGATTTGAGTATATATTTTGCTAATAATACTGACAACAGAATAAACTATGGTCCTGTATTAGAAAATATTGTTTATATTTATGCCAGAACGCGAGGGTATAATGTAAGTGTAGGGCGTATAGGTAAATTAGAATGTGATTTTATCTTGCGAGACCCTAACCGAAACTACGCTTATGTCCAAGTTGCAATGACTATGATGGATAACAAAAAAACGGAAGACAGGGAATATGCCCCGTTAGAAAAGATACGTGATAATTACCCTAAATACATTATTACTCGTAATGATCTTATTCAACAACGTGATGGCATAAAACATGTTAACATCGGCAATTTTATTAAAAACAATCAATTGTTTGTGTAATTTATATGAATATATACTTTATCTTATTGTTGATTAAAATATAGGAAAATTATAACTATGAAGCAAAAATGTTTGCGAGAATTGTTTGAAAATACAGAAAGTTGTTATGAATTGGATGTAGCCAAATATCAATGTATTGTAATGCATTAAATGCCCTGCTTTTATTAGTTCATCTTTTTAATTTTGCCCATTAATTTTTACATCACATAATAAACGGAAGTATTTATTCCTTCCACAATTGTGTAAAAGCATTTTTCCAGCTTTTAAGGAAAGATTATTATGCTATTCTGCCATTTGTATGTAAAATGGACACTATAATTTTGGCGAGTTCGATATATAGAAAGTGCAGGAGTTTTTATTATTACTAGCAGTTTTAGTGATTTCAAGGTATTTTTGTGTAATCTTTGGAAGAGCATATTTTTGCTTTTTTACTCTTTCAAGTAATAAATCTATTTTATCTTTATGAAACATAGTAGGATTTTGTATATATTGAGCAGTTAATGTGGCGAGCTTTATTACATCAATTCTAATATTTAGTATGAAATCATCTAAAAGAATTGTATTTTTAAGATGTTTACTAAAAAACGGATAAGAATTTAATTTGTCTCTATATTGAACGACAAATTTTTCTGGTGTCATATCTGGAATACTTTTTTCTTGTTCATTTTCTAATATATTTTTCCCTGCCTGCATAATTCCAAATAAAATTGTGTTTATAGGGCTTAAGTATTTAAAGAATTTTAAACTCTCGGAACATACAATATATTCATTTTCATTCTCGAATATGTTTTTAGATATTTTTAAAGCTTCAATAAGGAGATTTATCAAATGTCTTTCGTCGATACCTAGATCTAATTCTCTTAATTGTGTTTTGGCTTCCTCTTCCGCTTCTTTTAATATTTCTTTAGCTAGAGCAATATTTTCTCTTTTTTCAGCATTTTTCATTTTCTGAAATTCTTGGTTAAATTGTTCTCTTTGTTCTTGCAACTGAATCCTTTGCAAGTATAAACTCTGATAAAACCATATAAATGCAATAAAAGCTACTATAGTCGAATATATTTCACTATATTGCAATATTGTTTGAAGTGGATAAATTTTTATTAAGATTATAGGAATTATTATTACTAATATTGTTAACAACCAATATAGGCTATTTCTATTTTTTTCCTTTTCCATTCGTTAAACCTCTTTATTTAAAAAGATCCAGTAGACGTTTAGTTTAAAATACTGATTACTGCATTCCGTGCCATCTATATGCTCTTCGGAAGCCCTTACTTTCAGCTTCTTGGATTGTTTCCGCATAGAACGCACCTTCTGTTTGAGAAACTTGAAAATTGTCATATTGCTGATCAAAAGGTAAATGGTAAATTTTCCCAAATTGTGAAGAAGGATTACATTTAATTTTAGGATAATCTTTTTGCAAAGGAAACCCTTCTAATAATTCTATATGTAATGCTTTAGAAACTTTTCTTGCAGTATCAGATAATTGCGTTGATGTAATAAAAACAGGTTTGACCATTCCTTTAGCTAATAAATCCATAGGATCCCATTTATTCAAATCATAATGTTCACTAATATAATTGATAGTTGTACCAAATAATTGAAAAATGTATTTCTCGTAAATACTTTTATCTTTAGCCCAATATTTGCATTGAATTAACTCTGTTGAATTATCTTTTGTAGCAATAAGATCAATTCCCATATCTTGCCATCTTTTTTGAGCACCATTCATGATGACTTTATAACCATTTCTTTCTTTCAAATATCCATTATACCTTTCATAAAATAAACCTATTTGCCAGTTGCTTTTATCCCAAGAATTTGTATAACGATCTAAGGCTTTTTGGAATTTTTCAGACTTAGTCAAGGTCTTTTGCTCATTAACAGATAAATAACGGGAGAATATTTCTTCATCTTCATCAATATCTTCTCTGGAATCTTTGAATGTATTTTCCAAAGGAATTTCCTTAAAATCTTCTAACCAAGGAAACATTGATTCATATGTCTTAATAATATATTCATATTGTTTAAATTGTTTTAATTTTTCTTTAGTTTCCCGTTTAAGTGTTGCAGTTGCTTGGGCTGATGAAACGGCTTGGTGCTTTTTTTTAACGAAATAATCAATAAAAGGTTGAAATACCTCTGTTGCTTTATCGGCATAATATTCTGCAAATATTTCACTAGCTTCAGAAAGCGTTTTTCTTTTTTGAGATATAATTTCTTTTTCTTGTTTAATCCATAATCTGTCTGTTCTCACTTCATCCAGAACTTGTTGCACAGCTTTTATTTTTTCTTCTTCCCCTTTTTCTTTTGTATATTCTATTTTCCATTCTAATTTTTTTTGTATTTCAAGAAATCCTATGACTAGCATTAATAAAAAAAGTGATATACCAATAAGAACCCATAAAGCAATTGTCATAAATTTATCCTCTTAAAAATAATAGCAACTTTTATTTACATATCTAAGCTTTATTTGTTGTATCTCTAAAAATAGCATTAAGTTTTTAAATATTCTGCCACGTTCAATTTTTGCTATCAAAAAGTTATATTTATCTGTAGATATTATACTATTTCCTTTTATACCACTCAATAAATGAAATTCTTAATAATCCCAATATAGTTTACATTATTTGAAAGAAAAACAGCCATAATAACGGACTCTCGCTAGAAACAAATACTTAAAAAACGTTTTTAAGCGGAATAAAATAAACCATAGATACTAATGAGAAAATATATTTATTGGGTGGTTTTAGTCTGCCACAAGTATGTAATTTGGACACTATAATTTTGGCTAGTTCGATTTATAGAAAGCGCAGTTGTTCTAGAGGTTATAGTGTCCAAACTCTGCCATTGACTTTCATAGTTCGTTTTCTTCATTTTCTTCATTTACTCTAAAAAACACCGTCGTAAAAGTATAAGAAAAGGCCCACTCTCGTCTGAGAATGGGCCACCGTCAATAACTGCGCCTAACAGGAATCGAACTTGTATCCCCAGCTCCGCAGGCTGGTGCTCTATCCATTGAGCTATAGGCGCGGAATCTTATTAAAATTTTCAAACCAAAAACAGCCGTTACTTATATTTTATCAAATTTTAACTTACTTTGGTGGAAGTTTGTTTGAGAACGAGTAAAAGTTCCAATAATACTTTTAATTTTCTATTATTATCGGCTCATATGTAGGAGGTTTTATTTTTAGTGATTCATACATTTTTATTTTTTGTAATTCATTTACTAATTGCCAAATATAAGTATAAAACGGATAATATGGGTGTGCAGTGTAATGTATTTCTTCATAAGTTAAATTTTTATAAAATCGTTCTTTTTGCCCGATTGCAAAAAAGTTAACAAAACCTAACCCAGGTGTCCTTGGTACTCTTTTAAAACTTTCCATATTATAAGCTAGATCTCCGGCTTGCGTAAGTATATTATTGATGATAATTTTAAATAACAGATTCTTTTCTCCGGTTAAAATATTTATACCTTTTTTGCTATCATTCTCAATAAACATTGTGCTTTCCAAATAAGAATTTGCCGCAACAAATATATTTCTTGGTTTGGCAGTAGAATCAAATAAAGTGAACTCAAACGCTGCGGCTATTATATTATCTTCGGCATAAGTTTTAATACCGGGTTTATTAATATTAGCTATATTATTCCAATATAATCTTTCCCTTCGGTAAGCTTCTTGCATAGAATTATTTTTTTATTTTCTTTTTTCTTGAATTAGGCATTAAAGCAAGTTGCGGTATTCTAGATTTTTTTATTTTTTGCGGTTCATAAGTGCCGTTCTTTACTGCTTCGGCAGTTGCCCAATATTTTGCAGCCGGGATTATTAAAGGTTTAGATTTTCTTTTCCATTTTTCGTCACTTCTATAATGGCGTACGAATATAATATTTCCCTTTCCATCCGGTTCTCCAATGAGTGAAAACGGATCCTTTTCCGGCTTATCAGGGTTTTTATTAAGCATTAAATAATCCTCAAATTTCATAGTGTCTCCCAAAATAATATATATATTAAAAACTAACCTTATATAACTATATAATAAAAATATTAGTTTGTCAAGATTTTTGTCAGGGATCAAACAATTTTTTATTAATAAACACATTATCAAATAAAGTATAATATTAATATGAATAAACCGTCATATATAGGGCATAGGGAACGTATTAAAAATAAGTTCAAAAAGGAAGGTTTAAAACCTTTTTTAGATCACGAGGCATTAGAGCTTCTCTTAACCTATTCTATCCCGCGTAAAGACACTAAAAAACTTGCTTGGAATTTAATTAAATCTTTCGGTTCATTAAATGCTGTGTTAAACGCAGATTCTTTAGAATTACAAAAGATTCAAGGTCTTGGTCCTCAAAGTTCCATTCTTATAAATGTCGTTAGGGAAATTATAAACCGTTACAGTTGTTACGATATAGATTTTAAAAAGAATATTTTAAATCAAGCAGAGTTGTATAAATATTGTTTGGAACATCTTGAAAATAGGGACCAAGAATTCTTTGAAGTATTATTATTGGATATAAAAACAAATTTAATAGCTTCTGAAGTTATAGCAGAAGGGCATATAGACACAAATGCTATATCTGTAAGAAAAATAATTGAACTTGTGCTGAAATATGGTGCTAAATTTGTCATATGTGTACATAATGATCCTTCAGGCAATTTAGTCCCGTATGAAGAAGATCATAAAATTACAGAAAATTTAAACTTAGTTTTACAAGTTATTTCCGCGCGGTTAATTGATCGTATAATAATAGGAACAGATAGAATTTATAGTTTTAGTACCAACGCTTATACATTGATTTCAACTGTATAAGAATTGGTTATAAATATAATATCTGTTTTTGATTTAAATATCTTTTATTTGCTAAAATATAAATATGCGGGCGTGGTTCAATGGTAGAACGGAAGCTTCCCAAGCTTTAGACGAGGGTTCGATTCCCTTCGCCCGCTTTTAAAGAGGTTCTTATGGAAGAAAATTTCACAGACAATAAAAAATCATCAAAAGAGTTATGGCTGGTTTTAATCTTTGTGGATATTATTGCACTTTGTATATTAAGTTATCTCATTTATAATTCTTTCATAAATAACGGTAATAAAACAATTCAAATTAAACAAGATGTTAAAACAGAAGATGTCGTTTTAGAAGAAATTGATTTAAGCAAAGATGCTGTAAAAGAAGCCAAACAAGAACCTCAACAAGAAATCAGTAAAGAAATTAAGGCAGAAACAAAAGATTCTTCCAAAGAAAATAAAGAAGTGCAACCCCAAGTTCAAGCTAAAGAAGCAGTGAAGACAGAAACTAATGAAGGTAAAGCAATTAACGAAGGCAAAACAACTG
>JAZUPU010000032.1:0-66474 GCA_045605325.1 Elusimicrobiaceae bacterium
AGGGGTGGGGGTAGATTATAAAATTAGATAATTCTTTATTTTACACTCCCCCCTCTTTAATTCTCCCACCCACTTTTTTGCAAGCAAAAAAGTGTGGGGCGAAAATCAAAGGAATATTTTATTTACTCCATTTTTGGAAAAAGCAAAAAAAACGGCTCTTATAAGAGCCACAAATATAACCCGTATAACAGCCGCGGTTTATCATTAAGATAAACACTCGACATAAAATATATGGCCGTACATTTTATGTCTATAACGAACTGTTTTGGTTATTTGTGTGCCTTTCGGCTTGCCGTAATTTACGGCTCCAAAAACAGATTAAATTTTCTTAGGGCTTTTAACCCCAATTTACTTCTTTTAAATTTTAACTTTTTATTGACACAATTACAACTAATTTGCCCAATTTACAAATTTTATGCTAAAATGGAATTGTAATCTTAATTTTGGAGGTTTTATGACAGAAGTTACTACCAAACAAAAACAACCTGCGGGTTTATATCTACTTTTTGCAACGGAAATGTGGGAAAGATTCAGCTTTTATTCTTTAAAGGCCTTGTTTATTTTGTATTTAACAAAAGAACTTTTACTTACTACCAAAGAAGCAAGTGGGCACTTTGGAACATTAATGAGTTTGATTTTCCTCTCCCCCTTATTTGGCGGTTATATTGCCGATAAGTGGATCGGCAAACGTGCGGCAATAATTATCGGTGCAATTTGTATCGGGCTTGGGCAACTTTGTATGGGCCGCGGAAGTATGACTTGGGTATTTTGGGCTATGGCTTTTATCGTTATCGGTAACGGGTTTTTTAAGCCAAATATTTCAAGCATCGTCGGCGATTTATATGAGAAAAACGACCCCCGCCGCGATAGTGGTTTTACCATTTTTTATATGGGTATCAATTTGGGTTCATTTTTAGCCGGCTTAATTGCAGGAACACTTGCACATAATTTCGGTTGGGGATGGGGTTTCGGTTCAGCGGCAATCGGGATGGGTATTGGTTTAATAACTTTCCTTTGGGGGCAAGACAAATTTTTACAAGGAAAAGGGCTTTCCCCAAAACATTATGAGAAAAAAGAAAAAGTTAAAATAGAAAACAAACCATTAACTAAAGAAGAAAAACAAAGAATTGCAGTTATTTTTATAATGGCATTTTTCTCCGTTTTCTTTTGGGCAATTTTTGAACAAAAAGGTGCTGCACTTAACTTAATTGCAGAACATAATGTTGACAGAATTATCCACATTTTCGGCAAAACCTTTGAAATACCGACAGCTTGGTTCCAATCAGTTAACCCATTATTTATTATGTTATTTGCGCCGGTGTTTTCAAAACTTTGGGTAACACTTGGTAAGAAAAATAAGGACTTAAGCATACCGGCAAAATTTGTGTTGGCATTTTGGTTAATTGCAATCGGTTACGCTTTACTTTTGACGGCATCAATAGTTTGTAAAGATAAATTCGGTATGCTTTGGATAATCGGTGCTTACTTTATGTTTACAATGGGTGAATTGTGTTTATCACCTGTCGGACTTTCAATGGTAACAAAACTTTCGCCGGTAAAATTTATTTCTTTATTTATGGGTATTTGGTTTTTGGCAAACTCCGCCGCCGGATGGCTTGCGGGTAAATACTCCGGCTTCTTAGATAAAGATAATTTAACGCAATTCTTTACCTGGCCGGTGATTACGCCGATAGTTGCATCTTTAATCTTGCTTGTTTTAGTTAAACCTATTAAGCGTTGGATGCACGGCGTAAAATAAAATTGAAGTGAAATCAGAGTTTTACAATACCCACGATAAAACATCGTGGGTATTTTTTTTGTAAAATTATATATATGCCACAGTATTTAGCAGAAATTAAAGAAAATAATTTTACGCTCTCTAAAGAAGAAGCACACCACTTAAAAGTGGCGCGATACAACGCAGGGCAGGAAATAAAAATTTTTGACGGTTGCGGTAAAAAATATCTCGCACGTTTAACTAGTATGCAAGGCGGGGAAATTATTAAACAAATTCCAAACCGCGAACTTAAAAGAAATATTACACTTTACTTTAGCGCAATTTCCCGCCCCGCGACAGAAGAACTTTTGGACCTTTGCACGCAAGCAGGCGCAAGCACTTTTTGCCCGGTTTTCAGTAAATTTTGCGACGCAAAATTATTAAAAAAATGGGACACTAAACAAGAGCGTTGGGGGCAAATTGTTTTGGCCTCCGCCAAACAATGTGAGATTGCAAAAATACCGCAAATTTTGCCACCGCTTACTTTTGAAAATGCTTTAAAAAATTTAAAAACACCTGCTTTAATTTGTTATGAAGATGAGCAAAAAACATCTATAACAGAACAAATACCGACAGGGAAAGATATTGCTATTTTTATCGGCCCCGAAGGCGGATATGCACAAGAAGAAATAACCCTTGCAAAAATTTACGGTGTAAAACCTGTAACACTAGGTGCAAATATTTTACGTGCGCAAACTGCCGCCGCTTGTGCGGTATGGGCATTGGCTAATTTATGAAAATTTATATAAAGACATTTGGTTGCCGTGTGAATCAAGTAGAAAGTGAGGCATTACTTGAGGAATTTTTACGCCGCGGATATACCATAACAAAAACTCCGCAAGATGCCGATATTTGCCTAATAAACACTTGCTCTGTAACACGCAAAGCAGATAAAGACGCCCTCAAAGAAGCCAACACTATTAAACGCAAAAACCCAAACGCGCGCTTAATTTTGACAGGTTGTTTTGCAAGGCACGGTGCCAAGGAAATTTTGGATAAAATAAAACAAGCGGAAATTGTGCAAAAGGAAAATTTACCCCAAGAATTATTTAAACAAAATATTGATTGGACAGTTAAAGAACATCACGGCAAAACACGCGCTTTTGTTAAAATTCAAGACGGGTGCACAAATTTTTGCACTTATTGCATTGTGCCTTTTACACGCCCGATTAAAACTTCAAAACCCAAAAAAATTGTGCTTGAGGAAATTAAAACTTTAATTGCAAACAATTACAAAGAAATTGTTTTAACGGGCATAAATATCGGTAATTATTTTTGTGCGGAAACAAAAACAAATTTGGCAGGACTTGTTAAAGAAATTTTTGCGTTGGACGGTGATTTTCGTATACGATTTTCTTCCATAGAATTGCCTACGGTAACTGATGAACTTTTGGAAGTTATTTCAAAAGCCGGAAACAAATTTTGCAATTATTTGCATTTGCCTTTACAAAGCGGCTCAAGCAAAGTTTTAAAAGAAATGCACCGCCATTATATTGCTGAGGACTTTGAAAAACGCGTGCAAGAAATACGCCACAAAATAAAAGATATTTTTATTTATACTGATATTATTGCCGGCTTCCCGACTGAAACTTTGGAAGATTTTGAAAACTCTGTTAATTTTGTCCGCAAAATAGGTTTTGCCGGTTTGCATATTTTCAGTTATTCACCGCGCCCTATGACAGCGGCGGCAAAACTGCCGCAAATTGATGTTAAGGAAATAAAACGCCGTGCCGATATTTTGCGTGAAGAAGATTTTATTTTACGCAAAACTGCCGCCGAAAATTTAATAAACACAACACAAGAAATTTTAGTTGAAGATTTAACTAAAGACGGCAAATTTCAAATTGCAACTGCGGCAAATTTCCAAAAGGTCTTAGTCCCTTTAAATACCCCCAAAAACACTTTAGTAAAAGTTAAAATCACCAAAGCCCAAGACGGTGTTTGCTTTGGTAAATAAAAATTATAAAATATTTTTATGACGTGGTATACTTACTTAATTTTCCCGATAATTGGTTTTATCGGTATGCTATGCGGCGGTTTTTGGAGCGTCGGCTGCGGTTGGCTTATAGTGCCCACAATGCTAATTTTCGGGTTTGAACCTTTGGAAGCAGTCGGTGCGGCATTGGTGCAAATGGTATTTTCAACAGCACCGACAATATTAAAAGAAATGCCAAAACTTTCTTGGAAAAAATATTCAATTATGCGTTCTTTGGCTTTACCTATGGCAATAGGTGTTGTTTTAACCGCTTTCAGCGGCCGCTTGATAAATGATTATTTGTATAATAAATTCGGTTCAAAAGCTCTGCTCTGCTTATTTGTTTTTGTAATGCTTTTTATCGGCTTTCAAAGTTTATTCGGTAAGACAACAAAAAATCAAAATGAAGAACCGAATATTTCAAAATTACAAAGTATAGTTGCACTTTTTTGCGGAATGTTTGTTGGGGTTATAAGTTCGGTGCTTGGCATAAGCGGTGCTTTAGTTTTTAGACCGATAATAATAAACGGTTTTAAAATTGCTGAGAAACCGGCAACGCAAGCAGTACGCTTTTTGCTTTTAGTTGCGACAATAAGCGGCTCTATATTTTACTTATTTTCCGGTGGCAAATTCCATACAAATATTTTATTTTTAGGTGCACTTATTGCACTTGGCGGGGCTTTCGGTTTTCCGCTTGGGGTTAAATACGGAAGTATAGTTTTAAAAAACGGTTATGTTAAATTTTTACAAAAAAGTTTTGGTAGCATAATTTTAATAATCATCACGAATGCGATTTTAAATTTGCTTAATTTTGTTGCTTTTAGCCGTTATTTAATGATAATTTGTGCAATAGTTTTATTTACCGGTATAAATATATTTACTTTTTACGCTGCAAAACATCCGCAGTCAAACTCACAAAATTGATATAATTTATTATAGCTTTAGGGCTAAACAATTTGCTGTTTTTGGGGGCATTTGCCGCCTTCTTTTAGAAGGAATTCCAAACCAAAAATAGCCGTTTTATCTTTTGTTTTTTATTAAACAAAAGATAGCGGCTGTTTATTTGAGTGCTTGGAATTCCTCAAATAACAGCCGTTTTTTATTTTTGAAATCGGAGAATATATGAAAGAAATATTAATATTATTTTGTTTTTTTGCAGTTATGTTTTTGGCTTTTTATTCTGTATATTTAATTGCTAAACACGACAGAGAAAAGAATAAAATAAGGTTTAAGTAATTACTTCTTAAAAATCAAAAATGCCGCACAAATAATTAAGGCAAAACCGATATAATGATTCCAACGTAAATCTTCTTTAAGGTAAGTTATGCTGAATACGGCGAAAACAATAAGTGTAATAATTTCCTGCATACCTTTAAGTTGCGGTGCACTGTAATACATATGCCCTATACGGTTTGCCGGAATCAAAAAACAATATTCAAAAAATGCTATTAACCAACTTGTAAGAACAATAATCCAAACGGCTTTATCTTTAAAACGCAAATGACCGTACCAGGCAAAAGTCATAAAAATATTTGAAATTGTCAATAAAATTATAGGTTTGTACATAAGGGGTAAAAAATTAATCACTCCAACTTGGGGTAAAAGAGTTTCCTTTAATATTAGCGACTAAATGCTGTGCGCTACCGTCGGCATCCATAACATAAATTTGACGTTTACCTGCACGATTCGTTGTAAATGCTATAAAACGCCCATCGGGGGACCACCAAGGATCTTCATTAGAACCACTATCAGCTGTAAGTTGCCTGATTTGACCGCCGGTAATATCAACTAAGAAAATATCTATCGGGTGATTAGCATCTTGACGTCCGGCAAAAGCAATCCAATCACCGTTTGGAGACCATTGTGGGGAGTCCGTCCAGTTAAATCTGGTTAAGCGGCGTGTTTGTTTTGTTTCAAGATTCATAATATAAATTTGTGGGTTACCTGCACGATTTGAAACGAAAGTAACAAATTTACCGTCAGGTGAAAATGATGGTGAGCCGTCAACACCGTATTTATCAGTAAGTTGTAAAACACGACCGCTTGAAAGTTCTTTTAAATAAATACTTGGGTTTTCCCCGCGGGATAAAGTCATAACCAATTTTCTGCTATCCGGGGAGACACCGCCAACTAAATTTAAGCCCTTTTCTTTTACTACTGCGGAAATTTCCCCTTCTTTTAAATCAACCATATAAATTTGCGGATTACCGTTACGGTAAGTTGTATAATAAAGTTTTGTACCGTTATTACCCCAACGCGGTAAAAGGGAAATGGACCTGTCATTTGTAAGTTTTGTTAAATTATAACCGTCATAATCAACGAAATAAATTTCTTTCCTGCCGGTACTGTCATTAGCAAAGGCAATTTTTGTTGTTGAAAGTCCACGTTTACCTGTGAGCATCTTTATAATTTGGTCGGCAAACATATGGGCGCTTCTTCTTATACTTCTTGACGGAACTGTAAAGCTTTTACCAAGAAGAGCTTTTTTACCTGAAGTATCATACAAAAATGCCTTTATTTGCCAAGTGTCCTCCATATCGGTTGGAACAAAATTGAAAAAGACATAGTATAAAATATTTTGCTTTTCAAGTGTTGAAAGTTGAGGTCCTAAAGAAGAAACTTTAGCAGGGGCGGTATCAGCAATATCAAAATAACGGGAACGGTACAAATCGCTCCTTAAAACCTCGGCGAAAAGATCTGTATATTTTTTTTCATCTTCAGTTGTATCTTGTGTATAAACATTAGCGGCAAGCCCGATTTTCGGTAAATCATTGGGGTTATATCTTGAAGAAAGGCCGATATAAACATCACTTTCCCTTGCAAATAAAAAGACGGGGAGTAAAAGAAAAATGGATAATAAAAATTTTTTCATTTATTTAAGACCTTTCAAAATCGCAGGTACTTCTTTAGCAGCTTTAGATTTAGGATAATCTTGGGTAATAGATTTTAAATAATTTTTTGCTTCATCTTTCTTTCCTAAAGGAATTATACTTTTTGCATAAACAAGACGTGCACCGGCCACGAAATTTCCTTTCGGGAATTTTTCCATTAAAGTAGCTGCTGTTATTGCGGCGGAAGTATAATCTTCTTTCTCTAAATAAATTTTTGCGATATTTAAGTATGCTTCTTCGGCTGATGCACCGCGGGATTCGGTGGCTTTTAAGTAAAGCCCATAGCCCTGCAAAGCGGCATCATACTGTTTGTTTTCAAATTGTTTTTTTGCCTGTGAATAAATTTCAGAAGGAAGAACAGTGGTATTAGATTTTTTTACTAAAGCTTCCAAGTTATCAAGTTTAGTATTTAGATCATCAATTTTATATTCAAAATTTTCTAAATTATCTGTTGCTTGTGTAAGGCGGCCGATAAGCTCTTCCATTTGCACGGCATTATCAGCTTGGTTCTTTTGTAAATCTTGAACCGTTTTATTAAGTTGGGAAATTTGTAATTTTAAAATTTGTGTATCTTCTTGCGTTGCTAAACAACCGCAAAAAAGAAAAGAGGCACATCCTACCAAAAGAAATGATTTTAAAAATTTTCCGTTCATAAAATGTACCTCCTTTAAACTATTTGGCAGAAACTACTGTATCTGCTCTTCTGTTTTTTGCCCAGCAAGCTTCTGTTTGATCAGAGCAAAGCGGGTTTTCTTCACCGTAAGAAACGGTGTTAATATAATCTGCGTTGATACCGAGTTTAATATAATAATCTCTTACTTCATTGGCTCTTTTTTGACCTAAAGCGATATTATAAGAAATAGTACCTCTATCATCACAGTTACCTTCTACTGTAATATTTTTAATGCCTTTGAGTTTCAAAATTTCGGCATTTGCGCTTAAAATGTTTCTTGCACCTTTTGACAAGGAATATTCATTTAAAGCAAAAAATACAGGTGCTAAATTGGCTTCAGCATTATTAACTGCATCGGTAACAACTTCCCCCTCCTCTACGACTATGGCATCATAGTTAGAGTCGGCTGCGGCTTGTAAATCTGCTGCGGCATCAGCTTTTGCATTTTTACTGCAAGCTGCTAAACCGAGAGCAAGCCCTAAGACAAGCATTAAGCTTAATGTTTTTTTCATATACGTCCTCCGTAAATATATAATACTAATTTAATGCAAAACAAGTCAATAAAATTTTAGAGGAATGTTCTACAATTTTCATTCTTTACCGTCTAATTTTTTGGTAAATTTTGATTTTTCTACTCCTAAAGTACTGAGTTCACTCCCGTTTTTCTTGGTACTTGTCGTCACAGTAAAAATTAAAATTTACTTCAAATTATCAAAGGTTATGGGAACTGATATAAAATTTTTCTTAATTATAAAATATTTTTTAAAGTATTTAAAATTTGTTTAACTTCGGTTAATTTATTGTTTTGCGAGGCAAAAATTCTAAAACCGTCGCCGTTAGATGCTTGCAAAAATTCTATTTTCCCTGCAAAAGTTTGCATTATTTTTGCAAGTGATTCTTGCGGTATCTGTGCATTCCTTGCAAGGTAAAAATCATAAAATTTTGCGCCGGCTTCAATGGCGCGTATTTTTATTTCTCCCGCATCGGCAGAAATTTGCATAATCTCAATTAAGTTATTTAATTCTTTTGGAGCAGGACCGCATAAATCTTCTATTTTTTGTTTGAGTTTTTGTTTTGTTTCCGCATCAGTTTCCAAAAAATCTTTATAGAATTTCAAACGTTCTTCATCACTCGGCAAATAGTCCGGCGCAATAAAAGCCGGTATACCTAAATTAACTGTCGCATACATTTT
The DNA here is from genome assembly GCA_045605325.1 of Elusimicrobiaceae bacterium. Classification (GTDB taxonomy): domain Bacteria; phylum Elusimicrobiota; class Elusimicrobia; order Elusimicrobiales; family Elusimicrobiaceae; genus Proelusimicrobium. Next base: position 8,509 of record JAZUPU010000032.1, read on the forward strand.
GCGGATAACCGGTTCTCCGCGTAATTTTTTAACTTCGTTTGCAACCAAATCGCAATAAAGAGAAAGCCCGACGGCATTTACATAACCGTGTTGCCTAATACCTAGTAAATCACCTCCGCCGCGAATTTCCAAATCACGTAAAGCAAGTTTAAAACCGCTGCCGAGTTCACTAAATTCAAGCAAAGCGGATAAACGTTTTTGCGCCTCTGCATATGAGGGTTTATTTTTCTTTTTAGGGAAATAAAAATCTTCCGGGTTAAAATCTTCTTCGCGCTTATTTAAAATCCAAGACGGTGCAAGTAAATAACAATATGCTTTTTTATTTCCGCGCCCGATTCTGCCGCGCAACTGATAAAGTTGTGCAAGCCCGAAATTTTGCGGATTTTCCACAATCAAAGTATTTGCATTTGTAACATCAAGCCCACTTTCCACGATAGTAGAGCAAAGCAAAACATCATATTTTTTATTGTAAAAATCCCACAAAGTTTTTTCAAGTTCTTGTTCAGGCATTTGACCGTGTGCGCAAATTATTTTTATTTCCGGCATAAGTTTTTGTAAATACTCGCGCTTTTCTTCCATAGTGGCAACTGTATTAAAAAGATAAAAAACCTGACCGCCGCGCGCAAGTTCCTGGCGAACGGCATTAGTTACAATGCTGTCTTCATAGGCACACAAGAAAGTTTTAATAGGCATACGGCCTTGCGGCGCAGTTTGAATAATTGACATTTGCCTTAATGCCGATAAAGATTGGTTTAAAGTGCGCGGTATCGGCGTTGCGGAAAGCATTAAAGTATGTACGCCGACGCTTTTAGCTTTAATCTTTTCTTTTTGCTTGACACCGAAGCGGTGTTCTTCATCAACAATACACAAACCTAAATTTTTAAAAATAACATCTTTTGAAAGCAAACGGTGCGTACCCACAACGATATCCACTTTGCCGTTTTTAATATTTTCCACAACTTTTTTTTGCTCAGTTTTTGTTTGAAAACGACTTAACATTTCAATATTAATAGGGTATGCCTGCAAACGTTCTTTAAAAGTTTTAAAATGTTGGCTTGCAAGAACTGTCGTCGGCACCAAAACAAGAACTTGCTTGTTACTTAAAACAGCACGCAAAGCAGCGCGTATTGCAACTTCCGTTTTCCCAAAACCTACATCGCCGATAAGCACACGGTCCATAGGAATATCTTTATTAAGATCCTGCATAATTTCATTGATAGCTTGGTTTTGATCATCTGTTTCTTGATAAGGAAAAGAGTCAGCAAATTCCCTTTCCAAATGTTCATTACCGAGTAAAATATCTGCCTTATGCGCACTACGCAAAGCAGCGGCCTGTAAAATTTCTTTAGCAACTTTTTGAGCATCTTCTTTAACCCGTTTTTTTACTTCCTTCCAAGTGGTTGTGTTTAATGAAGAAATTTTAGGTGCACGTCCTTTTAAGCCGATGTATTTTTGCACTTTTCTAAAATCGTGCAAAGGAACATATAATTTTTGCGAACCTTTAAATTCAATTAACAGGCAATCAAGCGGTAAATCATTTTCATTTAAAGTAATCAGCCCACCGTAACGCCCTATACCGTGTTCTTGATGGACCACATAATCCCCGATTTCAAGTTCTTTAAAGCGTACATATTTAGAAGAAGTTTTATCAAATTTTTCTGCAAAATTTGTTTGTTTGTACGAGTGTTTTAAAAGTTGTGCCGAAGTAAAAAAAGCAAAATTTTCCTTAGTACTGTAAAACCCTTCTTGCAAAGGGGCTACACTGATACTTAAGGTTTTTAATCCGTCATAATCTTGGAAAACTTCTGTTAATCTTTCCATTTCCCCTTTATTTAAACAAAAGAAAGTGCTTTGAATATTTTTCTTGTTTAAGTTTAAAATTTCGCTATCAAACAAAGCAAAGTTTGCTTTAAAATCAAGCGGCGAACGCAAAAAACTGTCAACCCCATTTTCTGGAGGTAAATCGGTTAAAATTGTGGCTTCATTTTCTTGCAAAAATTCTTGGGGCGGCTCAAAATAAAAATTATTAAAATCTTGCAACCAACGCGATAAAGTTGATGGTTTGACCTCAAATTCAAAAGGCAAAATTAAAATATCTTCAGCGGCGGAAATAGTATTTTGAGTATCCAAATCAAATACGGAAATTTGTTCTATTGTGTTTGCTTTAAAATATAGGCGAACAGGTTTTGCTGAGTTTATCGGAAAGATATCAAGTACGCTGCCACGCACGGCATAATCGGCAGGGGTTTCGGTGAAATCCACACGTTTATAATTTAGTTTATTTAAAGTGTTTAAAAATTCTGCACGGTTAATTGTTTGCCCTCTTTGCAATTTAAAAACTTGGGAATTAAAATCTTTTTTCCCGGCAACTTCTTGCTTTAAAGCTTCGTAAGTTGTAGCAATAAATAAAGGTTTATCGTTTTTTGAAATAGCTTCCAAAGCGGAGTATAAAGAAAATTTATCCTCGTAAATTGTTAAGAATTTACAACCGGTGTTTGTAGCAAAAGTTTGATAAGCGGCTTCAAAAATTTCAATTTCTTCTTCGCTATTACAGACAAAAAGAGTGCGTGCGCTTTTTTGTTTTAATACATTTATTATAAAAAAAGCACTTGCGGAAATATTAGGAACATACACAGTTGCCATATATAAATGATAGCAAAATTTGTAATTTAATACTAAAAATACAACTCAAAAATAATTATCATATTTGCTATAATAAAGTATAAGTTGTAAAAGGAGTTTTAAAATTATGTAGGGTTTAAAACCCTAAAAAATTTAATCTGTTTTTGGCCCGCAATGGCGGGATGTTAATAGAAATATTAACGCATATAGATGCCAAGAACAGTCGTTAAGGCACATAATGGTCTGGTTGATCCCCTTACTGTTATGTGCTGAATGTTTGTCAGTAGACAAACTACGGCTGTTTTATTTAGGATCATCTATATGCCCAAAATAATCAGCCGTTTTTATATGTAAAAATTTAGGAGGTTTAACATAATACCTATGTATAATATTGATGAAAAAATAAAAGATTTTACCGAACTGATTAAACAAAGGCCCGATATAAACGAACTTTATATTGAAAGAGCTAAACTTTATTACGCAAAAGGGCAATATAAAAAAGTAGCCGAAGATTTTATAAAATCATTATCAGTTTATTATGACCTTATTGATATAAAAGAAGTATGTGAAAAAAATAATCTAATTAAAGAGGCCGAATATTTTTATACCAAAGAAATAAACAAAAATAAAAATGATATTAATGCGTATATGGGCCGTTTGCATTTTTATATACGCAACGAGCAAATAGAAAAAGCAATTTTAGATTGTAAAGCAATATTAAAACTTTCCCCGAAAGATGAAACTATATTAGCACTTCGTAAAATATTAACCAGCCGCGAACCGCCTTTAAAAATGCGTAAAGGAGATTGGGTTATACGGTAAATTATCAATTATCTGCCCTTTAAAATTCGGCAAGTATTTTAAGAAAAGTTTTTATCCCCCATCCGTCAAGCAAAATGAAAAACATTTTGCTTGCCACCCTCCGCCCGTCCACGACGGGTGAGGGCAACAAGGAAAGCAAATTTAATAAAGCCAAATAATGCGCACAATCTGTCAAGTATTTTGAGGAAATTTTGATTTTTACTACGACAACATCGGAGAACGAAGCCGAAGCGTTAAAAAACGTCTTCGCATCGCGCAGTAGATTTAATGGAATTTTCAATTTTTACTTTGACGACGAATACCCAGAAGTATAGGAGCGTAGCGATTTTCGGTATTCTAGGAAATGAAAAATTGAAAATTACTTAAATGTACAAGCGCGTTATATGCGTTTGTGAATATAATTCGGCACGTAAACACGTGTCAAATCTCGTGGCAGTCGGCGCAGCGGGCTTCATAATCATCTGCCCCGCCGACATAAATCCTGCTCTTAACTTTTGCAGTTCTTTGTGTGCGGCGTGCCGGTTTACCGCAAATCACACAACGTGCGGCAAGCTTTAGAACACTATCGGCAATCGCTAAAAGTTTTGCAGTGCTTCCAAACGGAACCCCCTGATAATCCATATCAAGCCCACAACAAATTACACGTTTACCTTGTTTTGCTAATGTTAAGGCAACATTTACAATATCTTCAGTAAAAAAATTAACTTCATCAAGGGCAATAACTTCTGTATCTTTTTCAACAAGATTTAGGATTTCTTCGGCTTTATCAATGGGGGTTGCATCCATTTTGACTAAATCGTGGGTGGCTATACCTTTACGGGCATAACGTTTATCTAAAGTAGAATTAAAAACTTGAACTTTTTGTCCGGCGTGACGGGCAACTTCAATACGCCTAATAAGTTCCGTACTTTTGCCGGAAAACATACATCCGCAAACAACTTCAATGCGCCCGTAAGGGACTTTTGCTTTTGTCATCATAATGCACCTCTACATACTTGGCCCTGCGGCCGTATATCCTTCTTGCCAAGGATACCAAAATTCATTTATGCGCTTTTGCGCTGCTGTTTCTTTCCCTGCAGCACCGCATAGAACATTTATTGCGAAATGGAAGGATAAATTATGCCTTCTATCTCTAACACCTAACATTAAATTGAAATCGTGAAAGTCCTTATAAAATAAAATATGTTTTGAATATCCGCGAAGTGAAGAATCTTTAACAGCGAAATCAACACCCATATCAGCGCGCCAAGTTTTATTTTTAGGGGCTATGGCAAATTGCGTAGTAAATAAAAAACTATTACGAGATGTCTTATAATTTGTAACACCTAAAGTAATAAATTTTTGATCCGGATTACGCGGATCGCGGAAAGTTGTGTTTAAAACAAATGCTTGATTGCCTGCGGCAAAATCATATAAATTTTGTAAATAAAAATTTGTGCCGGTTTTTTGGTCAAAGTAGCCGATTTCGGCAAGTAACGGTTCCAATCTGTCGTTAAGATTCCAAGATCTTTTATTTTCGTTTATATTTATACCGCTTGCTACTTTGAAATATAAATTATTTAACGGCATATAATAGTTTTGGATATAAAAAGCATTTTGTTCTTCACGGTTAAAAATATTTTGATATTCCGCAAATTCATCGGTAACTAAAACTTTATCGGTAGTACGGTGTTTATAACGATAGCCGAAATCCAGCATACCTGTCGGTAAATCTGTTCTTAAATTAATTTCCGTTCCGTAACGGCCGACGAAATTATCTTTCCGCTGCGAAACAGGGTCTTTAAAACCGATTTCTTGATTATAAAAAACACTTGGCGTTAAAGTCAAAATACGATTTAAGCGGAAACTTTTTGAACCTTTCCAATCAGCTTTAAAATATTGCAAATAATCATTATGATCAGCAGATTTTTCATTAAATTTTGTGTTGTTAAATGAAAAGTTAAGATTGTTTACTATACCGCCGGTTTTGGGCAAAACAAAAGGCGTAAAAGTCCAAGCAATTTCAGGCAAATCGGTTTGATAATTGAGGAAAGTTTTTGTTGATTCATCTAATTTGCTGATATCATAATAGCTTATGCGGAAATTGCTAACCCTGCTCTGTCGGGCTAAAGATGTTTGCACCAATTTATCCGGGGAAACTACATAAGGATTATTTCTAAAAAAGTCATTATTAAAATCAGGGTCCGATACTGTACGGGTTCTTGTTTGTGCAAAATACATTGCACCGTCTTCGTCATTTAAAGAATTTGAATTATCATAAATCTCCCACCAAAAACCACCGTTTACACCCCAACGCTGAGTATTTAAAACCCTATCTTTAATAGTATAAGTTTGAATATTGCCGCGGAATTTATTAGGGTCATCATAACCTAAAGTTAAGCCATAACCTATGCCGGCTTTTGTATAATAATCAAGATTACCGGTAGCGGCAAAATCACCTTTGGAATAGACAGTGGAAGTCAAAATACCAAAGCCCGTATTTCCGCTTTGACCGAAGTTTAAATAAGTTGTAAAAAGATGGTCTTTCTTTAGAGAACGATAAAAATAAGGAAAATAAAAAACCGGAATTTTACCAATCCTCGCGACAGCATTGTAACCCGAAACCCTTTGTTCCGGAATAAGTTTTGCTTTTGAAAGTGAAATTGTGTAATGCGGGGGTTCCATATCACAACAAGTAACCTTTGCGTTTTTTAAAACATATTCATCTTGCCGGCTTGAAAGCTGTTCCGCTGCAATAACTCGTAAAGAACCGTATTGCGCTTGGAAATTATCTAAAACAATTTGTTTTTCGGCACTATTATAATTAAATTTTTGTAAAGTAAAAGTACCGTCATTATTTTGAATTGTTACAGGTGAATTTGATTTTATATTCTTTTCTTTTGGGTAAACTTCAAATTCTTGACCTAAAACCGCATAGTCCTGCCCGTCTTTTTGCAAATTTATACGGGCATTACCCACTAATTTAGCTACACCCGTAATATTATTATAATTAACTTCATCGGCAGAAAAATAAATAAAATCTTGTTTATCAGGTGTAGGTAAACCTGAACTTTGGCAAAAAGCAAAAGTATTAAAAAACAAATAAAAAGATAAAAATAAAAATTTATATTTCATTTTCTAAACTCAAAGCATATAAAGCTGCACCCAAAGCACCGATATCTTTTGTTTTTGAAATTAAAATTTTGACATTTTTAAACGGCTCTTTAATTTTTTGTTCTTTTAAAATTTGTTTTAAAGAAGGCATAAAATATTTTGCCCCACCTGAAACACCTCCGCTGAAAACTATTGCTTCGGGGTTAAAACTTAAAACTAAATCAGACAAACCGATCCCTAAATATTTACCGAAATATTGCCAAATTAAAAGGGCTGATTTATCTTTTGCTTTAGCAGCTACTGATAAAATTTTTACTGAAAATTTTTCTTTTTTAAGTAATTTCGCAAGTTTGCTTTTTGGGTTTTCTTTGACAAATTTAAATGTTAATTTTTTTAAATTATTTGTACCTATATAACTTTCCAAACAACCACGCGCACCGCAACCGCAAAGATTTCCTGTTTTAGTATCAGCCACTTTTATATGACCGAATTCCCCTGCAGTCCCTGTTGCACCCTGACATAATTGACCGTCAATAATTATACCGCCGCCGATACCTGTACCTAAAGTTAAAACCAAAATATTTTTAAATTTACTTTTAAGATCTTTTTTATACACACCGAAAGCAGCCATATTAGCATCATTTGAAACAAAACATTCACAATTTGTTAATTTTTTTAGACCGTCAGCTATTTTTAAATTAGCCCAAGGTATATTCGGTGCAAAGCGCAAAATACCTTTTTTGTTATCGGTATCACCGGCAATGCCTACACCGATAACCGCTTTTTTAACTTTCAATTTTTTTTGCCACTCTTTTATAATATCTGCTAAAAATTTTAAAAATTCTTTATTTGATAAATGAACAGGTGTTTTAAATTTTTCATTTTTCAAAACTTTGCCTTGCTCATTTACTGCAAGTATTTTAACGAAAGTACCGCCGATATCTATACCAAAACTTATCATATTTGCCCCCCATTTTTGCTTTTTGGATGGCAATGATTGTAAACTTTTTTAAGGCGGTCAAGTGAAACATGTGTATAGACCTGTGTTGCACTTAAACTTTTGTGGCCCAGCATTTCTTGCAAGGTCTTTAAATCACAACCGTTATTTAATAAATGTGTCGCAAAAGTATGACGCAAACTATGCGGAGTAATGTGCCTGACAAGTTTTGTATTAATTGCGCTTTGTTTAATAATTTTTCTTATACCTTCACCGCTGATACGACGGTTATAACTGCTTAAAAATAAAGGGTCAGACGGCAAATATTTAGGCCGCGTGAGAAGATAATTTTGTATACTATCAAGCGCAATATATGTTATTGGGACAATGCGTTCTTTTGAACCTTTACCCAAAACTTTTGCATAGCCCTGTTCAAAATTTATATCGCAAACATTTAAACCGGTAAGCTCACTGCGACGAAGGCCGCTTGAATATAAAAGTTCCAAAATTGCTTTATTTCTTAAAGCATATAATTTACTTGGTTGTGCTTCCATTAAATTTGACGCCTCTTCTTGCGTTAAAAATTTAGGAAGTAATTTTTCGCGTTTCGGTGCATCAAAAAGTTTAAAAGGATTTAATTTTATTAAATTGCGCGTTTCCAAGAATTTAGCGAAACTTCTTAAAGAACTTATTTTGCGGAGCATAGTATTACGCTTAATTTGCGCAGAATTTTCCATAGCTAAATAAGAGCGGATATTTCTAATATTAAAGTCCTTAATTTGTGTTAAATTATTTTTTGCAAAAAAAGTGTATGCGTCCTCTAAATCCTTAGTATAAGCCCTTAAGGTATGCGGGGACATATTACGCACTTTCAAACTTTGCAAAAAATTATTTATTTGATTCTGCATTTTTTGCTTCTATTTCTTTAATTTCTTCCGGCGTAACTTGAATAATTGTTTTGCATTTCGGGTAACCGGAACATCCTAAAAATGAACCGCGTGCGGAGTGCCTAAGCAACATTGCTTTCCCGCAATTAGGGCATTTTTTACCGGAGTCCAAAGCTACTTTTGCGGCAACTTTTTTACCTTCGGAATCAATAGAATAAGTATTTTTACATTTCGGGTACGCCGAGCAAGCCATAAATTGCCCGCGGCGACCTGTTCTTATTACCATCGGCGCACCGCATTTATCACAAACTTCATTTGTTTGCTGAACAGGCGCAGCAGTTGTTGCATTTAAATTTCTTTTACCTTTACAATTAGGATAATCGGAACAAACTAAATACTCGCCATATCTGCTATGTTTTAATAACATTGGTTTTTGACAAATCGGGCACTTTTCATCTGTTTTAACAGGGCCGGAATTCATATTCTGCGAAGCATTTTTTAAATCGCGTGAAAACCCTGTATAAAAATCAGATAAAACCGTTACCCATTTTTTATTACCTTCGGCGATATCGTCAAGTTTTTCTTCAACGCCTGCCGTATAAGAAAGGTCCATAATATCCTTAAAAAATTCCTTTAAATGTTCTGTAACCCTTATACCTAAAGGCGTTGCCGTAAGCTTTGTGGATTTCGGTAATTTTTCAATATACTTCCTATCTATAATTGTTTTAATCGTTGGTGCATAAGTGGATGGGCGACCGATACCGTGCTTTTCCAATGTCTTGATTAAACTTGCTTCATTATAATTCGGTGGTGGTGCGGTTTTGTGGTCTTTGGTTTCAATATCAACTAAAGTAAGTTTATCACCTTCCTCCAAAGCCGGTAATAATGCTGTGGAAGATTCTTCTTTCTCATTTTCTTCCGGTTCTTCATCTTTATATACAGAGAGGTACCCTTCAAATTTAACTGTTCTGCCGCTTGCACGGAGTAAACACTTTTCTTTACTACCTGCGGAGATATCAATACTTACAGTATTAAATATTGCATCTGCCATTTGTGAAGCAACAAAACGAAGCCAAATAAGTTCATACAATTTATATTGGTCCGCCGTCAAAGAATTTTTTATGCTTTGCGGTGTTTTAAAAACATCAGTTGGGTGTATTGCCTCGTGTGCTTCTTGCGCACCTTTTACTTTGCCTTTATAAACAGGTGCTTTTGCAGGTGCAAATTCCGGACCGTATTTTTCTTTAATAAATTTATTTGTTTGTGTTTGAAGAAGTTTGGAAACATTGAAAGAGTCCGTTCTCATATAAGTAATTAAACCTACATTTTTACCGCCGATTTCCACACCTTCGTATAAAGATTGTGCTGTTTGCATTGTTTTTTGAGGTGAAAACCCAAGTTTATTATAAGCATCTTGTTGTAAAGTACTTGTAATAAAAGGAGGTTTGGGATGCTGTTTAACTTCCTTCTTTTCAACTTTTTCTACTGTTAAAGGACCTTCCCTTAAAGATGCGTTAACAACTGCTAAACTTTCATTAGTATCAAAAACGGTTGATTTAACTTTATAGTCCTCGGCAAAAAGTTTATATGTAGTTGTATTTTCTACATTTTTACCTTGCCATTTTAAAACACGCGCAAAAAATTGTGGCTTTGAATCTTTCTTTTCAAGTTTAGCGCGCAAAGTCCAATATACTTTACTTTTAAAATCGGCAATTTCTTTTGCTCTTTCCGCAAGCAAGCGAACTGCCACTGACTGTACACGCCCTGCACTTAAACCGCTAGTAATTTTACGCCATAAAATCGGTGATATTTTATAACCTACAAGACGATCCAAAACACGGCGAGCTTGTTGTGCATCAACTAAATTATGGTCTATGGCACGGGCATTATCAAAACTTTCTTTAATAGCGGTATCAGTAATTTCGTGAAAGAAAATACGGCGTGTATTTTCCGGTTTAAGTTTTAAAAGTTGCTCAAGATGCCAAGCAATAGCTTCACCTTCACGGTCAGGGTCAGTAGCAAGGTAAACAATAGATGCTTTTTTAACTGCATCTTTTAATTCTGCAATAATTTTTGGTTTACCGCTGACCACATAAGTTGGTTTAAAATCATGTTGTTCATCAACACCGATTTCTTTTGAGGGCAAATCTCTTACATGTCCGAAAGAACTTTTAACAATATAATTAGGCCCTAAAATTTTGCCGATAGTGCGTTGTTTTGTGGGGGACTCCACAATAACAAGGGCTTTGCCTGTTGTAGATTTTTGTACTGTCATTTCACACCTCTAAATTTAATAAATCTAAATTTTTGCTTTTGAATATTTACCGTCTTCACATCTTAAATAACCGCTTACTTCCAGCGAAAATAAAACGGTTGATAAACTCGGAACATCCATATTTAATTTTACGGACAATTCATCTATTGTACTTTCCCCCGCACCGATAGCTTCAATAATTTTAGATTCTTCAGGGGATAAATCTGAAATTTCTTCTTTTTCTTTATAAATTTCTTTTGTTTGTAAATTGCTTTTTATATTAACCGGCAGAGCGTCAATAATATCCCTTGCATCCAAACAAATGCCGGCACCCTCTTTAATAAGTTTATTTGGACCGCCGCTTGTGGGCGAATCTATCGGGCCGGGAACAGCAAAAACATCAAGCCCTTGCTCTAATGCCATTTTTGCGGTTATTAATGCGCCGGACTTAACTTCCCCCTCAACAATCAATGCAACTCTTGAAAGGGCGGCAATAAGGCGGTTCCTTCTTGGAAAATGCTGGGCAAGCGGCGCGGTAGCAAAAGGATATTCCGAAATTATTGCACCGCCGCTTTCAATAATACCTAAAGCAAGTTCTTTATTTTCCGCCGGATAACAACGCCCGATACCTGTACCGATTAAAGCCCAAGTCGGTTTTTTGCGTTTTACTGCCTCGGCATGAGCGACACTATCAACACCCCTTGCAAGACCGCTGACTATAATTATGCCGGCATCAGCTAAATCCCCTGCAAGTTTAATGGTTGCACGTCTGCCGTAAGGGGTAATTTTGCGTGTACCGACAATGGCAACCGTGGGTGCTAATTGTGTATTTAATTCCCCGCGAACATAAATAACTAAAGGAGGTTCTTTAATATCTAAAAATTCTTGAGGGTAACCTTCTTCCCCTTTAATATAAATATGCCCACCCACTTTTGCGGTTTCTTCAATTTCCTTTTCCGCATCTAATTCTAAAGCGGATTTTAAAAAATATTCCGCAGTTTCAATGGAAATTTTACCTTCTTCACTTAATGTTTGCGGAGTTTGTTTTAAAATTTCTTCACCGCTGCCGAAAATTTCCAATAAACGCTCAAGCCAATCAGTCCTTAAATAACTAAAGGCGTTAATTTTAATTAATGCTAACTTTTCTTCAGGTTTCATTATATATCACTAACTCCTTTTCTATCCAAAGGACGATATTGCATAACTTCTATTATATGTTCTTTTTTGATATTTGGGCTGCCTTCTAAATCAGCAATAGTGCGTGCTGTTTTTAAAATTTTATCTAAACTTCTGGCGGAAAGGCCAAGCTTTTTCATTGCAAGTTCTAAGACCTCGCCACCCCCTTCCGGTAAAGGACAATATTTTTTTATTTCCGACACTGTCATAAAAGCATTGGCAGTTGTTTTGGAATTTTTAAAACGTTCTTCTTGAATTTTGCGGGCTTTAATTACACGCTCACGAATTTGTGCGCTTGTTTCACCCTCACTTTTTGCCTGCCAATCTTTATAATTAACAGGGTTTAAATTTACTGTTAAATCAATTCTGTCAAGTAAAGGACCTGATACTTTTGACTTATATCTACTTATTTGCACCGGTGTACAATTACATGTTTTTACCGGATGACCGTGATAACCGCAAGGGCATGGGTTCATCGCCGCAATTAAAGTAAATTTAGCCGGAAAAGTTAAAGTATCTTTTGCACGTGCAATAGTTACTTTAAATGTCTCCAAGGGTTCACGCAAAACTTCAAGGGAATTGCGGGAAAATTCCGCAAATTCATCTAAAAATAAAATACCGTTATGAGCCAAACTTGCTTCACCCGGTTTAGGATTTGCACCTCCGCCGATTAAAGCAATATTTGAAATTGTGTGATGAGGTTCCCTAAAAGGACGCTGAAAAATCTTTTTACCTTTACCTAACATCCGGCAAACTGAATATATTTGTAAAATTTCAAGCATTTCTTCTTTTGTTAAAGGAGGTAAAATACTTGAAAAGCGTTTTGCTAACATGCTTTTACCTGTACCGGGGGTTCCTATCATTAAAACATTATGCCCACCGGCAGCTGCAATTTCCAAAGCGCGTTTGGCAAGTGCTTGACCTTTTACTTCTGAAAAATCTTCTTTAAGTTCATAATTTTCAAGGAGATCTTCGGGTTTTTGCGATTTATATTCTTGATGGAATAAAATATTGCCTTCAAGTAGATCTATAACTTCTTTTAAAGAACTTGCGCCGAAATTAGGAACATCTGCAAATTCCCCTTCCTCTTTATTTGCTAAAGGAATAACTGCCTTCTTTGTACCGGTTTTTCTTAAAGCAATAAGCATCGGTAAAACACCGGCACAAGCGTGAATTTTACCGTTTAACCCAAGTTCGCCGATAAAAACCATTTCAGTTAATTTGTTTTGTGCGATATTGCTTAAAGCACCGCTTGCAGCTAAAATACCTAAAGCAATAGGCAAGTCAAAATGTGTGCCTGTCTTTTTTATTTCCGCGGGAACTAAATTGACGGTAATTTTTCTTAAAGGAAAATCAAAACCGCTGTTACGAATTGCTGCTTGTACACGGTCTTTTGCTTCTTTAACTTCCTGTTCGGGAAGCCCAACAATAGTAAAAGTAGGTGAACCGCCGGCAATGTCAACTTCTACTTTGACAATAAAACCGTCTAAAGCTCTGATTGCGGAGGTTAACACACTTGAAAGCATTAAATAAATTCCATTGTTATACTATCGGCAGAAGTATTTATAACCGTAAAATTCGCAACATTTTTACGCAAAATTTTAGCGGAGAATTCTTCTGCTGCAGAAACTTTTGCCTGTACTGTAAAAGTAGCGGTTGAGTTTCTGTATTTAACTAAAGCGAAATCTTCAATATCCCTTTGAGCGCGCATAATATTTTGTAGTTTTTCCAAACGCTCAATTGTATTAACATTGGATACAATAAACTTAAAAGTTGTAGCGGAATTGATAGCTTGCGTAATACTTTCTTCCATTTGCTCGGTTGCTGTTTGGCAAGCATTTGTTAACGCTTTTTGTTCAGCTAAACTTTGTACAGCATCTAACCCGCTTGCACTTTCCGATGCTTCTGCGACAGTTTGATAATTGCTTGTAGCTACTACTTTTAAATTTACTTTTGCTCTGATTGGTTTAAATGTAGTAGTTAAAGCCGCTGCACTTTCTAATGGGGACGCATCTGCTTCCGCTATAATAACGAAACGCGCTCCTTCTTTTTTGGCTTTATCTATAAAAGAAGTAAGGTCCGTCAAATTATTTTCACTTAAAACTCCACCGTCAAGCAGAGTATAAGGAAAATTCTTGAGAGCTTTGTAAACACCTTGGCGGCAATACTGTTTTAGCGAAACTTCATTATTAATTAATTCTCTTGAAGCAACTAAGATGTTCGTCTTACGGACATAAGAACTATCTTCAATTTCTTTAATTTTAGTAGCTAAATCGCTAACCAAAACCATAACGCGACCTTCCACATAAAATTTATCACCCTTTCTATAAGAAGAGGCAACATAAGAGTTTCTAATATATTTCTTATATTCGTCTAAAATATCTGTTTTTACTCTTTCAGGATATTCTACTAAACTGTTGGAAGAAAGAAAGACCCTGGCAGCTTTTTCAACAGCAGCTTTTTCTACCAAATTAAGCCCTTCTGCCTTCATTGCAGAAACAGACCCTTCCACAAAAGGGACTTCTGTACTTGCTATAACATATTCCCCTTCACCTTTCGGTCCTATGTTAAACCTTTGACAAGCACTTAATGAAAGGCACAATACTATTAATAAAAATAGAAGTTTCTTCATTATTACTCCTTATTTTAGAATATCACCAAGCATTTTAATGTAAGCACTCGGTTTTTTGATATCTTCAAAATTTATAGTACCGCAACGAATCATCATAACTTCTAACATATGGGATAAAATGTCATAGAAATTATTTCTGATAGGTTCTTTGCATTCCAATAAAGAAGGACCTAAAATAATGGCGCCTTTTAAACCTTTTAAATCACAAATATTGGCTATTTTAAAAGCAGATGAAATGATATGCTCCGTTGAATAAGCAGATTTTAAAGCATAATTAAAACCGCCTCTTATACCAAGTTCTTTTGCCGCTTCCTGAGCAGCAAAAGCAACCCAACGGAATTTATCTATTTGGGAAGTCGGGAAGAAGAAACCAAAACTCCCCCAAGTATTTTCTTTATTTTTTTCCAAAGATATTACATCAGAAAAATCTTTCTTTACTATTTCACTTTCCTGATTTTCCCCTTCTACCGCTGTCATTACTTTTAATAAATCTTCGTAAGACATTTTCTTTATTCCGCTACTTTCAATACGGCGTGATAAAACTTTTACCCTCTTAACATTTGTTGCAACTTCACCCAAAGATTTGTTTTGTCCTGTAAAAAATTCCTGAATTTGATTATCCGTTAAATTTAAAACAGAATTGGTTACTAGTTTATTTGTTAATTTCGCAAAATTATCTTTACCGGGAACTTTAACTTCGGCAATAGTTCCGATAGAAAATTTAAAATTAACTAATTCCTCAAACCTTTTTAAACTTTCAGGAGGATATTTTGAAGATAAAATAATCTGTTTTTTATTCTGTAAAAAATCATTTAAAACTTTTGATATATATTCCCTGTTATGTTCATTTACGGCTGTTAAATGTACATCATCAACAATTAATACTTCAGCATTATTAAAGAATTCATCTAATTTATCTTTTTTACCTCTTTCTAATAAATATTGTACACCCCTTGAAAGGCGCACACCGTTTGTAAATAAAATTTTAGCTTGAGGTATTTTTTTAGAAATTTCATAACCCATAGCATTTAAAAAATGTGTTTTACCGGTACCGCTTTCCCCTTGCAAAAGGAAAGGATTATTTGTTGTTCCTAAATTATCTAATGTTACCATTGCCATAGCATGCGCAAAACGAATAGAAGAAATATCCATATTAGCAAAAGTATAAGTAGGAATTAAGGGCATTTCTATCGGATAATTTTTATATTTTGTTTCTTTTGAAGGCGTAGCGACATGTAATGTATGGTCTATCTTCTCTTTATTTCCAGTAATGTTTTGATGATTATTTTGTATTTTATTAAACATATTTTGTTTTGGTGTTTGCATATTTTCCCCTTCTCCTTTTTCAACAATTTTCGCGGTTGTTCCTGCCATCTCTTTTTTAGGTTCAACCTTTGAAAATTCCTGTTTATTTTTTGAAATTGCTCTTGACTCTTTTATACTCACTATACGAAATGATTTTTCTTTGTTCTCCTGTTTATTTTCTTTTTTTACTGCTTCTACTGCAGATACTTTTTTATTATCCGATACTGCTTCTATCCTATTTTGATTATGGAAATTATTTTCTGTTTTTGGTTTAA
This sequence comes from Elusimicrobiaceae bacterium, assembly GCA_045605325.1. GTDB lineage: Bacteria > Elusimicrobiota > Elusimicrobia > Elusimicrobiales > Elusimicrobiaceae > Proelusimicrobium. The sequence goes on from JAZUPU010000032.1 coordinate 24,512, forward strand.
CATTTTTAGTTTCTGTTTTAATATTGTTTTGTGTAAAAATTTGTGCCGGGGAAGTTAATTCTTCTATCCCTTGACTATTAGCAAAATTTTCCTTTTTAGGCAAAATATTACTTTGTAACGAATCAGAAGAAATGTCTTCTCTAGATAACGGTTTTTGTTCTTTTGGTAATACTGTATTTTCCAATTTATCCAAGGGGCTTGTTCCTTTGACTCTATCAGAATTTATTTTTTTATTTTTTTCTTCAGGTTGATCTGCATAAAATTCACATACGGTTTCAGCATTAAAAATATCATCAACTTGCAATTTAGCTGTTAAAGAATTGCTTGTTAAATCTTCTTTCATTTGTTTTTTTGTTTCTTCACTTAATTCCTCAGGGTTCAAAAGACCTTTTTTAACAATAATACCGCTTCCTAAATTTTGGAAAGGGTTCTCTTTTTCTTGTACAGGTTGTTCTGCGGTATTTTGTTTTTTAGGTTCTTCAGATGTTAAATCTTGAATAAAATTTTCTTTAACTTTACTTTCTTGTCTAAGTAAAGATGAAAAATTTTGTTGTTCGTTTTGTTTTAATTCTTCCGGTTTTGCTTTTTGTTCAATAGGTTTATTGTGTTTTATTACTGATTTTATTTTACCGAACATATTTTTCAAGAAGCCCTTATTTTCAGGTTCTACTGTAATAGAAACATCTTGTATCTCTTCAGGGGAAAAAGAAACAACAGTTTTATTTTCTTCTACGGATGTCTTGTGTTCTTGTGTAGGAATTGCAGGGGTAATTGATTCCTGTTTTAAATTTTCTTCTTGTTCCGGCTTTTTTATCTCTGAAAACGTTTGAGCTATTTTTAGAGGTTCTCCTTCAAGTGATATTTTTGTTTCACCGTCAGAAATTTTATTGTTAACAAATAAGTTATCAAAAGAAGTATCTTCACTTTCTTTATCTATATTAAAACCTGTTTTTGCAAGAGATAACGCCGGAATACTAACCCCACTTTTTTGTTGTTCCTCGGAAAGATTAGTTTGCTCATTAACGGTATTAACGAATATATCTTCCGGGGTATAATCTTTTTTAAAATTTGTAAAGGTTTTGTTTATTTGTGGGATATTAGTTAAGGGATTTTCCTCAACTGTAAAAGTAGATGTTTTTAAAGCATTACCGAAAGTTTGTGTTTCACCTTGAAAAGTAGATGAAAGTGTCTCTAATCTATACCTAACTTTTTCAAGCATAGAATTGTCAGTGATACCTGATAATTCAAAAACATAATCAAAACCTTTAACTTTTACATTTATTAATTTACAAAAACCGGAAAGACCTTGTTTTACATCTTCACAACCCTGCAGATCTGCTTTTAATAAAAGTAAAAAAATAGAATTTTTTGTTAAAGTATTTTCTCTTATCTCATAATTATCTATCATTACATTATCCCAATTATTATAATACTATTTGTACCCCCGCACTAGCCCCAAGCCGGGATGCACCTGCCTCAATCATTTTTAAAGCATCTTCTTTAGTTCTTACACCACCGGAGGCCTTAACTTTAATACCGCTTGCCTCCTTCATAAGTTTAACATCTTCAGCTTTTGCACCGGAAGAAGAAAATCCTGTTGAGGTCTTTACAAAATCGGCACCGGCTTTTGCAGCGAGTTTACAAACGGTTTTCTTTTCTTCGTCGGTTAAATAAGATGTTTCAATGATAACTTTTAAAATTTTGCCTTCACTTGCTTTGCGAACAGCTAAAATATCTTGGTAAACATAATCTGTGTTACCTTCTTTTAAAGCACCGATATTTATAACCATATCTACTTCCGTTGCACCTTGTTTGATAGCAAGGGCGGCTTCTTCCGCCTTAATTTGGCTTGCATTTGCCCCTAACGGAAAACCTATTACTGTACAAACCTGAACCCCGCTATCTTTTAAAACTTCCGCACAAAGTGAAACCCAACATGGATTGACACAAACAGATGCAAAATGATATTGTTTGGCTTCCTCGCAAAGTTTTAAAATATCGGCTTTTGTTGCAATAGGTTTAAGTAAAGTATGGTCAATATAAGATGCCAAATTATTCATAATCAATAATCCTGATAAACTTTTCAGCAATCAATGCTTGCCCACCGACTAATACACCGTCAACATTTTCTTTAGCCATAATTGAGTCCACATTTTCTGCTTTAACGCTGCCGCCGTATAAAATGCGAATATTATTTGCAAAATCCGCACCCAAAATTTGTGTTAAAACTTTTCTTATTAAAGCATGTACTTCTTCTGCCTGTTCCGGTGTTGCGGTTTTCCCTGTACCGATAGCCCAAACCGGCTCATAAGCAATAACTAAAGTTTTTAAATCTTCGGCAGTAAAACCTTTTAGTCCTTCAACAAGTTGGGAGGTAATAACCGTTTCAATTTTATTTGCTTCACGTTCGGCGAGTGTTTCACCGACGCAATAAATAACTTGTAAATTATGTTTTAAAGCGGCAGAAATTTTTTTATTTAAAATTTCATTTGTATCACCGAACAAAGCGCGGCGTTCGCTGTGCCCTAAAATAACGGCAGTTGCACCGGCTTCTTTAATTTGTGAAGGAGAAACTTGGGAAGTAAAAGCACCCTTTTCTTCAAAATAACAATCTTGTGCGGCAACAATAAAACTCGTTCCTTTTAAAGCTTGTGCGACAGCGTTAATAGCAGTAAAACTCGGCGCTACCATAATATCGGCATTATTTTTATTTGTTGCTGTTTTCAGAGCATTAACTAAAGTTACCCCTTGCTCTATTGTATTATTCATTTTCCAATTACCTGCAATAAATGGTTTTCTTGCCATAACAAATACCTCTTTATTTTTAAAATTTTTTTGTGTTTTGCGCCAATGCGCTATAATATATATTAACATTTTATACATTAATATGGCAAAAGTTTTTCAAATTTTATAAAATTTCTATATGGCAATAATACTTGAAGGCAAGACACTTGCACAACAAATAAGACACCCTTTACAAGAAAGGGCTTATAATATTTTTAAGGAAATGGGAAGGCGCGCTTCTTTAATCGGTTTCGGTTGGAAGGGCGATGCCGCCGGCTTTTATTATCTAAATAAAGAAGTTGAAGCCGCACGCAAAACAGGAATAGATGCTGATATTGTTTTGCTTGAAGGGAATACAACACCTAAACAATTATTTACTTTGCTTGAAGCGGTATTTCAAAAATCAAACACTGTTGATGCCCTTTTAATTGCAAGGCCTTTACCACCGCAACTAAACAGTTTAGATATCGCTGCAAATATTAACCCAATGCAAGATATTGACGGTTCAGGGCTAATCAGTATGGGACGCTTGTTTATGTGCAAGACCTGGCAAGAAATTGAAAATTTACAAACTTTTATTCCCTGCTGCCCAAAAGCGGTTGTGCGTTTGCTTAAATATCATAAAATAAATTTAGAAGGTAAAAAAGTGGCAGTTATAGGAAGGAGCAATACCGTCGGTTCCCCTTTAGCAAAAATGCTGACGGCAAAAAATGCAACCGTAACTTTATGCCATAGTAAAACAAAAGATTTAAAAGAAATTACTTTAAATAGTGATATTATAATTTCTGCGGCAGGCAAAATAAATTTAATTACAAAAGATTTTGTAAAAAAAGGTACAATACTTATAGATGTGGCAACTATCGTAAACGAAGAAGGGAAATGTGTGGGTGATATGGATTTTGAAAATTTGAAGGATATTTGCCCTATTTCCCCTGTACCGGGCGGTGTCGGCCCTGTAACTTTGGCTTGCTTACTGGAAAATATTATAATTTCTGCAGAGAGGAAAATGAAATGAAACAATTTATTTCTTTAATGATTTTATTTGTAACAGTATTTTGTATTAACGGTTGTATTTCAAGTGAAGGGTACCCAACTACTTTTGAAAAACAATACAGACAACTTGAAAGAGAAACAAAATATTATACGGAAAAAGATTTTTTTGATGCAGATAAACGCTCTGCAGACGATAAAAGAGCAATGAGTGAAGGTGACAGGCAAGCCGCCGTCGCACAAGAAGCACAAAAGGAAAGAAGGGCAAAAACAGTTGTTGAATCTAATTATTATTTCCAAGTTTACCCGGGAAGAACGGAATCTTATTCCTATAACGAATATAATGAAGTTTGGTCTGACGGATATCCTTTAAATGCTTATAAAGAAACACAACGGCTTTGGAATAAACCAAAACGCCATAAACCTGAAGATTATGTCGGTGTACCCGATGACGGTATGGTCACCGAACAGGCAGTAGCCGCCGCGGAAGAAGCCGCCCGTAAAGCAGAACAAGAAGCAGCAGATGAAGCCGCAAACGCCCCTGTCTACGAATAAAATATTTAATTTGTTATAAAAACAACCCCCAAGGAAACCGGGGGTTGTTTTTTATAACAAAATTTATTTGGCTATTAAAACGGACAAGAATAATAATTATTTACATTATTCGCATATAAAAAATTACATTTTAACAAATCAGAACAAAAACCATTTTGTGCATATTCATAACACAGCAACTTGTTTTCCGGTAAATTGATACTAGCTTTATTTCTAATATAAAAACCTGAAAATTTATATTTACCTGTTTTACGAAGGGAAAAGATACTACCGGATATAAGAACGACATTTTTTTCATTTGACAAGCAATCTGTTTTGTTCCAAAAAATAGAAAAATCTTCGCAACCATTCCTTTCATAACCACTTAAATTAATATCTAAATCGTCAAAATTTGTTGCAAATGTTCCGTTTGCTAAATAATATCTGTGTTGCGCTTCGTATAATGCTTTAACATTTATTAATAATTCGCTTGCTTCTGATTTTTCTTTTGCGCGGCGATACTGCGGTAAAGCAATTGCTGCTAAAATGCCGATAATTAAAATAACTACTAATAATTCAAGCAATGTGAAACCTTGACTACTGTTTTTTATTTTCATTTTGTTTTCTCCAATTTAATTTATACAGCATTTTAGCGCTATATATTATATTTTAGAAAAAAAAAAAAATAGTCAAGTGGGCTTTTTTACCGTCGTAAAAAAATGTATGTTAAAATAATTTTTTATTAATTTTTGCTTTGATATTAGTTTTTAAAACCGAAGCGAATGGAAATGTTTTCGCGCTGCGCAGCAAATTTAAGATGATTTTTTATTTTTATCTGACGACAAAAAAACAAGGCCAAACAGAATTCGTAAAACCGGCAAGTATTTTTGAGGAAATTTCAATTTTTTCTTTGACGACGAGTACTAAGAAGAACGGGAGCGGAGCGACTCTCGGTACTCTAGGAAAAGAAAAATTAAAATTTACCAAAAAGACTTTGACGGCAAAGAATATTTACTGCAGATTTCCTATTTAAAAAGGCCTTCCTTTCGGAAGACCTTTAAATTACAACTTAATTTTCAGCGGAAAATTGGTCCTTACCCACTCCGCAAACAGGGCAAACCCAATCTTCCTTAACATCTTTCCAAGGTGTTCCTGCCGGAATTCCGTGTTCCGGATCACCTACTGCTTCGTCATAAACATAACCGCAAACATTACATATATATTTCATTTTATTTCTCCTCTATTTTTTATTTTTGATAAGTTACTGCACCTTTCGGCGTTTTGCCTTTTAACTCGTGATGATAAAAATTATAAGTCATTGGCGGAACGGATGTGTCTAAAATTTCAGCGTCGGTTAAAGAACAAATAAACATTGTATGTGTTTCTAGATCAACACTGTTAGTAACTTTTAAAATCAAATATGCTGCCGTATTTTCTGTAACTATCGGCAAACCCTCTTTGGTTAATTTATGGGCGATTTTGGCAAATTTATCAAAATTCCTGCCTGTTCTAAAACCGAAATTTCCTATAAACACCATATTTGCTTTTTCCGTCACAGGTTGCACGCAAATTAAAGATGATTGTTTAATATACTCATAAGTTAAACTTTCTTTATTTATAGTAACCGCTATACGCACAGGATCTGCAGTAACCTGTTCAACAGAGTTTGCAATCATACCGTTAATTTTACCGTTTTTGCCGACGGAAGAAACTATATAAAGCCCATAATTTAAAGTAAAAAGAGTTTGCAAATTAACCATTATTTTTTATTACTCCAAAGGCCGTGCAAATTGCAATATTCCCTAACTTCAATAATATTTCCGTCGGATTTCGGGAACCACGCTTCCGGTTTAACACCGGGCCTTAAATTTGCACGAGCGACTTTATTGTTATCATAAATAACTTCAATAAATTCTATAAAGTGAACATCTAACATTGGATGTTCTACTGATCCTACTTTCACTAAATAACCGCCGTCCTTTTCTTCTACGACCGGTATATGTTTTTCCGTCACAGCTTCTTTTGTATTTGCAATTTGTTTAACCATTTCTTTACCGCAACAAGACGGCGTACAACTGCCAGCGTGGGCAACTTCCAAAACATTGCCGCAAACTTCACATTTATATATTTCGTTTATTTCCATACCTTCCCCCTTTTTTATTATAATTTCCCCTGTTATTTTAGCGGAAAATTTACAATTAAAAGATTCTTTTATTTCCATAACTTTTTTACAAAAACGCACCTTAACGGGTAAGGTGCGTTAAATTATTTTTTATACTTGGCAAAATGATTACCAATTTTCGCACAAAAGTTCAAAATAACTTTGTTCGTGTGCGCAAGCGGGGCATTTTTGCGGGGCTTCTTTACCTTCAAAAATGAAACCGCAATTTATACATCTCCATTGAACAGGTGCATCTTTTTTGAAAACTTTACCGTCAACAATATTTTTGTGTAAAGCTTTATAGCGTTTGGAGTGTTCTTTTTCCGCAATGGCAATATTTTCCATAACGGCGGCAATTTCTTCAAAACCTTCTTCGCGTGCGGTTTTTGCAAAAGAAGGATACATATGTTGCCATTCTTCATCTTCACCTGCAGCAGAAGCAACCAAATTATCTACTGTATCGGAAATTACACCGGCAGGGAAAGATGCAGTTATTTCAACTTCGCCGCCTTCTAAAAATTTAAACAAGCGTTTTGCATGTTCTTTTTCTTGATTTGCGGTTTCTTCAAAAATTTTGCTGACTTGGACAAAACCGTCTTTTTTTGCTTTGCTTGCAAAGAAAGAATAGCGGTTTCTTGCCTGTGATTCACCTGCAAAAGCAGTTAAAATATTTTTTTCTGTTTGAGTTCCTTTTAAAGATTTCATTTTAATTTCTCCTGATTTTTTAAAGTCAAATAACCCATTAAGCGGTAAATTAATTTTGCGGCATTAAATTCGCTTATAGGATTGTCTTTCATCGGTGCTGTTTCAACAACATCTGCTGCAACGATTTTTTTGTTTTTAACAACTTCCCTAAACAAATTCATAGCATCATACCACATAAAACCGCCCGGTTGAGGGGTGCCTGTTCCTGGGATTACAGACGGATCAAAACCGTCAACATCAATTGTCATATAAACGGTGTCAGTTAAATTTGCTAAAACATCTTTGATTAATTTTTTTTGGTCCAAATTTTCGTGCATCAAAAATGTTTTTACATTACCGGAATTAACATTATCTTTTTCTTCTAAACCGATAGAACGAATTCCGACTTGTACGACGCGCACTTTGCGGGAAGCAGGATATAAAGCACAAGCGTGGGAGCGTTCATCACCGTAATATTCTTTCCTTAAATCGGCGTGGGCATCAAAGTGTAAGACAGAAAGTTCTTTGCCGTATTTTTCAATATAGGGGTTAATTAAAGCTTGGGAAATTGAGTGTTCCCCCCCTAAATAAAAAGGAAATTGTTTATAAGTATTAATATATTCTTTGACGAAATTTTCAATGCGGTTAAAAACTTCTTCTTCTGTACCTTCGCAATTTATTGCATCAAAAGTTGCAATACCTTGGCGGAAAGTTTCGGTTTTTGTTTCTTCGTCAAAAAATTCCACTTGGCTTGACGCCTCTAAGATAGCGGCAGGGCCTTGTTTTGTTCCGCCGAAATAGGACACTGTCCTTTCATACGGAACGGGAATAACGGCGAATTTCGCCGTATTAATATCGCAAAATTCGCCGTCTAGTGCTAAAAAGTTGTTACTGCTTGGTTTTAACATAAATTAAGAAATTACCTCACAAAAACAGCGGCTGCAACAACTGTTGTCCAAAGACCGTCAACACAAATTGCAGATTGTGTAATGTTTGTTGTTTTAACGATTTTGCCGCTCATTTTCCAAATTTCTTCTTTTTGGTTCCAAGTTGTATCGTTATCAAATTCCATACCTAAAGTGGTGGATAACATCATTGCCGCCAAATCTTCGGCGTAATCGCCGGCTTTTTGGTCGGCTTCACCAAAGCTATGGTGTTCGGAAATATATCCGTGTGTATTTCTGTCTTTAGGAATTGCAAGACCGACAGAAGCAGAAATTAAACGTCTGTTTTCATTGCTTGTGTTGCGGCTAATAACGCAATGTAAAATTTGTCCGGCTGATAAGTGTTCTAAACCTTTGGAGATGGACACTACTTTACATCTCGGCGGGAAAATACTTGAAACAGGAACTAAGTTGAACTTAGCGATTTTTGCATCGCGTAATGCTTCCTCAAAGCTTGCTAATTTTTCTTTATGTCTACCTACACCTTTTGTTAAGAATATCTCTTTCGGGATAAACGGTTCGTACATTTTCTTTTCCTCTTTTTAATTAAAATAGCCACAAGGGGCAATTATTTTATAAAATAATTATAACAAATATGTTACACAAATGGACAATTATTTTTTTAATACTTTTTTTATGCCCCTTTGCTTTGTGGGGGACGGAGGATCATATGTACGACGGTAACGGTTATCTACATTTTAATTATAAAGCGGCGGAACTTGCCCCTAAAGAAAAGGCCGCGCGTGTTGCTTTGGAAGATGCTTTAAATAAAATTGCAAATATTCCCGCCGCTGAAAGAACTTTTGAAAACACTTTGCTTGCATACGAAGAAGCCCTTGATAGTTACGGTGATGCTTTGGGTCAAGCAGGTTTTTTAGCTTATGTTTCTACCGACGAGAAATTAAGAAACGCAGCATTAGAACAAGCACAAATTATAAGTGCATATATGGTGGAAGTCGCAACGCGCCGCGATATTTATAAAGCATTTAAAGAACTTGAAAGTTTAAAACCTAATCTTCCTAAAATTGAAGCAAAAATGCTTAAAGATACAATGATAGGTTTTAAAAAATCAGGTCTTGCTTTAGACGATAAAAAATTGGAACAGTTTAAAGAAATCGCAAAACAAAAATCAGTAAACTCTATAAACTTTTCAAAAAATATTCGCGATTATAAAGATTATTTAGATGTTACCGAAGAAGAACTTGAAGGGCTGCCGGATGACTTTAAAAATAAACTTGAAAAAGTTGACGGTAAATATCGTGTAACTTTAGATTACCCCGACTACGGACCATTTATGTTAAACGCAGTTAAAGATGAACCGCGCAAAATTTTGGAATATAAATATTCACGCCGCGGCGGTAAAGAAAATGTAAAAATTTTTGAAGATACTTTAATGTTGCGTTATAAAAGTGCGCGCCTGCTCGGCTACAAAAATCACGCCGAAAACCGCCTTGATATACGCATGGCAAAAAATGTAAAAACAGTAAATAATTTTTTGAAAGATTTGGAAAAGAAATTAAAACCGCTTGCTAAAAAAGAACAAAAAGAATTTTTGAAATTAAAAGAAGAACACACAGGCGTAAAATCAAAAGTTTTGCAACCTTGGGAAAGCGGTTATTGGATAAATCTACACAAAAAATTAAATTATAATATTGACCCGGAAATTATAAAAGAATATTTCCAAACTGATATTGTAATAAAAAATATGTTTGAAATTTTCGGCAATTTGTTCGGTGTGGAGTTTAAAGAAGTTAAAATTCCCGTTTGGCACGAAAGCGTAAAAAGTTATGCAGTTACCGACGAGGAAACAAAAAAAATTCTCGGTTATATTTATATGGATTTGTTTCCGCGCGACGGCAAATATAAACACGCCGCGTGTTTTGATTTAGTTGAAGGTAAACTTTTAAAAGACGGTACTTATCAAAAACCGTTTACCGCAATAGTTGCAAATTTAAATCCGCCGACGAAAAATACCCCCTCACTTTTAAAACACGGCGAAGTGGAGACATTGTTCCATGAGTTTGGGCATGTGTTGCATAATGTTTTAACGGAAGCAAAATATTCATCAATTTCCGGCACAGCGGTCAGCCAGGACTTTGTGGAAGTACCTTCTCAAATTTTAGAAAATTGGGCATGGGAACCGACAGTTTTAAAACGCATTTCAAAGCATTACAAAACAGGTAAAAGTTTAGACGATGAAACCATTAACAAAATGCTTGCCGCAAAAAACCATGCCGCCGCAAATTTCTATATCAGGCAAAACTTTTTGGCGCAAATTGATATGAAATACCACACCTTAACAAAGCCCTCCGATACGACGGCAATGTGGGAAAAATATGCCGCAAAAATTAAACTTACACCGATGACAAAAGATACATATCCGCAAGCAAGTTTTGACCACCTTATGGGCGGTTACGACGCCGGTTATTACGGTTATTTGTGGGCGGAGGTTATTGCACAAGATTTCTTTTCCGAATTTCAAAAACACGGTTTGTTTAATAAAGAGATCGGCAAAAAATTCCGCAAAGAAATTTTGGCTGTCGGCGGATCTTATGATGAAGAAGAACTTGTTAAAAATTTCTTGGGCCGCAAAATTTCAAATGAACCTTTCTTAAAACACATAGGTTTAGGCACTAATCAAAAATAGTTAGTCAAAAATTTGCGTGATTTTTTAAAAAGTTTCCCCCCTCTTTTTTGATTTTTCAAATTTGAGGGGTTATTTTTTGCCTGTTTTTGCGTAAAAACGGGCTTTTTGCGCTAAAATCGGCTCAAATTTTGATTTTTGTTTAAATTCAAAGCAGTTTATCGTTTTTTAAAAACAAATTAAAATTTGGGCAGTTTTTATTTGATTTTGATTTTTTACGACGGAGAATTTAAAAAAGTCCTTATTGTCGCCACCCGTATGCCTTGTCATACGGGCGGGAGATGCTGAGCAAGGGCAGTTCTTGCGAAGCAGAGGGGGGATCAATAAGGAAATAAAATAGGAAAACCTTATCCCCCATCCGTCAAGCAAATAAAAAGCCATTTGCTTGCCACCCTCCGCCCGTCCACGACGGGTGAGGGCTATACGGAAAATTTTTACAAATTTACCTTTAAAATATGATATACTTTAAAAAACGAAAGGAGTGTTTTTATTTTTTAATGTAAGCCGATAACGGCTTAATACAATTTAATCTGTTTTTGGCCCGTAACGACGGAGAGTTAATAGAAATATTAACGCATATAGAAACCAAAAACAGTCGTATGGGCACAAAGCAAGAGGATTAATTACCCTCTTACTTTGTGCTTAATGTTTGTTATCGCAAGATAATAAACTACGACTGTTATGTTTTTGGTCTTTCTATATGCCCGAAACACAATAGTCGTTTTTTTATTTAGAAAAGGAGAAATTATGAAAGAAAAACAAAAAATTATAAATAAAAAATTCACTAAAGGTTTTACCCTATTAGAACTTTTAGTTGTAGTATTAATTATCGGAGTTCTTGCTGCTATTGCTTTGCCGCAATATAATATGGCAGTAGCAAAAAGTAAATATAATACTATAAAAACAATGACGGAAGATCTAGTTTCATCAGTAGAGAGATATTATTTAGCAACAAACACTAAACCTACGAACTTGGAAGATTTGGACATAGAGATAGAAGGAGAATATAAAAATAATTCTAAATTAAGAAAAATTTTACCAAACGGAGCAGAATGCGGTTTCAATTATGGTACAGATGATTTTCAAGAAATTGTATGCATCACTAAAGTAAACGGTAAAACCATGTATTACCTGAGTACTTTTTATTATAAAATTTCTAAACAAGAAAGACTTTGCTACGCTTCTACTAATATTACAGATATTACCAATAAATTATGCCAAATCGAAACAGGAAAAAATTCACCAACATCTTCTTGTCAAAGTTATTATTGTCCGTACGAATATTAAAAAAACCCCGGCTTTTCCGGGGTTTTTTGCGTTTTAAATTTCTTTTTTTGCCCGCACTGCTTTTTGTGCAGGACGGATGGGGGAAAAATTAAACCAAAGTTTTTAACTTATCGCCCAATACATTTAATTCTTCATAAGAATTAAAGTGTAAGGTTAAAGTCCCTTTACCTTTGCCGTTTTCCTTAACTTCAACTTTGGTACCGAGCGCCTCTTGCAAGGACTGTTCAAAAGCAACTGTATTGGGGTCTTTGCTTTGTTTTGGGGCAGAGGTTTTGCCTTCCAAAATAGTTCTTGCGGCATTTTCTGCCTGGCGGACAGACATTTTAGAACTGATTATTTTTTTGAACAAAACTGCCCTTTTCCCCTCGTCACCAACCATTAAAAGTGCGCGACCGTGACCCTCTGTAATAGTTCCGTCTTGCAAGGCATTTTGTATTTCTTGGGAAAGGTTTAACAACCTTAAAGAATTTGATACCGCCGCTTTTGATTTGCCGCAATATTCCGCAAGTTCCACTTGGGAAACCAAGAATTTTTGCATCAAATTTTTGTAACCGAGGGCGGTTTCAATGGGGTTTAAGTCCTCCCTTTGAATATTTTCAATTAAAGCAAGGGCGCAAAGTTGTTTGTCGTCAAGTTTGGTATGTACAATACAATCAATTTCTTTAAAGCCCGCCATTTCGCTTGCTCTGAAGCGGCGTTCCCCTACTACTAATTCATATTTATCAAGACCGGCATCATAAACAACCACTACCGGCTGGGTTAAACCGTGTTGCTTAATTGACTGTGCCAAGTCCTTTAAACTGTCTTCATTAAATGTCTTTCTGGGTTGATATCTGTTAGGAATGATTTTGTCAATAGAAATCTTTTGAATATTCCTTTTACCTTCCCCACCGTTATTAATTTCCTGCTCCATTTCAAAAGAGGAGCCAAGCAAAGCATCTAAACCTTTTCCTAAAGCGTTTCTCATAAATTAACCTCCGAAATCAAAATCATTATTCTTATTGACAGAGGTTTTAAAAGATTCATAATCCTCTGCTTTTGCACCGCGGCGAACTAAAAATTCTATTGCTAAATCAAGATATGCCCTGGCACCGCGGCAAGTGGGCTCATATTCAAATATGCTTTGTCCAAAGCTCGGTGCTTCCGCTAAACGAATATTACGCGGTATAGGGTTTTGGTATACTTTGGAACCGAAGAATTTACTAACATCTTCCTTAACTTGTTTGGAAAGATTCATACGGGTATCAAACATTGTCAAAATACCGCCGTCCACCTTTAAATTGGGGCTTAAAAACTGTTTGACTTTGCCCGTTGTATTGATAAAATTAGCCAAACCTTCCATAGCATAATATTCGCATTGTATAGGAGTTATTACGCTGTCTGCCGCAACTAAAGCGTTAATCGTAAGCAAACTAAGAGAGGGGGGGCAATCAATAATAATAAAGTTATACATCCTTTTAATAGCATCAAGGGCTTGTTTTAAGAATTTTTCCCTTTGCGGAGTATTGACAAGCTCTACTTCCGCACCGGCAAGATTTTTATTTGCCGGCAAAATATCTAATAATTCATTAGATGTTTGATGTACAACTTCTTTAAATGTAGCGGTTTTGGTTAGAAAATTATAAACGGATTTTTCATCTTCCTTTAAATTAACTCCTAGACCGGAACTTGCATTGCTCTGAGGGTCAAAATCCACTAAAAGGACTTCTTGCCCGAGGTAAGCTAAGGCATAAGCCAAGTTTACAGAGGTAGTAGTTTTTCCCACACCGCCTTTTTGGTTTGCTACACAGACAATTTCACTCATAATATCTCCTTATACAAATATTGTATAATAAATTTTTGAAAGTGTCAATTATATTAGTTTTCACATGAAAACTTTTTAATTTGCTGAAATTTTGATTTCACGTGAAAACTTATTTAATAATTCTAAATCTGTTTAAAGGCCAATGTAAGAGCCATGCCTTACCTTTAATATTTTCTTTAGGAACAGGTCCCCAAAAGCGGGAATCGCAAGAAAAATCCCTATTATCGCCCATAGCAAAATATTGCCCTTCTGGCACAATTACAGGACCAAAACTATCTCTTAAAGAAATACCGAAAAATTTCTCTAATTTACGATCTTCCCATAACTTTTGATATTCTTGTTCAGTCAAAGGATTTTCAATATCTATCTTATCGTGTTCGGCAAAAATAGCATATTCTTGGGGGGGGAGTTCTTTATCATTTATATATATTGTCTGATTCTTTACTTCAACTTTTTCACCGGGCAAAGCAATAACTCTTTTAACAAAATCTCTACCATACTGTGGTTCGCCGCAATTTGATTGTTTTCTATCTTTTGCCGGAAATCTGAAAATAATAATATCACCGCGGTTTACGTCGTGAAAATTAACAAAATTTTCCTTTACAAAAGGCAAGCGCATACCGTAATATGCTTTGTTTACAAAGAGATTATCGCCTTCAAGTAAAGTGTTCCTCATTGAAGCAGACGGTATTCTAAATGCCTGCAAGAAAAAGAACATAACTATTGATGCAAAAAAAGCGGCAAAATATATTGTTTGCGCCCAGTCCAAATTGAAGGCAATAATTTTATCTTTTGCCTGTTTATCTGCTTTTTTTGCCTTTATGTAGTTAAAATAAATATAACCTAAAGTAATTAGTATAATTAAAGAAAATGTGCCTTTTGAAAGCCCAAAAGTTGCACCGTTTGACATCATAAAATTTAAAATATAGAAAACCAAAATGCCGGCAATTAATGCAAAAGATGAATTCCACAAAGCAAATTTGGAATTATTTTCAAAACAATTTTTTTTGATAAAATACTTGGATATTTTATCAAAAGCAAATGCGACGACGGCAGTTATAAATAAATGCTGTTCCATATAAATATTATAACATTTATTACAATAATTATGCACAATTTTTATAATTTTGGATAATTTTATAAAAAACTGTACTTTTTGCTAAAAAACTGCTAAAATTAAACTATATTTGATTTTTACATCAAAACCATACATAAGGTGCGGAAAGTGGAAAACAACGATATAAACGAAATTTGGGCTAAATTACTGGAAAAGTTAGAAATAACTTTAGGTAAAGACACTTGCGATATGTGGCTTAAGCCCATGAAAATTGCGGAATTTAATGAAGGTGTTTTTAAACTTGAAGTTCCTAATAATGCTTGGCTTAAAACAATTAAAGACCGTTATGAAACTCCTATTTTACACGCTTTAACAGAAATTACAAATTTTCCTTGCACCGTTGATTATATTATTCAAAAACAAGAAGAACCGCAGGTTTTTAAAGCACCTCCGATAGTTGTTCATCAAAATTACGGCAGGCAAACTTCTAGGGAAGAAAGTAAACTTGATCCTCATTATACTTTTGAGGGTTTTATTGAAGGTCCTTCAAACCGATTTGCTTATAAAGCGTCTGAGGCAGTAGTAAAAAAAATCGGTAACCGTGCAAATAACCCTTTTGTAATTTTCAGTGCACCGGGGCTTGGTAAAACTCATCTTTTGCACGCTATCGGTAATGAACTTTTAAAAAATAACCCTTATGCAAAAGTTTTATATATGTCGGGAGAAGATTTTTTTACTCAATGTATAGACCATATGGCAAAAAAATCAACCACACCTTTCCATAAACAATATGAAAATATTGATTGTTTACTTATTGATGATATACAATTTTTAGTTGGTAAAAACAGATCTGAAGAAGAATTTTTTTATACCTTTAATTCCTTATTTAATAATCAAAAACAAATTGTTTTAACTTGTGATAAAACACCAAACCAACTTGAATTCAGTGAGCGTTTATCTTCCCGCCTTTTAAGTGGAATTTCAGCCGAAATTAAACGCCCGGATTTGGAAACAAGGATTGCAATTTTACGTCATAAAAGAGATTTAAATAATTATGATATTTCAGATGATGTTTTATCTTTTATAGCGCAAGGTGTACAGGCAAATATTAGGGAACTTGAAGGGTGTTTATATCGTCTTACAGCTTTTGCAAGTATACACGGTGTAACAGCAACCGTTAATATAGCCAAAGAAGTTCTTGCTGATATTATAAATTTAGATCAACAAAAATATAATATAAGTATTAATAAAATAAAACAAGTTGTTTGTAAACATTTTAAAGTCAATTTAGAGGACTTAAATTCTAAAAAGAAAAATAATTCTATTGCTTGGCCCAGACAAATTGCTATGTACCTTGCAACGGAATTAACATCTTTATCTTTACCTGAAATCGGGAGGGAATTCAATAGGGACCATACCACAATTATTCACGCTAAAGAAAAGGTAAAAGAAGAAATTAAAAATAATACCTTTTTTATCCCTGTTATTAACTTGATAACAGAGGAAATAAAAGCTGGGGATAATTAAATATTTTTTGTGTATAAATTTTTTATTTGTGGATATTGTGGATGAATTTTAAAATCTATTAACAAATTATAAAATAAATTTGTATAGTAAATTAACATTTATCCACTAAATTCACAGAACAATATAATAATAAGGATAATAATATGAAAATTAATATTACTAAAGAAAAATTCTCTGAAGGTATACAAATTATACAATCATCAGTTGGCGGCAGAACTACTTTACCTATATTATTTAACTTTTTGATAGAAGCCCAAGATGGTACTATTAAATTAACCCGTACTGATATGGAAATGGCTATTATTCATACTTTTAAAGCTGAAGTTATTGAAAATGGTTCTTTAACAGTACCTTTAAAAGATCTTTCAGATATATTAAAAAATTTACCCTCAGGTAAAGAAATTGTTTTGGAAAGTGATGAAGATAATAAATTACATATTAAAAGCGGACGTTCAAAATTTTGGCTTATAGGTACACCTAAATCAGAATATCCTATTATTCCGGAAATTGAAAAAAATCAGTCATTTTCAATTAAGGCATTAAAGTTAAAGGAAATGATAGAAAAAACAATATTTTCCGCTTCTACACAAGAAACTCGTTATGTTTTAAACGGTTTACTTTGGAATAATACTAAAGAAAAATTTGAAGTTGTTTCAACTGACGGCCGCCGTTTGGCTTTATGTTTAAACCCTGTTTTAGAAGGTGTTAATGAATTTAAAATTATTGTTCCAAGCAAAATTTTAAACGAGGTCTTAAAACTTACCGGTTTGAATAAATTTAAAGAAGATGAAGTTATAGATGTTACAACTTCTGCAAATCAAATAAGTTTTAAAATAAAAGATACTGTTTTAATTTCCCGTTTAATAGAAGGTAATTTTCCAAACTATGAACAAGTTATTCCGGCAAAAAAGAATATTACCTTTTTAGCAGAGACATCAAGTATTTTATCTTCTACAAAAAGTGCTGCTGTTTGTGCCGGTGATTTAGGCGGAACGGTAAAATATCAATTAACCGAAAATAATATTTTAATTACGGCAAATTCTTCAAAAATGTCCTTTTCAGATGAAGTTAAAGTTAATTATAGCGGCGAAGATTTTGAAACTTCTTTTAACCCGCAATATTTAATAGATGTATTAAAAAATATTGATACGGATAAAGTTAATTTTTCCTTTGTAAATGCTACACAACCCGTATTAATAGAACCGGAAGGTAATACAAACTATAAATATATTATTATGCCTGTAAGGGTTTAAATGAAAATAAAAAAAGAATTTAGTTGGCATAGTGCTTCTGAGGTAACAAAACAATACAGCCGTTTAAATTTAAAATTAAATAATTTAATTTTACTTGATAATATTTGGCCTATTGTTTTAAAAAATAAAGCAAAATTTTGGGAGCTTGATGCCGTACAAGGCGGAAATATTTTTGTAAAAGTTAAATCATCAACAGCGCGTCATGAACTTTTACTTAAAGAACAAGAAATAATTAAAGAATTGAATAAAAAATTTTCCAAACCTTGGATAAAAAAAATTTTAATTAAATAAGGAGTATATATGAGTAAATCAGAAAAAGAATTAGAACAAGAATATGATTCTTCTAAAATTCAGGTTTTAGAAGGTCTTGAAGCAGTTAGAAAAAGACCGGCAATGTATATCGGTTCCACAGGGGCGCCGGGTTTACACCATTTAATTTATGAAGTTGTAGATAACTCAGTAGACGAAATTTTAGCAGGTAATGCAAGCCATATAAATGTTGTAATTAAAGAAGATAATGTTTGTATGATTCAAGATGACGGGCGCGGTATTCCTGTTGACCCGATGAAAAATGTTAAAGACCCTAAACTTAAAGGTAAAAGTGCTTTGGAAGTTGTTATGACAGTTTTACACGCCGGCGGTAAATTCGACAGCGGTGCTTATAAGGTCTCCGGTGGTTTACACGGTGTAGGTGTATCCTGCGTAAACGCTTTATCGGAATGGCTTGCAGTTGAAGTTAGACGTGACGGTAAAGTACATTTCCAAAAATATACACGCGGTAAACCGGAAGGTAAGGTTGAAGTTATCGGTGAAACAAAAGAACACGGTACAAAAGTTACATTTAAAGCCGATAGGGAAATTTTCGGCGATAATATTTTCTCTTATGATACTATTGCAAATCGTCTTCGTGAACTTGCGTTTTTAAATGCCGGTGTAAGAATTACTTTAACAGATGAAAGAGTTGAAAATAAAAGCCAAGTATTTTTATACGAAGGCGGTATTTCCCAATTTGTTAAATACTTAAATACAAATAAAAAAATTATTAATGAAGAACCTATTTATATTACAAAAGAAATTGATAATAATTATATTTCCTTTGCAATTCAATATAATGACAGTTATTCTGAAAATGTTTATTCCTTTGTTAATAATATTAATACTATTGAAGGCGGTACACATTTAAGCGGTTTTAGAGCAGCTTTAACGCGTATTGTTAACGATTATATTAAAAATAACGGACTTCTTAAAAATAAGGACTTAAATATTCAGGGTGATGATTTAAGGGAAGGTTTAACGGCAGTTTTATCAGTTAAAATTCCTCATCCGCAATTTGAAGGGCAGACAAAAACAAAACTCGGTAACTCGGAAATTGACGGTATAGTTCGTTCAATTGTCGGTGATACATTATCAACTTTCTTTGAAGAAAACCCAAAAACCGCACGCGCAATTTGTGAAAAGACAATCGGTGCCGCAGTAGCACGTGAGGCAGCCAGAAAAGCAAAGGACTTAACCCGCAGAAAAGGTGCTTTGGAAAGCGGTGGTTTACCCGGTAAACTTGCTGATTGTCAGGAAAAAACACCGGAAAGATGCGAGTTATTTATAGTAGAAGGTGAATCAGCCGGCGGTTCCGCTAAACAAGGCAGGGACAGAATTTTCCAGGCAATTTTACCTTTACGCGGTAAAATTTTAAACGTAGAAAAAGCACAACTTGTTAAAATTTTATCAAATGAAGAAATCCGCACTTTGATTTCAGCAATCGGTACAGGTGTCGGTGAAGGTGAAGGCGGTTTTGATATTAAAAAACTCCGCTACAATAAAATTGTTTTGATGGCTGATGCTGATGTTGATGGACAACACATTACAACTTTGCTTTTAACTTTCTTTTACCGCCAATTAAAGCCGCTTATTGAACAAGGCCATGTATATATTGCCCAACCGCCTTTATACAAAATCAAAAAAGGTAAGATGGAAGATTATATGCAAACCGAAGAACAAATGCAAACTTGGTTATTTAAAGAGGCACTCCAAGCCGTTAATGCAAAAAATGCAAAAGGTGAAGATTTAACTAAAGATCAAATTAAAACTTTACTCCAAATCTTAAAAGAACTTGAAGATTTAAATATGAGGATAGAGCTTAAAGGTTTGACACTTAAAGATTATAATAAGTTTAAAGAAGGCGGGCAAATCCCCGTATTTAGAGTTACTTTGGAAAACAACAGTTTTAAATATTTTTACAGTGATCAAGAATTTAGGGATTATCAAACAACAGTAAGAAATGAAAGAAGGGAAGATTTACTTGCCAAAGGTATTCCGGAAATGGAAATTGATAATGATGCTTTAGAGCCGGATTATCAATCACTTAAAGAACTTACAAAAATTTTAGTAAATGAAAATAAATTAAAAGCGCTTGGTTATACTTTAGACCAATTTGCTTTCGTTACCGAAGATAAACGCAAAGGCACACCTTTGTTTACTATTAACGACGGTAAAAAAGATATTTTAATTTTCTCTTTACAAGAATTTTTAAAAGTTGCAAAAGATGTCGGTACACAAGGTGCAACGATACAGCGTTATAAAGGTCTCGGTGAAATGAACCCAGAACAACTTTGGGAAACTACTATGGATCCTTCAAAACGCAAACTTGTCCGCGTTGCTATTGAAGATGCCGCAGATACTGAAAAGGTCTTTGCAATGCTTATGGGTGATAAAGTTGAACCCCGCAGGGCTTTTATTGAAAAACATGCCCTTGAAGTTATCAATTTAGATATTTAGGAGTTTTTATGACAGATAATACTAACAATCAAACAAATTCCACAGAATTATTTGACCAAATACACCAGCGCGATATCGGCGAGGAAATGCGTAATTCCTATATTGATTACGCAATGAGTGTTATTATAGGGCGTGCTTTGCCGGATGCAAGAGACGGTTTAAAACCTGTACACCGCCGCATTTTATATGCAATGCAGGAAATGGGTTTAAAATATAATAAACCGTTTAAGAAATCTGCGCGTGTAGTCGGTGATGTTTTGGGTAAATACCATCCGCACGGGGATAGTTCAGTTTATGATGCTTTAGTTCGTATGGCACAAAATTTTTCAATAAGAAATACCCTTGTTAACGGGCAAGGAAACTTTGGTTCTATTGATGGTGATAGCCCAGCTGCTATGCGTTATACCGAAGTCCGCTTAAATCATATTGCCGATGAACTTTTAGAAGATTTAGATAAAGATACAGTTAAATTTGTTCCGAACTACGACGGTTCTTTAATGGAACCGGCAGTTTTACCTGCAAAAATGCCGCAACTTTTAGTTAACGGTTCAAACGGTATCGCGGTAGGTATGGCAACAAATATTCCTACACATAACTTAGCAGAAATTTGCGATGGTATCATTGCTTTGATTAAGAACCCTGCAATTTCTACAAAAGAAATGATGCAAATTGTCAAAGGGCCGGACTTCCCTACCGGCGGTATTTTACGCGGTACAAAAGGTGTTTATGATTATTTTGAATCCGGCCGCGGTTCTTTAAAAATTCAAGCCCGTGCCGAGATTGAGGAAATCAAAGGAGGTCGTGAAGCAATTATCGTAACTGAAATTCCTTATCAAGTTAATAAAACTGTTTTAATTGAGACAATTGCCGGCCTTGTTAAAGATAAAAAGATTACAGAAATTTCAGATATTCGCGATGAATCAGACCGCCGCGGTATGCGCCTTGTAATTGAACTTAAACGCGAGGCAACCGGTCAAGTTGTATTAAACCAATTATTTAAACATACACAGCTTCAAACATCTTTTGGTGTAAATATGCTTGCTATTGTTGACGGTAAACCACGCGTTTTGAGTATGAAAGAAGCAATGCGCCAATATATCCGCCACCGTCAAGAAGTTATTACAAACAGAACGCGCTTTGATTTAAATAAGGCATTAAAACGTTCCCACATTTTAGACGGTTTACTTTTGGCAATCGCAAATTTGGATGAAGTTGTTGCTATTATTCGTAAGTCAAAAGATGCTGCAGAAGCCCGCATTAATTTAATGGCGCGCTTTAAATTTACAGAGCCGCAAGCCCAAGCAATTTTGGATATGCGCTTGCATCAACTTACACAATTATCCTCTATTGCAATTGAGCAAGAACAAAAGGACTTAAAAGCATTAATAACTGAACTTCAAGACATTTTAGGTAATCCGCAAAAGATTTTAGACATTATTGTTGATGAACTTACCAAAATGAAAAAGGACTATGGTGATGAACGCCGTACAGAAATTTCAACAGATGTTACGGATTTCTCAATAGAAGATTTTATTGAGGAAGAAGAAGTTGTTATTACACTTTCCCACGGTGGTTATGCAAAACGCATCCCGCTTGACACTTACCGTTCGCAGAACCGCGGCGGTAAAGGGATTATCGGCGGCAAAACAAAAGAGGAAGATTTTATTGAACATCTTTTTGTAACATCAAGCCACGCAACTATTTTGATGTTTACGAACCGCGGTAGAGTTTTTGCCTTAAAGGCGTATGAAATACCTGAAGGTAACCGCCAAGGTAAAGGTAAGGCAATTGTTAATATGCTCCAAATTTCCGGGGAAGAAAAGGTAACCTCTGCTGTTGCGTTTAAGGATTTTGACCCCAAAAATGCAGGGGAAACTTACCTTACAATGTGTACCCGTTTCGGTACTATGAAACGCGTTGGTTTGGAAAACTTTGCAAATATACGCCGTAAAGGTATCATTGCAATAGGTTTAGATGAAGGCGATGTTTTGGTTTCCGTACAAGAAACACACGGTAAATCAGATATTATTGTTGCCACAAAGAACGGTAAATCCATCCGCTTTGATGAAAACCAAATTCGCAGTATGGGTCGCGCCGCATGCGGTGTAAGGTCAATACGCCTTGGAGAGGGTGATGTCGTAATCGGTATGGAACATTCCGAAAGGGATGGAGAGCAACCGGATGTTTTATCCGTATGTGAAAACGGTTACGGTAAACGCACCGCCTTTAGCGAATACAAATCACAACGCCGCGGCGGTATGGGTGTTATAACTATTAAAACAAGTGAAAGAAACGGCAAAGTTGTAGGTATCAAATTAGTTGATGAATCAAAGGACTTAATGGTTATTACCGAAAAGGGTATGGCAATCCGTATCCGCTGTGAAGAAATACGCTCTGTGGGTAGGAATACTCAAGGAGTGCGTTTAGTAAAACTTGACGAAGGGGATAAGATTGCAAAAGTAACCCCCGTAGTTAAGGAAGAAGAAGAGAAAGGAAAGCAAGATCTTTCTTTAGAAGAAAAAACACAAACTAAATAAAATATTTTGCGCCGCTCTTTAAAGGGCGGCGCATAATTAAAAGGTATTTATGGAAAAACAAATTATAGCTTTAATTCAAAAAATCCGCCCTGCTTTGCAAGCAGACGGCGGTGATGTGGAATTCGTTTCTTTTGACGAAAAAACCGGCATTGTAAAGGTTAAATTACAAGGGGCTTGCTCCGGATGCCCGATGGCAACAATGACAATCAAAAACGGAATAGAGGCATTTTTAAAAGAAAGTATCCCCCAAGTAACTGCGGTTGAAAGGGTTTAATGCCGATAATTGATTTACATTCCCACTCCAGATATTCAGACGGTGCGGTAAGTATTGCAGAGTTGTTATATACTTACAGCAAAGCCGGGGTGGAAATGATGTCTTTAACTGATCACGATTGTATTTTAGGTCTTGAAGAAGCCCGCACTAAAGCTGCAAGATATAATATTCTTTTTGTTAACGGTGTGGAAATCAGCACTTGCGATCACGATAATTTACACTTTGTCGGTTATAACTTTGACCCGCAAAATCCCGCTTTACTTAAATTGCTTGAAAATAATGCTGCAATGCGGCTTGAGCGCGTAAAAAAAACAATCAAACTCTTGCAAGAAAATAAAATTAAAATAAGGGAAGACGAAGTTTTGCAAATTGCAAAAGGTGTTTCTTCCCGCGCACATGTTGCCGATTGTTTACGTCGGCACCGTTTAGGTTATATGCGCTCTGATATCTTTAAAAAATATTTAGGTAAAGGTTGTATAGCATATGTTCCGCCTATGGCAGCAACAGTTAAAGAAACTATTGATACAATAAAACAAGCCGGTGGTAAATGTTTTATTGCACATCCCGGTCTTGTAAAGGAATATTGGGATTTTGAAAAGTGGGCTTCTTGGGGGCTTGACGGCATAGAAGTTTATTACCCTTCACACCGCGAAGCAATGCGCGAGGAACTTTTGCAAATCGCAAAAAAATATAATTTGCTTGTTTCCGGCGGTTCTGATTTTCACGGCAATATTGCCGGGCGTATGCTTGTTCCGGGGCGTGAAGTTCCGCAAGAAGTTTACGATAAATTATATTCAACTTTCTTTTAATTATGTTAATAATTGCACATCGTGGGGCAAGTGCCTACGCTAAAGAAAACACATTAGAATCTTTTAACTTGGCATTTAAACTAGGTTCAACTTGGCTTGAAACAGATATTCAACGCTCTAAAGACGGCGTACTTGTTTTATATCACGATTACAATTTTAAAAACGGTAAACAAATTAAGGACCGCAGTTACGATTATTTAAAAAAATTTAATATTCCCACACTTGCCGATTTACTAAAAATTACACCGAAAAATTTTACTTTAAATTTAGAAATAAAAAATGATAATAATATTTATCCAGACATTGAAACCCAAATTTTAGCGGAAATTACAAAAGCAAAAAATATTAACCAAAACCAAATTTTAATTTCTTCTTTTGATGTCCCTACTTTACAAAAAATTCGTGCTTTAGATAAACAAATAAATATCGGTGTTTTGACACGTAATTTTGAAGTAAAAACACCCCTTTCTTTAAAAGCGAAAAGTGTAAATATAAGTGCAAAAAGAGTAACAAAAAAATTTATTGAAATTTGCCATAAAAATAATTTAAAAGTTTTAGTTTATACCGTTAATGATTTACAAACTTACCACAAACTTCAAGCTTGGAAAGTTGACGGAATTTTCAGTGATAATCCTGTTTTAAACTGCCCTAATTTTTTTGCCGTTGGCTGCACAGAATAATTAACATTTTATTTAACAACCAAAAATTCCCTGATATAAAGTCAATTTTACGACAATAAAATTTCGCTTGACTATTTTTTTTTTTTTTTCTAAAATATATATGTAGCGAAATTAAAAACACTGTATAAATTAATTTGGGGACATTTATGAAAGGAATAAAGAAAGGTAACAAAGGTTTTACATTACTTGAATTATTAGTAGTTATTTTAATTATCGGGATTTTAGCTGCAATTGCCTTACCGCAATATAGGCGCGCAAAAGAAAAATCAGAAGCTAGTGAATTATTAATAAACGTTAAAGCATTACACGAAGCGCAACAAAGATATTATTTAGCAAACGGAACATTTGCAACAAATTTTGATGATTTAGATATTAATTTAAGTGGTTATGAAAGGGGTGGTTGCGAAGATTTTGAGACATTTCACAATAAAAATGATTGTCTTTCAAATAATAAAAACATAATTTTTATTCAGAACGATGGTGCAAATTTAATTTCTCTACGAAAAACAGGGAAATATCAAAAGTCAGGATTTTCATTTAGGGAAATTGTTACTGATGCCCGTCCGGAAAACAAATTACTTTGTTATGAATATAATATGAGTGGTTTTTGTTCCGAGTTATTAAAGTGCGATTCAATAGTATATGTGCCTAATAATATAAATGGTTTTTACTCTTGTAACCTTTAAAACTCAAAAGAATAAATTCTGGTTTCAAAAGGTTTTAGAGAAACAGGCAAACCGCCGTCTTGCTTAAAGGCAGATATAGGCAATTCGTTAACAATATTTGAAAGTTCTTCGGTAAATCTGATTTGCTCTTTGCTCGTTTTTGGGAATTTATCAGCATTAATTTTAAAATTTGACGGTTTATCGCTGTAATTAATAAAAACAAATTTACAGCAAGTGCTTTGAATCCAAATCCAAGCCAAAATATTTTTAAAAGTTAAATCATCTTTGCTGACGGCACCAATCGGCTTTAAAGACCATTGACCGCCGTGAAAGCAGGGATCATTTATAACACGTAAAAATTTTTCATAAAATGCAACTACTTTTAAATCTTTTTCTTCTTTTGGGATATATTGAATTGGATACCTAACCGTTGCACCGTAAATTTGTTTTAATGTAAACAAACGGGCACCTTCAATAGTATAACAAGCGGCTGCTGCAGCACGGGACTTTTCTGCCCCGAAGGCCTTTATCGGCATTTCTTCGTCGTGATTTGATATAAAACGGAGTGAGCGTTTTTGATATAAATGTTCCGCATTCAAATGCCCTTGAATATCTTGTGCGTTGGAAAGTAGTAAGCGGTCATATAAAGTTTTATCATAAGTATAATCAAAACCCATTTCCTGCACTTCCCAATCAAGCCCCCAATAAACTTCGGCAAGAAAGGTAAAATAATTATTTTTTTCTTTAATTTCTTTGATTGCTTTAGGCCAAAATTCTTCTTGCGGTTGAGGGCTGTCAAGATACATTTTCCAAGTTTCCGCAAAGACCTTGTTAAGCATCAACATAACCATATCGCAACGTAAGCCATCACATAAAGTAAAAAGATATTTCAAAATATTATTTAAAAATTCGCGCGTTTTTGGGTTAAATAAATTTAATTGTGCGGTATCGCTCCACGAATAAAAATGCGGATCCCTTCCATGTGCGAAATATTGACCGTTAGGACCTTTAAAAAATAAACCTTCTTCCTGTGGTTTAATACCCGGTTTGCTTATAAAATATTCCGGATTAGTTTTTAAATAAGGTGTATCACAAGAAAGATGATTGCCGGCAAAATCTAAAATTAATTTTACGCCTAAATCATTAAGACGGTTTTTAAGGGATAATAATGCCGCTTCCCCGCCAAAATCCGGGTTAACTTTATAATCGTAAATTGCGTATAAAGAGGGACCAATATCTTTAATGTCAAAATCAGGTTTAACTTTGGCAAGATAATTTAAAATGTCTGGGTGATTTCTTGCAATTTCGGCACTTGCCGGGCTTTGTTGCCAAACACCCATAAGCCATAAAGCATCAAAACCGAAATACTTAATTTCTTCTAAATAACTTTGCGGAACGTCGGCAAGAGTTATTTTTTTGCCTAACTCTTTTGAAAATTTATTTAGCCAAAGTTGTGTGTTTACTTCTAAAATATGTGGATTTTTACGCATACTTTCCCCTGTTCCCCTAGAATAGTATAACTATTTAAAAGCAAAAAAGCAAGAGGAGAATATGAAGTTCGGTTTTGTTGTTTTGTGCTGTCTGCGTCTTTTTAATAAATTTTGATTTTTTAGCTCCTAAAGTACCGAGAGTCGCTTTTCTCCCGTTCTTCTTGGTACTTGTCGTCGTAGTAAAAATCAAAATTTCCTCAAAATACTTGCCGGTTGTTACTTATGGTTTGTCTTTATTGACAGACAAAAACTTTTTTAATATAATTTTTCGGTAGCTATTTTTTAAAAGGGGTTATTTATGGAAAAATCTTTCGGTGAAATACTTTCAGATTCTTTTGCGGTTTTCAAAAAATCTTTTCTTCCTGCTTTGGGAGTATCTGCAATATTAGGGGGAGTAATTCTTGCTTTAATAATTCTTGCTGTTATTGTTACTATATTAACCGTTGGGATGAGCGGAATACAAAATGCAAATGATTTGAAATCTCTTCTAACGGCTCAAATTCCCTTCCTTATCGGAGCAGTATTATTTTTTGGTTTAATTGCTTTTGTATCTTACCTTATGTATGCTTGGATAACGCTCATTATAAGAAATTATGTATTAGTAGATAAAAGTTTCTTTAAAGAAAGTTTTTTTGAAGCAATGAGAAAATTTTTAAAACTTGCTTTGTTTTTAATACTTATATTAGGTTTTTTTGCAATATTCTTTGCTGTGATAGGTCTATTAAGTTATTTTGTGTCAAAGTATTTCTTATTGTTATCTGTACTTTTGTTACCTTTGGGTATAATAGTGGGGCCTTCTTTGCTGATGTCCTTTTACGGTCTTTTATTTAGGGAAGGTAAATTTTGGGAAATTGTTTCCAAATCCTTTTCTTTCGGTTTTGCAAAGTGGGGCAGAATTTTTGGTTATTCCTTTTTGTTTTCATGCTGTTATATGGGTATCTTTTTTGTGATTGCTTTGGGCATTTCTATATTTGAAGGAACACAATTGGAAAAATTATTAGGAGCACTTTTTTCTATCTTCCAATTTTGTATGGGTATATTTTCATATTGTTTCTACACCGTATTCTATTTAGATTTAGCTGGTATTAAGCCGCAGCAAACAGAGAATTTAATTGAAACAAATCAATCAAATCAAACGAATCAAAACCAGATAATACCATAAAGCCAAACTGTGTGCAATATTCAGCAAGTATTTTTGAGGAAATTTTATGAATAAAAGTTTTAAAGCCATTTTTTTGGAAAGTATCTCTGTTTTACGTAAAACATTATTAACCTTAATATGGGTATATTTAGTTTGGGTGTTTTTTGTCAGCATTTGTGGCAGTATAGCCTCGTTAATGGGCGGCAAAGAAATATTTACCATACTGTTTGCATCAATTAAAAACCCTGCCTCTTTAAATGTTACGAAGGAACAAGCTTTACCGGTATTTTTATGGGGACTGTTTGTTTTGGGAACTTTCTATTTAACTTGTTTTTGGGCAATACTCATTATTAGAAATAAAATTTTATTAGGGCAAAGTTTGATAATAGAAACTTTTATTGAATGTTGCAGAAAATTATGGAGAATAATATTTGTTAATATCATCTTAGTTGTCATAGATTTTGCTGCCTTATTTATTTCAATACTTTTGCTTGGTAAATGGTATTCGATAATTTTTATTCCTTTTTTCTTTTTCCTAGGTCCTATGTGGTTTACCTCTGTATATGGGGTTATTTGCCAAAACGGCAAGTTTTGGAAAATAGTAGCACAAAATGTTTCCTTGGCATATCATAATTGGTTAAATATAACTATTAAAATAATTTTATTACAATTAACATTAGTATTACTAATAATTCTCTTAACATGCTTTAACTTTATATTTAGGGTAATAGAGATTAACATTGTAGTTAATTTAACTGAGGCATTATTTACAGTTTTTATTGCAACTTTTTTACCTTGTTTTGCTACGGTACTCTATTTAAATATTGCCGGTATTAAACCTCAAAATGAGAATTTAATTGGAACAAATCAAATAAATCAAAGCCAAATAATGCCATAAAACCAAATCGTGCACTCCAGCCCGGCAAATATTTTTGAGGAAATTTTGATTTTCTCTTTGACGACGAGTACCAAGAAGAACGTGGAGCGAAGCGACATCTCGGTACTATAGGAAAAGAAAAATCAAAATTTACCAAAAAGAATTAGCCGGCAATAAACAGTAATTGCAAATTTCCAATTTCTTATACAAACTAATCAAAATATGCTATAATTACATTAATAGTTTGCGGATAATCTTTGCTTATTGCAAATGGCAGCTTAATTTGATATAATATTTTAAAGATGTATTGGGACTTAAAGCAATTTTTGTAAGTTAATGGTGCTTTAAGCGCCCGTTTTCCGCTTAAAAATGTAAAGCCCAAAAGGGTATTTTACGACGGGAATTTTAAACAGCAGTTTTAACTGTATGTTAATGGGTTTTTTGCCCGCGTTTTTTGCGTTTATATAAACAAAAAAACAAAGGCAAAAGTAGTAAAGTAGTAAATTGTTAAAAGTATGAACTTAACAAAAGAACAAAAAAAAGAAAGGTCCAGCAGTTTAGCAAGCGACATTAAAGAAGCCGCTGGCATTTTCTTTACCGCATATCAAGGTTGCAAGTTCACAGAACTTGCAGGTTTAAGAGGTAAACTTGCAGACGCTAAATGTAAATTTAGAGTTGAACGCAATTCTATCTTAGAACATGCCTTGAAACAAGCCGGTATTGAAGGTGTTGACGCTTCCCTTTTAAAAGGGCCGACAGCTGTTGCCATCTTGAAAAAAGACGGCGATGTTGCCTTGTCCGCTAAAGGGTTAACTGAGTTTGCAAAAACCAATGCGGCCTTTAAAATCAGGGCTGGCTTTACCGACGGTACTTGGTATGATGAAGCGCAGATTAAAATTCTTGCTACCCTTGGTAGTAAAGAAGAAAATATCGGCAAACTCGCCAACGCTTTATACAGCGTTGTTGCAAGTTCTGCACAAGTGCTTCAAGCCCCGATTAGAGATTTTGCTTACGTACTGCAAGCTGTTGAAAACAGCAAAAAATAAGCAAAGTCAAACCCGCCTTAGAGCGGTAGTAGTCCGAAAGGATAAATGCACGGGTTTAAGCTCGGCTTAAACAGAAGGCAGCTACTCAAAAATGAAAGGAATAAAAAAATGGCAAAATTAACAAAAGATGAAATTCTTAATGCTATTGCAGAAATGACAGTACTTGAGCTTTCTGAGCTCGTTAAAGCAGTTGAAGAAAAATTCGGCGTAAAGGCACAAGCCGCCGCTGTAGCAGTTGCTGCAGCCCCTGCTGCCGGTGCCGCTGCCGCCGCAGAAGAAAAGGACGAATTTAACGTCGTTCTCAAATCAGTTGATGCTGCAAAGAAAATCGCAGTAATCAAAATCGTTCGCGAAATCACCGGTTTAGGTCTTAAAGAAGCCAAAGATTTAGTCGAAGGCGCACCTAAAGCAGTGAAAGAAGGCGTTGCAAAAGCTGAAGCAGAAGAAATGAAAAAGAAAATTACTGAAGCTGGCGGCGTCGTAGAACTCAACTAAAAAATATCAAGACCTAAACCCTTTCGGGGGTTTAGGTCTTTGTGCATTAAACAGGGAATGCACCGAAGCAGGTAGGGACCAAATAAAATGGAACAATTAAATTTCGGCAAAATTAAAACCAAAGTTGCAATGACACATTTGCTTGCCATGCAACATCAATCATTTAACAATTTTTTGCAAAGATATACAGACCCTAAAAAAAGGGAAACACGTGGCCTTCAAGGCGTATTTGAAGATATTTTCCCGATAGAAGCCCCAGACGGGAGCATGAGATTAGATTTTGTAAAATATATCGTCGGTGAAGAAAAGTATTCTTCCCCAATGGAAGCTATTAACAGGGACGGCACTTACAGCGTTCCTTTAAAAGCTACTTTGCGTTTAAGTTTTTATAAAGTAAAAAAAGATAAAAGTTCAAGAGATTTTATTAAAGCTGAAGAAGAAGATATACTTCTTTGTGATTTACCGGTTATGACAGAAGCCGGTTGCTTCGTTTATAACGGTGATGAACGCGTTGTAGTAAGCCAACTTCACAGATCCCCTGGTATTATCTTTGAAGAAGACGAAGAAAAACAACAAAGTACACTCGGTAAAAAATTATATGTCGCACGCATTATTCCTTACAGAGGTGCGTGGATTGAATTTCAATTTGATATAGCCAACGTTTTGTGGGTGCGTATTGATAAAAAGAAAAAATTCTTAGCAACAACTTTCTTACGCGCTTGCGGCCTTGAAACAAATGCACAAATTTTACAGGCATTCTACCCTACGGAAACTGTACAAGTAAAATTAAACGATATTGATAATGTCGTCGGCCGCTATGCAGCTGAAGATATCGTTAATGATCAAGGTGAAGTCCTTTGGAACTTAGATGAAAAGGCCTCAACCCCGATTGATGATAAAACCTTTGGTATATTAATAGAAAATAAAATTAAAACAATTAAGGTTTTAAGCGGTAACCCTCGCCAAGATAACCCCGGTATTTTAGTTACTTTGGAAGCTAGCAAAAAAGATGAACCGAAAACTAAAGGCGAAGCCCAATATGAAGTTTACAGGAAAATGCGCGGGCAAGATTTTATCATTAAAGAACAAGCCGAACACTTTTTGGATAGCTTAATATTTAAGAATATTAAAAGGTATGATTTAAGCTTTGTCGGCCGCTTTAAAATCAACAAAAAATTTGATTATTTCTTTGAAAAATTAGCCAAACAAAATAAAGAATTTGCAAAACCTAAAGACAATGCAAGAACTTTATCTACACAAGATGTTATCGTTACTTTGCAATATCTTTTGGCATTAAACGCAGGTGAAGAAGTTTCAAATGAAATGTATAAAGATTTCACCTTTAAAATAGACGATATTGACCATTTAGGAAACAGGCGTGTACGCGGTATCGGCGAACTTTTGGAAAACCAAGTCCGCATCGGTTTATCACAAATGGCGAAAATCGTTCGCGATAAGATGACTAAAGAAAACGGTAACAGGAAAATTACCCCAAGAACTTTAGTCAATGATCAACAAATCCGTGTTTGTATGAGAAGGTTTTTCGGTACCCATCAACTTTCACAGTTTATGGACCAAATTAACCCTCTATCAGAACTTACACATAAAAGGCGTTTATCAGCATTAGGTCCCGGTGGTTTAAACAGAAAACGCGCCGGCTTTGAAGTCCGCGACGTTCACTATACTCATTATGGTCGTCTTTGCCCGATTGAAACCCCTGAAGGTCCGAACATCGGTTTGATTACCTCTTTAGCTTGTTATTCAAAAGTTAATGAATACGGTTTGCTTGAAACCCCGTTTAGAAAAGTCAAAAACGGTAAAGCAACCGATGAAGTTGATTATTTAACAGCCGATATTGAAGACGATTTTATGGTAGCACAGTCAAATACTCCGTTGGATGCAAAAGGTAATTTGGCTACCGATCAAGTTGCTTGCCGTGTTAGGGCAGATTATCCTATTGTTACCCCTACGGAAGTTGACTATATGGATATTTCACCCTTGCAAGTTATCAGCGTTTCAGCAGCTTTAATTCCTTTCTTGGAACACGATGACGCAAACCGTGCTTTGATGGGTTGTAACATGCAACGTCAGGGTGTCCCTTTACTTAATACCGAAGCACCTTTAGTAGGTACAGGTATTGAAGAAATCGTAGCACATGACTCCGGCACAACAATCATTGCAAAACGTGCAGGTAAAGTAGTTTTATCTTCTGCAGATTTAATTGTTGTTGAAGCAGCAGATAAAAAAGGACCCAGATATGATACTTATGAACTTGTTAAATATAAAAGGTCTAACCAAGATACTTGTATTAACCACAGACCTCTTGTAAAAACAGGCGATATCGTAAAAGAAGGGCAAACCTTGGTTGACGGTCCTGCAATGAAAGACGGTATCTTATCATTAGGTCGTAACTTGCTTGTTGGCTTTATGAGTTGGGAAGGTTATAACTACGAAGACGCTATTTTGATTTCTAATCGTTTAGTGAAAGAAGATATTTTAACTTCTATACACTTACACGAATTTTCAACTGATGCAAGAAGTACAAAACTCGGTGCGGAAGAAATTACAAAAGATATTCCGAATATTGCCAATGATACTTTAGCTCATTTGGATAATGACGGTATTATTTTACCGGCAACAGTTGTAGGTCCCGGTGATATTTTGGTAGGTAAAGTTACACCGAAAGGTGAACAACAACTTACACCGGAAGAAAGATTACTCAAAGTAATCTTCGGCAAAAAAGCTGATGATGTTGTTGATGCTTCTTTACGCGTTCCGCCCGGCACAACAGGTAAAGTTATCGGTACAAGAGTTTTTGTCCGTATGGAAAAGAACTTTGACGATAAAATTGAAAAGATTACCAAAAAAGTTGTTGAAGCCGTTTCCGCTAAAGAGAAACACGCAGCCATTGCTAATATTGATTCGGAATTGGAAAAAATTATTAAAACAAAAAATGACAGAATGTCTAATTTTGTTAAGAAATTAAAAGAAATCCGCGATGAATATAATGCAGATCTTTCCTCCGTACAAGAAGCAAAAGCAATTGCTTTGGAAGAAGCTAAAGAAAAATATTCTAAAGCAGCAGAATTAAAGAAAGCACAGGAATCTATCACCAGCCTTTATAAAGATTTAGAAGAAAAGGCACTTAACAAATATATTGCAAATATTAAACTATTGCAAGCAGGTGATGAAAACTTAGCAGTTGTAGTCAATAAATCAGTAAAAGTATTTATTGCTTCAAAACGCAAAGTTCAAGTCGGTGATAAACTTTCCGGCCGCCACGGTAACAAAGGTATCGTTGCAAGAATTTTACCGGAAGAAGATATGCCTTACTTGCCTGATGGTACACCTCTTGATGTCGTTCTTTCACCTTTAGGTATCCCGTCAAGAATGAACGTGGGTCAGCTCTTAGAAGTTATGCTCGGTTGGGCAGCTCACCACTTAAATATCAATACAGCAACCCCTGTGTTTGACGGTCCGAGTGAAGAAGAAGTAAAAGAACAAATCAGAAAAGCAAAAGATGTTTTACGCAAAAAAGGTGTACCGGAACAATATTTACCGGATGATTATTGCCGTATAACTTTATATGACGGTCGCACCGGTGAACCTTTTGAAGAAAAAGTTACAATCGGTTATATGTACATTATGAAACTTATTCACTTAGTTGAAGATAAAGTACATAGCCGTTCAACAGGACCTTATAGTTTAATTACACGCCAACCTTTGGGCGGTAAAGCACAATTCGGCGGTCAGAGATTCGGTGAAATGGAAGTATGGGCCATTGAAGGTTATGGTGCTACATATACTTTACAAGAGTTCTTAACAGTTAAATCAGACGATTTTAACGGCAGAACAAAAATGTATGAAGCTATTGTAAAAGGTCAATTACCGACACAACCCGGTGTACCGGAATCTTTCAAAGTTCTTGTAAAAGAATTACAAGCCCTAGGGCTTAGCGTGGAGTTGCCGAGAATTAGAAAAACGAACTCTAAAACTCCTGTCGTAGAAAAAGAAGAGAAGGTTAAATAGGAGCATAAAATGATGGAAACAAAGAAAACTAAAAAAACAAATGAACTTAACTTCTTTGATTTTGATGCCATTAAATTAGGTATTGCAAGCCCGGAGCAAATTTTATCTTGGTCTTATGGTGAAGTTAAAAAACCGGAAACAATCAATTACAGAACTTTAAAACCGGAGAGAGACGGCTTATTCTGTGAACGCATTTTCGGTCCTACAAAGGATTATGAATGCGCTTGCGGCAAATATCGTTGGGTCAAATTTAAAGGTATGTGCTGTGACAGATGCGGTGTTGAAATTACCGAATCAAAAGTTCGCCGCGAAAGAATGGGGCATATTGAACTTGCCGTTCCTGTAACCCATGTTTGGTTTTTAAAGAAAACCCCGTCAAGAATCGGTGTCTTGCTTGATATGAGAACTATTGACCTTGAAAGGGTTGTTTACTATGCAAGCTATGTAGTTCTTGAAGACGCAGTTGATTCCGTAACCGGCAGAACGGACTTCAAAAAAGGTGATATTTTATCAGAAGAACAAGTCCGCGAAGCACGCAAAAAATACGGTTCAAAACTTAAAGCCGATATCGGTGCACCTGCAATTCAAGCTTTACTTGCAAGTTTAGATTTTAATAAAGAAATTCCTGCTCTTGAAGCTACATTAAAAGAGACACAAAGTGAAGCAGAAAGAACAAAACTTATCCGCCGTATTAAAATGATGAAGGAATTTAGAGATTCCGGTAATAAACCCGAGTGGATGGTTTTATCTGTTCTTCCTGTTATTCCGCCGGATTTAAGGCCTTTAGTTCCTCTTGACGGTGGTCGTTTTGCCGCATCTGACTTAAACGATTTATATAGACGCATTATTAACAGAAATAACCGCTTAAAACATATTAAATCCTTACAAGCACCTAAAGTAATGGTTTATAATGAAATGCGCTTATTACAAGAAGCAGTTGATGCTTTAATTGAAAACGGTGCACGCGGTAAAGTATTTTTAGGACCCGGTGGCAGACCTTTGAAATCTTTATCAGATTCCATTAAAGGTAAACACGGTAGATTCCGCCAAAACCTTCTCGGTAAAAGGGTTGACTATTCCGGTCGTTCAGTTATTGTTGTTGGTCCTAGCTTAAAACTTAATCAATGCGGTTTACCGAAACTTATGGC
This sequence comes from Elusimicrobiaceae bacterium, assembly GCA_045605325.1. Classification (GTDB taxonomy): domain Bacteria; phylum Elusimicrobiota; class Elusimicrobia; order Elusimicrobiales; family Elusimicrobiaceae; genus Proelusimicrobium. The sequence continues at coordinate 60,144 of JAZUPU010000032.1, forward strand.
TTTGGAACTCTTTAAACCTTTTATCATCGGCGAATTGATGAAAAAGGAAGGTGTAACTTTAAAAGCCGCTAAAAAGAAACTTGAAAGAGTAAGCCCTGAAATTTGGGATATTTTGGAAAAAGTTACAAAGAACCACCCCGTTCTTTTAAACCGTGCTCCTACTTTGCACCGCTTGGGTATTCAGGCATTTGAGCCGGTGTTAATTGAAGGTAAAGCCATACAACTTCACCCGTTAACTTGTGCAGCTTTTAACGCTGACTTCGACGGTGACCAGATGGCTGTTCACGTTCCTTTAACTATTGAAGCACAAATTGAAGCAAGAACTTTAATGCTTGCAACTAATAACATTTTATCACCGGCTTCAGGCAGACCTATTGCCAGCCCTTCACACGATATGGTTTTAGGTATTAACTATATTACCAAAATCAAAGACAAAGATTTAGGTGAAGGGATGCTTTTTGCCGATAAAGAAGATGCTTTAACCGCTTTGGAATACGGTAAAATTTCTTTACACGCAAAAATCAAAGTTGCCGGTATAACTAAAAATATGAACGAAGGTAAAGATGCTTCTAAGTGGACTGATTATACATCAGTCGGTCGCATCATCTTCAATCAAATTTTACCGAAAGGTTGGGCTTTCTTAAATAAAGATATTGGTAAGAAAGAACTTGCCAAAATGGTTAGCGATTGTTATAAAGACCCTAAATACGGTCATTATGAAACAGTACAATTCTTGGACAGAATTATGGCCCTTGGTTACAAATATGCAACCAAATCCGGTCTTTCAATTTCTATCGCAGACATGATAGTTCCTTCCGATAAAGAAAAGAAAGTTAAAGAAGCACAAAAGAAAGTTAAAGCAATTCAAGAACAAGCAGAAACCGGTACGATTACCGAAGGCGAAAGGTATAATAAAGTTATTGATATCTGGACAAAAGTTACCGATGATATTGCTGAAAAGCTTTTTGAAGAAATGGCTGCTGTTGAAAAGAAACCTGTTAAGAAAGGGGAACAGAAATTTAACTCTGTTTACTTGATGGCTAACTCCGGTGCCCGCGGTTCAAGGCAACAGGTCAGGCAGCTTGCCGGTATGCGCGGTTTGATGGCAAAACCGCAAAAGAAACTCACCGGCGGTGCAGGTGAAATTATTGAAAACCCGATTACCGCAAACTTCCGTGAAGGTTTGTCTGTCTTGGAATACTTCATTTCAACACACGGTGGTCGTAAAGGTTTGTCAGATACAGCTTTGAAAACTGCTGATGCAGGTTATTTGACAAGGCGTCTTATTGACGTCGGGCATAACTTGGTGGTCACCGAAGATGATTGCGGTACAACCGAAGGCGTCGTCTTGCGTGACTTAAAGAGCGGTGAAGAAATTATTGAACCGCTTTCAGAGCGTATAGTCGGTCGCACATCTTTAGAAGATGTTCAAGGTAAAAACGGTGAAATAATTATTAAAGCCGGCGATCTTATTACCGCAGCCCAAGGTGATTTGGTTAAGAAAAACGAAGTTGAATCCGTTAGGGTTCGCTCGGTATTAACTTGTAACTCCAAACACGGTATTTGTGCTAAATGTTACGGTAACAGCTTAGCAACAGGTGCATTAGCTCGCGTCGGTGATACAGTTGGTATTATTGCAGCGCAATCAATCGGTGAACCTGGTACACAGTTAACCTTGAGAACCTTCCACATCGGTGGTGCGGCGTCACGTGTTTTAAGCCGCTCTCAAGCGATGGCAGAAATTAACGGTAAAGTTACCTTTAAAGATATTAAAATTATTGAAGACAGATTTGAAAATAAACTCTGTCTTTCAAGGAACGGCTCTATCTTCGTAGAAGATGAAAAAGGAAATGTTAAAGAGTATAAAATCCCATACGGTGCCAAAATTTTGGTAGATGATAAATCAAAAGTTACCAAAGATACCATTATGGCTGAATGGGATCCTCACTCACTTCCTTTGATTGCTGAAAGAAACGGTAAAATTAAACTTCTTGATGTTGTAGAAGGTATTACACTTCAAGAAGAGCGTAACAAAGTAACAGGTATTATTGAACGCAAAATTACCGCCAGCAAGATGGGCCGCAAAAACCCGCGTATCATTATTGATAAAGTTCCTTATCCTTTAACTATTGATACTATTTTATTAGTTGAAGAAGGTGAAGAAGTCCAAGCGGGTGATATTTTAGCAAAAATTGCTAAAGAATCAGGCGGTACAAAAGATATTACGGGCGGTTTGCCTCGTATTGCAGAATTGTTTGAGGCAAGAACCCCCAGAAACCCCGCCATTATCGCAGAATTTGCAGGTGTGATTCGCTTAGAAACCTCTTCTAAGGGCTTGACTGAGGTAGTCCTTAGTAATGAGGAAATACAACAAGAAAAGCATTACCCGATTCCGCAAGGTAAACACTTAAGAGTTTACACCGGAGATAAAGTCGCAAAAGGTGATGCTTTAACCGATGGTGCTATAGATCCACACGACGTGCTGCGCGTGAAGGATATTCAAGAAGTGCAGGAATTCTTGCTTAACGCCATTCAGGAGGTTTACCGCTTACAGGGTGTTACGATTAACGACAAACATATTGAAGTTATCGTTCGCCAAATGTTAAGCAATGTGAAGATCCAAGAAGTTGGTGATTCAACCTTCTTAAAAGGCCAAATTGTTAGCAAATCCGAGTATAGAAAGGAAAATGAACGTTTAGAAGCAGAAGGTAAAAAACCTGCTTTTGCAAAACCGATCTTACTTGGTATCAGTAAAGCATCACTAGCATCTGAATCATTTATATCAGCTGCCAGCTTCCAGGAAACAACCCGCGTGTTAACAGATGCTGCTATCAAAGGGCAAGTTGACGACTTAGAAGGCCTAAAAGAAAACGTAATCGTAGGCCATTTAATTCCCGCAGGAACAGGTATAGCTACCAAAAATATCAAGCGAGAATTTGAAGAGAAAGCAAAATAAAATAGGAGAAAAGAAATAAATGCCGACAGTAAATCAATTAATTAAACACGGCAGAAGCAAAACGGAGTTTAAAACTAAAGCTCCGGCTTTAAACAGCTGCCCGCAAAGGCGTGGCGTTTGCACCCGTGTCTATACGACAACCCCTAAAAAGCCAAACTCAGCTTTGAGAAAGGTTGCCCGTGTAAAGTTAACCTCCAAAATGGAAGTAACTGCTTATATTCCGGGTGTAGGTCATAATTTGCAAGAACACTCCATCGTGTTAGTTCGCGGTGGTCGTGTTAAGGACTTACCGGGTGTAAGATATCACATCATCCGCGGCGCATTAGACGCAAGCGGCGTAGAAAATAGAAAGCAAGGCCGTTCACTTTACGGTGTAAAAAGGCCTAAAGCTGGTAAATAGGAGATTAACTTAATATGCCTAGAAAAGGTTTAAGACCAAGAGATCGTCGCCCCCTTCCCCCGGCAGATTATAAATATAATTCTGTCTTAATGGCGAGATTCATCAATAAAATTAATTTTGAAGGGAAGAAAGCCACTGCTGAAAAAATCGTTTTTGATGCTTTAGATATTATCAAAGCCAAAACCAAAGCAGATCCGATGGAAGTTTTCAATAAATGTATTGAAAATGTCCGCCCTCTTTTAGAGGTTAAAGCCCGCAGAGTCGGCGGTGCAACATATCAAGTGCCTGTTGAAGTTAAACCTTTAAGAAGCACCTCTGTTGCAATGCGCTGGTTACTTGCAGCCGCACAAGGCCGTAAGGGGCGCCCTATGGCTGAAAAGTTAGCCGAAGAAATTATTTTGGGTTCCAAAAAAGAAGGTACTGCCTTTAAGAAACGTGAAGATACTCACAAAATGGCAGAAGCAAACCGTGCATTTGCACACTTTAAATGGTAGGTTATTATGGCTGACGATTTGCAAAAATTTCCTTTAGAGAAAATCAGAAATATCGGTATTATCGCGCACATTGATGCCGGTAAGACAACCACCACAGAACGTATTTTATATTATACGGGCCGCACCCACAAAATCGGTGAGACACACGACGGTGCATCAGTTACTGACTGGATGGAACAGGAACGCGAAAGAGGTATTACCATTACCTCTGCCGCTGTTTACTGCACATGGCGTGATTGCCAATTTAACATCATCGACACCCCGGGACACGTGGACTTTACCGCAGAAGTAGAACGTTCACTCCGCGTCCTTGACGGTGCAGTATGCTGCTTTGACGGCGTACAAGGTGTTGAGCCGCAATCTGAAACAGTTTGGCGCCAAGCAGATAAATACGGTGTTCCGCGTATTGCCTATATTAACAAGATGGATAGGGTTGGTGCAAATTTCCAACGCTCTGCAAAGTCCATCGTTGATAAATTAGGCGGTAATGCTTGCCCTATTCAAATCCCAATCGGTGCGGAAGACCAATTTAAAGGTGTTGTAGATATCATCAAAATGAAAGGCCTTATATGGTCCGGTGACCATAACGGTGCTGAATTTAATGAAGTTGATATTCCTGCAGATTTAGTTGAAGAAGCACAAGCAGCACGCACTCATATGCTTGAAAAATTAGCTGACTTTGACGATAAAATTATGGAACGCTATTTAAACGGCGAAACTAATTTTACCGAAGAAGAAATCCGCGCTGCTATCCGCAAAGGGACATTAACCGGTAAATTCTTCCCGGTTGTTTGCGGTTCTTCTTACAAAAACAAAGGCGTTCAGCCATTACTTGACGCGGTATGCTATTATTTGCCTTCACCGCTTGATATTCCCCCTGTAAAAGGTACTAACCCCGATACAGGCGAGGAAGTTACCAGAAGCCATTCTGATAAAGATCCTTTCTGTGCTTTACTCTTCAAAATCCAGACGGATCCTTATGTCGGCAAGTTATCTTTCTTCAGAATTTATTCCGGTAAACTTGATGCAGGCGATACAGTTTTATTCCCATCTAAGAATGCGGAAGAACGTGTCGGACGTATCATGCGCTTACACGCAAATAAGAGGGAAGAAGTTAAATCCCTCCGCGCAGGCGATATTGCCGCAACAGTCGCTTTGAAAAACGCTTCCGTCGGGCAAACTTTCTGCTCTCCGGAACATCCGATTGTTCTTGAAAGTATTACTTTCCCTGAACCGGTTATTTCAATCGCAGTTGAGCCGAAATCAAAAGACGATTCCGATAAAATGTCTAATGCTTTGGCAAAACTCGCAGAAGAAGACCAAACTTTCCGCGTCAAAACTGACGAAGAAACCGGTCAAACCGTTATTTCCGGTATGGGTGAATTACACTTGGACATCTTGGTTGATCGTATGAAACGCGAGTTTAACGTTCAAGCCAATGTCGGTGCACCGCAAGTTGCTTACAGGGAAACTATTACAAAAACAGTTGAACAAGAAAGCAAATTTATCAGGCAGTCCGGTGGTAAAGGTCAATACGGGCATGTATTCTTGCGCCTTGAGCCGCTTCCTGCCGGTAAAGGTTTTGAATTTGTCAATGAGATTACCCAAGGTCGTATTCCCCGTGAATTCATCCCCGCTATTGAAAAAGGTTGCCGTGAGGCCCTTGAAAGCGGTGCTTTGGCAGGGTATCCCCTTGTTGATATTAGGGCCGCTGTTTACGACGGTTCTTTCCACGAAGTTGACTCTTCAGAAATGGCATTTAAGATTGCCGCCTCTATGGGTTTAAAAGAGGGTGCTAAAAAAGCAAATCCTGTGTTACTTGAACCTATTATGAAGGTTGAAGTTGTAACCCCCGAATCCAATATGGGTGACATTATGGGTGACCTTAGTTCTAGAAGAGCCAAAATCGGCGAAATGGGCGATAGAGGTAATGCAAAATATATTAAAGCGCAAGTACCTCTCGCTGAAATGTTTGGTTATGCAACAACAGTACGTTCACTTTCTCAAGGGCGTGCATCATTTACTATGGAACCCAGCCACTATGAGCCGGTTCCGGGTAACGTAGCCAAAACTATTATTGAGAAGAAAACAGCCGTAGCGGCTAAATAAAACTTTGCCCGCCCCTTGTGGGCGGGCTATAATTTAAAGGAGATATTAAAAATGGCAAAGGAGAAATTCTCAAGAAGCAAACCACACGTTAACGTTGGTACAATTGGCCACGTTGACCACGGTAAGACGACCTTAACCGCAGCTATGACGAAGGTTTTAGCAAGCGAAGGTAAGAGTAAAGAAATGGCCTACAGCGATATTGCGAAAGGCGGTGTAGTACGCGACGCAAGCAAAATCGTAACAGTAGCCGTATCACACGTTGAATACGAATCAGACAACAGGCACTATGCACACATTGACTGTCCGGGCCACGCTGATTACATCAAAAACATGATTACCGGTGCAGCGCAAATGGACGGTGCAATCTTGGTA
>JAZUPU010000033.1:0-19675 GCA_045605325.1 Elusimicrobiaceae bacterium
ATGTTCATATATTGAGAATATTCTTTATACGATGTAATTAATATTATTTTTGTTTTATTATCTTCTTTATATGCGTTATCATAACGTTCTAATTGTCCCTCTGTATGTTTGTTATTATTAACTTTTGCTTCTATGACAATAAGTTTTTTGTTTGGTAGCATAATTTCAATATCTGTTCTACCAATTTCATTGCGCACTTCTGTTCTAATTACTATATCATTCCAATTATTACTACTAATCCCATATCTTAATTTTATTCCACATAATCTTAAAAATGTGGAAAGAATTTTTTTATCTTTACTTATTATGTATGCAAATACTTTTGACAAACTTATTTCGTTATTTCCAATTAGATCAAAACAAGAATATGCAGAACGCACTTGTCCCTTTTCCTTTAATATCATTTTTATCTCCTTTAGTTTTTTGTGTTATACTATATCCCCTTTAAATACCCTGTAACCGTATTTTTTACGGCAGTTTTGATTTCCTTTGGGCTGATAACTTTAATGTGCGGGAGCCAGTGGAAAATTATCATTAAAATTTCTTCGGGTTTGCTGATTTTGCAGGTTATAGTCAGTTCCCCGTTTTTTGCTTCTTTAATAATTTTTTGCTCGGGGAAATAGGACCTTTGTTTAAAATAATGCGCTACTTGTGCGGCAATTTTTAGGGTAACTAAAATATTGCGTTCGTCTTCAAAGAAGATGTTTACGCTCTTATTCATTAACTCGGTAAATTTAGCGGAATCAATTTTAAAACTCTTCTTTTGTGCCGAGGATTTTAAGATTCTGTCAAGGCGAAATTTAAAAATATAATCGTTTTTGCCAAGGCAGACAAGATACCAAAAACCGTCATACCACGCAATTTTTATTGGTATAACGAGGTGTTCCTTGACCTTTTGCCCCGTCTGGCTTTTATAAGTTACCAAGAGATATTTTTTCTTGCGTATTGCTTGGCGTAATGTCTGCGTAAGCGGTGTATCTTCAAAATTTAAACCTTTTGCGATTTTAAGGAAAAACGGGTTTTCTTGGTTCGGTGCGGTTATGCGGCGGCGGAGATTTTTAAAAGTTGTTGCAATATTCCCGCCCAAAGTATTTGCAATATCAGATAAAAACACAAGTACGCCGGCTTCTTCGGTATCAAGTTGAAATTTGGATAAATTAAACCCTTCCGTAAAAGCATAAACACCGGGGCGGACGTCGTAAATAGGGAAATCAGCATCGTCAATAGTTTGGATATATCTTTGCACGCTTCTTAATGAAATGCCCATTTCATCTGCCATAGTTTTTAAGCAGACCTCACCTTTATCCAATTGATTTAAAACATACAAAAGCCGTGTAATTTTATTTTCCATTATTTTTCTCTCCGAATTTCTTTTTTATTTCTTCTTTTATTCCTTCTTGTAGTTTGGAAGCATCTAAATATTCATATTTATTATTTTCAGTTCCTAGAATTATATTATTTAATTCGTCTTCTTCTCCAGCTTTATATTTCTTATCTTGTATTCTTGGTTGACGGAAAATATTTTCTTCCTTTTTATTTATAATTTGTTTAATTGCACTATTTTGTTCCTCTTGTAATTTTGAAATTAGTGTTGGTATTCCTAAGATAGTATCTCTTATATTACTTGCCCCAGATATTATCTTGTTATTAATTTTAACGGTACGCAAAAGAACAGATAAATAATAATCACCGTCAGAAAGACAAATATCTACCCCATATCTATGGAAATACGGTTTACCAAAATGATTTTTTTGTAATTTATCTTTATGTATCATTCTATCTTCAAAAATAGTTTTTTGTTTTTCATTATGATAGTATATTTCCGTTTCTAGCGGAATAATTGTTATACCATTGATCTTCAATTCGGTATTTAAAAATAAATAGTTAATTTGTTGAAGTATTTTAACTATTTCGTCTTTGCTTGTGTCTTCTTTTTCTAGTTTACTTAGTTTACTAACTAGATCTGTTATAGGTTTTAGATTTTCTTTTATTTCCGGCATAAATTCTCCTTTATCAAATTATACAATATCTTTTATCAAATTTTTAATTTGCGACAATATGTTGTCATTTACACTTGCTACAATATTTGTATGGAAAATCAAGAAATGGCTTTTATTATGCAGTTCAGTTTATTTAAGCATTTTGACACGGTTTTAGACGCTGTGGAAAGTATCGGTTTAGTTGCTTTATCGCAGCCAAAAGTACAAAAAGCATTGAAAGAATTAGATACTTTTTTGCCTAGTTTATCAAATGAGAGCAAATTGGTGTTTAGTTATTATTATGTATATCAAATTTCAAAACCCGTAAAAATTGCCGAGATAGAGCAAACATTAAATATACCTAATTTCTATCTCAAAAATTCAAGTGCTTGGCAGGAACTTGTAAATTTCGGTTTGCTAAAACAAATTAACGGTTTTGAATATATTCTGCCGCAAAAAGTGATAAATGCGGTGGCAATTATCGATATGGAATATTATTGGCCTAATGAGAAAACAATAATTCCGGCAGAGCATAAAAAAGAAGTATTTTGGAGATTATGCCATGAGTGAAATTATTTTTGTAGCAAAACCGACTTGGTGGGTGGAAAAAATTTACCCCGGTTACCGTCAGTTTTTTAATGAATTTTACCCAAAATTAAAGGAATATCACAAGGTAGAAATTTTGGACCTTCCCGATATTTGGGTGCGTGATTTTGTACCGGTACAAAATCAGAAAACAGAGCAGTTGCACCAAATGTTTTTTGATCCGCGTTATGCAAATTATACTCCGCAATTTACTGCGCTTATACGCCACGCGGTGCATAATTGCTTTCCGCAAGCAAAACCTTGTGATTTGCGTATAGACGGCGGAAATATGGCATTAAACCCCAAACGCAATATAGTTTTTTGCTTTGAAAAACAAACTATTTTCCGCAAATCAAAACCTGAGGAAAAACAAAAAGCAGAGCAAACCCTAAAAACCGCACTTGGTATTGATAAGGTTGTATGGGTTCCGCGTGAAATCGGTGATAAAATTTGCCATATAGACGGTTATATTCAGTTTTTAGGGGATATTTTGTGCCTTAGTAATGAATTCGGCATGTTCTCTTGGCGTATATCAGATAAAAAATTCAAAGCAATAAAACCGTTCATTGATGATAAAAATATACTTGATTTGCCTTATCAAATTGACGAAAACGATTATTTATCGGCAAACGGCATATATGTAAATTTTTTGGAAACCGCAAATGCAGTGTTTCTTCCGCAATACAATGTTTTCCGTGACGACGAAGTTTTTGACGCAATAAAGCGTTATACCGAAAAACCTGTTGTAAAAGTGGACTGCTCCAAAATAGCAGAGTATGGCGGTGCGGTGCATTGCCTTACAAAAGAATATCGGCAGTAAAAAACTAACAAAAACTATTTTTTAAAATTGCGACATTATGTTGGCGCAAACAATTTGTATCATATTAGTATAAATTAAGGAAATGAGAGGTAAAATTATGAATAACCAAGATTATAAAGCCATGTATTATATTAACAAAATGGTGGAAAATGATGAAGCAAATGACTATGACCTTACCAATTGGTGCAGAAAAGCCAAATTCATCATACACAAAGACAAAGATGAAGATAAAAAGGGTATTTGCCAAATCATAAAAGCAAAGATTAAAGAACTTGCAAATAAATATGATAAAACTCAAAAGACAATGGAAGAAAAAAATATTGATACTTTAGCAAAAATATTTAAATTGTCTGAGATAGAAAAAGAGATTTTATCAGTATTATATTTGCCGCATAATAACCGTTTGTTTAAAGATTTTAAGGGGCAAATTCAGCATTATTCTTCGGGGATAACCGTACGGGTTTTAGGTGCTATGCTTGATAAATTTATTATTAAATACGTAGGGCGCAGTTCCATGCTTGCTAAAATCGGTTTTATTAACCCTGAATCGTGTGATATAAAATTAACTTTGTATTTCGTTGATTTGATAAGTAATAAACAAAAAACAGAGAAAGATTTTATTAATACTTTACTCGGTAAAAATTTAACAACGGAACTGACGGCAAAAGATTTTAAATATATTCCGGAGTTGGATTTTGCCTTAAAAATAATGAAGTCATCCGCTAAAAACGGTATAAATATTTTACTTTACGGTAACCCCGGAACGGGTAAAACCGAATTTGCCAAAATGCTTGTAAAGGAAGCAAATAAAAACCTATATACCATTGGTGAAAACAGCGAAGGGGAAAGTGAGAACAATTACCGCGTTCAAGCCCTATACAGAAATTTAAAAGTAGCAAGCAAAAATAAAAAGGCGTGTTTGCTTTTTGACGAAGCGGAAGATATGTTTTCAAGCAGATGCACTAAAATAAATAAGGTGGAAATTAACCGCCTTTTAGAAGAAAATAAAAGCCCAATAATTTGGTGTACCAATAATATAATGGCGATGGACCGCGCTTTTGTCAGGCGTTTTACTTTGGCAATACATTTCCAAACACCGCCTTTGCAAGTTAGGAAAAGTATGTGGAATAAATATCTGCAGGACTCTAAAATAATTGCGGCAAAACAAGATATTTCAAATTTAGCAGAAGATTATAATGTCCCGCCTTCAATAATATCCGGTGCGGTTAAAGCAACAAAAATGGTCAAAGGTAATATTGAGACGGTGAAGCAACACATAAATCTTATGCGGCAGGCCCTAAATAACGGACACAAGCAAATAGTTGAACATAAAAAAGATATTGTTTTTTGTGCCGATTTGGTTAACAGTGATTTGGATTTAGAGCAGTTAAAAAACCGTCTGATAAAACTAGGTAAATTAAACTTTTCTTTATGCTTATACGGCGCAAGCGGGACAGGTAAGTCCTTTTATGCCAGATATTTAGCGGAAACACTTAAAATTAAATATCGTCAAAAAAGAGCATCAGATTTAATAAGTCCTTATGTCGGCGGAACGGAACATAATATAGCCACCGCTTTTGAAGAAGCGAGGGAAGAAAATTATATGCTTATTTTTGACGAAGCGGACTCATTTTTGCAAAACCGCTCAAAAGCCCATTATGCTTGGGAGAAAACTGCCGTCAACGAAATGCTTACCTGGATGGAAAACCATCCTTACCCGTTTATTTGCACGACTAATTTAATGAACGATATTGACCCTGCAAGTTTAAGGCGTTTTACCTTTAAAGTTAAGTATGATTTTTTGACTCCTACGCAAGTTAAAATTGCTTTTGATTTCTTTTTCGGCCTTAAAGTTGAGGAGGGGGAAATCAGCCACCTAAACAAATTAACCCCTGCGGATTTTACCGTCATTAAAAATAAAGCGGAAATATTCGGTTTAAAGAATCAACCCACGCGCTTAATTGAGATGTTAAGTGAAGAACAAAACTTAAAACATCCGCAAAATACTGCCAATATCGGGTTTTGTATGAGTTAGAATAGGATGACATACTGTTGTCGCTTAATTTTTTTATAATATTTATTACTTTCAAAAGGAGATTATATGAAGATACAAGATGTTTTAAACTTAGTTGCAAGAGAAGATTACGGGCAAGCGCAGGAAGAATTAAAGAAAATAATTGCCGAAAACCCAAATAAAAACGAGTTATATAACCTTTACGCCTATTGCGAAAAGTGTATAGCAGATATTTGCGAAAATGAAGATTTTGACGAAGAACCCAAACCGGGAAAGCCAAAAGATAAAATGGAAATTTATAAAGAAATGTATGAAAAAGCAGTTACTTTCGCTGACCAAGGCGAGTATAAAAAAGCATTGGGTATTTTTGAACTTATAGCAGATACTGTCCCTTTAAAAGAAACAGCACTTGATTGGCCTAGTTTCCGCCAACCGCGTGCCAAAGTGTTGGAAGATATTGCCAAATGCCATTTCTTATTGGGTAATATGGATGAAGCCAAAAATAAGTTTTTGCAAAGTATTGATATAGAACTGTCTGTCCGTGATAAAAATTCTTATTACCGTGTACCGTTTTTATTGAAAAAGAAGGATTATAAAGAGGCGTTCCGTTTGTTTGATTTTGCCTTGATTATGGAAAATTATGTAGACAAACCTGATATTTATTATGAACGTTACAAACTCCATAAAACAGTGGGAAACAGCAAAAATCTGAAATATTATTTGCAACAGACATTAACTGCTTTGGAAACGGTTTTGTCCGTAAAACCGCTGGACTATAATTTGTATAAAAAATATGCAGATTTGCTGACGGAAAAGGGGGACTATCCGCAAGCGCTTTTAGAAAATGCAAAAGCAATTGCTTTGTGGTCTGAATTTTACGGCTTTCATTTACAAAGGGCGGAAATTTATGCCCTTATGAATCAAAAAGAAAATGCCGTAAAAATATTAAATATGCTTGAAAAGGGCGGTTTCCACAGAATAAACCAATACCATTTATCCGAAAAGGGGAAAGTATATGAACTTATGGGTGATTTGAAAACCGCAGAGGAGTATTATTTGCAGGAAAATTCTTCCCCTATGCTCCGCTATAATGTTTTGTATGATTTTTATCAAAGGCAAAACCGCAAAGAAGATATAGAAAAATTACGCCAAGAGCAACGCAAAGAGCCGCATTTTCAAGACCGCATAAGCGAGCGCGAATTAACCGCATTAATTTAAGGAGGAATTATGATATATATTTTAGGAATTACAGTTATTTTTTTGACTATTTTATTAGCACAAAAACTTTTACCAACCAAATGGCAAATACAGTTAAATAGGGTGTATATAATTTTATTTACTATGTTTGCTTTCAATTTACTTTTACATCCTTACCGCATTGAACGGATTGGGGAAAGTTTAGTTAATTTTATAGGATAATATCAAGTTAATATTACTGCAAATATATTTTATAGTTTAAATTTTATTGTGTTTGACAGAGTATTTGAAACTATATATAATAATTCAAAAAAAGGTGATAATATGGAAAATAATTTATTTGAATATGCCACTAAAGAACTATCACAAGATGCCTTTTTGTGTTACTTATTGGCTTTTGGAAAGGATAAAAAATCTTTGCTTTATCCTGTTGCGCGTAATATTTTAAATAATTTAACTATCCGAGATGAGGTCCAAAATATTATACGTCAATATGAGAAAATAGATGTACTCATCTTAACAGAAAAACATGCAATTATTATTGAAGATAAAATTAATACTGGTTTACATGATAATCAAATAGAAATATATGAGTCTAAAATTCATAAAAAGTATCCTAATTTAAAAGTAATAGTTGTTTATGTTAAAACAGGTTTCTTATCGGGACAAGAATTACGTTCTTTGCAGAAATATAAACAGTTATATAAAGATAGATTTTTTATATTGACAGGGCAAGATTTGTTAAATTATATAGGTTCCTCAGAATTATATAATGATTTGATTATTAAACAATGGACTGAATTTCAAGAACAAAAACAGAAAGAAATACAACAGGCAAAAGAAAAAATTATTCGTAATTTACATAGTATTATATTTAAAGATTTGTCTTCTGAATTGGAAAGACAAATATATTTAGATACACTTACAAACCATATAAGAGAAAATACTGAATTTAAAAACTCATCTTGGTGGATCGCAAATGGTCGTACTTCACATATAGAGTTGTTAACATGCAATATTCAAGATGCTGAAAAGAAAATAGAATATTCTACTTCGGTATATATTATGTTTACTGATAATTCTTTTTCTCTGACGATTAAACAACATATTTTTATGCTTAATGATAAGTATGACCGTATTAAACCTAAAAATTATAGCGCTGAAATGAAACTGCATTTAAAACAACAAAGAGAAAAAATGTATTTTACAAATAATCAATATCCTTGGAAATGGCAGGAAAAAGATAAAGAGTTGAAAATATCTAATTTAATGGTATTAGAAAAGAAATTTCCTGTTGGGCATCAAATCATTCATTCTGTTATTTCTGCTACACTTGAAATTAAATTATTGTTAGAAATGGATAAATAAAATATTTACAACACATTCTTTATTTGTTCAATGATTTGCTTGGCGTGTTTTTGGTCAAGCCCGGTTTGTTTGGCAAGGTCAAACATATCATCTTCAGTCGGTAAACCTTTGCCTAAAACAGTCGTAGTGTGTTGGCCGTTAAAACCCTCGCAAGGAACTAAGTCATAAGCAGGGGAAACTTGCCACTTTCCCTCATCATAAATAAAGGAAAAGTTTTTTGCATGGTCGTCTTTGTTACCGATAAGTACATTAAAAGCCATTAAACGGAACATCTTTTCCGCTTCGGTTATGTCGTGTGTTAAAAATAATGTGGTTTCAATTAAAGTTTTGTAATCAAGCGACGGTATACGGAAATCAGCATTTAACAAACCTGCCGCAGTATGCATATGCACACGTTTATTATCTTTACAATCAAACCTTTTTACACCGAAATATTTACCTTCAAATAAATGCGTTTTTGGCATAATTAAACCTGCTTTCCTTGCAAGTTGTGAGTATTTATATTCCAATTCCCCGATATTTTGCGGGTCTTGCGTGTTCCTGAATTTAATAAGCCATTCTTCACCGTCAATAGTAAGCAGAACTTTAGGTCTTGCACCGCCGGAACTTCCGCCTCTTGCTACAAGTAAAGATAATTCTTTGCTTGGCTCATCATGCAAAATCTTTTGTGTTTCCTGTTCTAAATAAGAAAGTGTTTTATCTTCGCTATCTTGCCCGATAGGTTGCGTGGGTTTATAAGTCAAAGCACCCATTGTTTTAGGGCCTACAATGCAAAGTAAATCTAAAGGAGATAATGTTGCCGGGTTTATTCCTTTTTGCCTTAATAATCTGTCAATAAGCAATCTGCCCCAACCGTCGGGTAAACTGTCATTAAAAACACCGAATAAACCGTTAAAAGGTTCAAAAGTGCTTGTAAAAACACCGCTTTTTAATGGTAATATTACAGGGGAAATTGAAAACCCGTTTTCCAGCCACTCCGCACTATATTCAAAAGCACATAAATTATCGGGCCGCAAAGCAAGAGTGCCGACTAACTGTTCATTATAAAATACTTGAAGAGAGTTAACTTTTTTAATCATTTTTACGCCCTCTTTTACGTGTTTTATTTTCTTGGTTTTTTATAACATCACCGATATTTTGATAGTTTACTTTTGAAAATAATTGTTTAAATTCTTCGGTAGCATTAAGGGCAACAGCAAGTTTTAACAAAGATTTTAAGGAAATTTCGGACTGATTTTCAAACCTTTGCAAAGAACCTAAACTGACACCTGACCTTTTTGATAAAGCGGTTTGTGTCAAATTGAGTTCAAGCCTCCTTGATTTCACGCGTTTGGCGATACCTTTTGCCAATGCCTGAGGGTTATAATCTTCCATTAAATTAGAAATTGATATTTTATTTATTATATTGTTATTATTCATATAATACATAATATATTATTTATTCTATTTTGTCAATACTAATAAATAATTATAATTTTCGTTCCAAAAAGTGTAGTGTAAGCACAAATATTCATTCTAAAAAGTGTGATTTTTATTCCGTTTATTTTTTGTCTATTTTGAATTTTCCCCCAAAAAATGTGATGATATTATTAAACTTTCCCCCCAAAAATGTGGGGGTTCAATAAAAATTTCCCCCAGAAAATGTGGGAATATATCTTGGCTATGTTTTGTAAATTTATTGCAGTATTTGAAATAAAGACCAAATATTTAAAGAAATAAAAAGAAAAAAGAAAGAAACTATATTAAAAAAATATTAAGCAAATCTCTTACAAATATTACAAACCGATACTTAAATGTATTTTGTATTTTTATTCACGCGTACACAGAGTTATACTTCCGTACCATTGACAATCTATTTGTAATTTAATAAAAAAATCCATTGAAATGTAAGTATAAAAGTTAAATTTTGCAACACTACTTTTCATTTATATTTATGTAAGTGAGGTAAAAGTATGACAGATTTTAAAAGATTATTAACAGTAAAGGAATTAGCAAATTATTTAGGTTTAACTGTAAGAAGTGTTTATACCAGAAAGAGTAGAGGAACTATACCTACAAATTGTATAGTTAAACTAGGTGAATTGATTAGATTTGACCTAGCTGAAGTAAACAAATGGATTGATGGTTTAAAATTAAGCAAGTAATAACCTATTTTTTGTATCTCCATTTATAGCCGCCAGCTTTAGAACGAATACCCTGACAAACCATAGCGATATTAGAATGATTAATTTTCATTTTTCTGCCAGCTTCAGAAATTGAAATAAATTCTCTAATAACAGTATTTGTATTCGGGTCAATCATTTGAACAGGTTTACGTTTTACCTTTGTTGCTTTTTCTATTCCGCATTTAGGGCAACCTGTTCCAGCAACGCGGTGGCTTACACTCGTCTCCCATTCATTTCCGCATATTTTACACAACCACCATGCTTTTCTATCTGAACCCAGAGAAACCATATTAGGTGTAAAATGTCCATTTTTTGTTGGGTGCCATTCTTTAACTAAATCAGGTCGCAAATCTGCAAGAGAATTTTTCTTTAAATCGGTCATATAATCTCTAATTTTATATTTATCTCGTTCAGTATTTATGTCTATATTCAGTTTGTAAGGGTTATTTGATATGTAATTGGTGGAATTAGACAGTTTATCCAAATTATAATACGGTTTGGGAATTAAACTATATAACAAAGTAAAAATGGCTCTGTCTAATGCTTCTTTTGTGTCTCCTAATCCAGGTATATGATAAACAAAATCTGCTGTTTCCTTTAATTCTGGGTTTTTATGAATATTGGCTTCTTTAATGCGAATTAATTTAATATCATTTTTTTTACAAATTTCATACTTTAACATTTCACGTTTTAATTTATGTTGCTTATGATAGAATACGCCATCATATTCTATAGCGGTTTGAATAGAGGGGATATAAATATCTAACTCCATACCGTTTGTAAAAATATCTTTATATCGGTTAATAGCATCAGGGTAAATTTGTTTTACATAATATAAAACCGCTTGTTCGGCAAAAGATGTTTGTCGTCCATTGTTACAAATAGGACAATTAGTACCATGTGCCCTATGTAAAATACTGGCTTGATATTCATGTCCTTTAGGACAAATCCACCAAACTTTTTTTCTTGTCCCATAAGGCACGTTATAAGGAGTTAATGGAAGATTCTTTGTTGGGTGCCATTCTTTTGCTAATTGTGGATGAGTTGTGGCAAGATCATTTTTTCCTTTTATTATTATTTGATTAGCACATACTGGACACCCACGTTTTAAAAATGTTCTGTTTGCTATTTTGCTTGACCAATTATGTCCATATTTTTTGCATTTCCACCATACTTTTTTATTACTACCGACAGTTAATTTATTGGGGTCAAGGTCTTTATTCTTTTCCCAATCCCATTCTTTCATCAGTTCTTTATTTTCGCTAATATATTTCTTCATATATGTGTGTTTAAGAAATTTTGCAATAATTAAGTTTATTATATCATATCTATTTATGGTCTTATTGTAGGTAACTGCTCATAAATACTTAAAAAATAGCCATTTTTTAGTAAAATTGCTTCTGAAAATAAGTGTCCAAAAAGTGTCCATTTTGGGTAAAAAATGAGTAAATTTGAGTAATTTACAACAAAGAAAAAGTTAACAAAAAATTAGCCAATTTGTATTCGTAAACGGCGTTTTTTAGATGGGGGAAAATGCAATTTCACAAAACTGCCTTAAACTCTTTGAGAGGGCGGTGTCCTGGACCACTAGACGAACGAGATATTTATTAATTTTCTCTATATATTCTAGCAAATATTTAGCTGTTGTACTAAATGCAAGATATCATCCAAATGTATATCACATAAATGCTATAATATATACATATGAGCGCTATAGTATATTTGCCGATATTATTTTTTTCTATTATTTTACACGAATACGCCCACGGGTATATAGCCTGCCGCAACGGGGATGATACCGCTTATATTTTGGGTCGCCTTACCTTTAACCCCTTAAAACATATTGATTTGGTGGGCTCAATAATTGTTCCGCTTTTTTGTTATGCCACGAATTTACCTCTCATAGGTTGGGCGAAACCGGTGCCGGTAAACCCTTATAATTTAAATAATATGCGTAATGATATGGCAAAGGTGGCTTTTGCAGGGTCTGCTGCAAATTTAGCTTTGGTTATAATTTTTACGTTAGCTTTAAAATTAACTTTTATGTTTATGCCGGGGGCTACACTTCTTATTCAGGTTTTAATTTATGCAGTGCTTATAAATTTACTTTTGGCTTTATTTAATTTGATGCCTGTTCCACCGCTTGACGGCAGCAAAATCTTAGCACGCTTTTTACCGGTTGAGACCGCAAATAAATATATGCGGCTTGAAAGATATGGGCTGTTACTTGTAATAATTTTGGCTTTCAGCGGTGCTTTCTCTAAAATCATAGTACCCATTTTTTATTTTGTTTTAAATTTAATATTATCTTTTGCCGGAGGCAGTTTTAATGGATTCTAAAATTATAGTTTCGGGTATGCGCCCGACGGGTAAAATTCATTTGGGTAATTTTTTCGGTGCTTTAAATAATTGGCTTACTTTGCAAGATACCCATAATTGTTACTTCTTTGTGGCTGATTTGCACGCCTTAACTACTGCAAGTGAAAAGACGGAGAATTTAACCCAAAACACCCTTGATATGGTTGTTACTTGGCTTGCTTCGGGTTTAGATCCTAAAAAATGTACAATTTTTGTGCAATCCCATGTACCGGAAGTTTCCGAACTTAATACTTTACTGGGTATGATTACGCCACTTGGTTGGTTGCTTAGAAACCCGACTTATAAAGAACAGCTTGTTGAAATTTTTAAAAAGAAATATGCCGGTCGTTTAGGGGATGATAAAACTGCCGCGGAAAAACTTGCTATGCTTACCGAAAAGGAACTTTCGGAAATTGCATCTTTTGGTTTTCTTGGTTACCCTGTTTTAATGGCAACGGATATTTTAATACATAAAGCGGCTTATGTGCCTGTGGGGCAAGATCAAAGCGCACACCTTGAAATTTCACGCGAAATTGCAAGGCGTTTTAACGAACAATTTAATACAAATGTTTTAGTCGAACCGAAAGCACTTTTTACAAAAGTGCCTAAAGTTACCGGTTTAGACGGGCGTAAAATGTCAAAGTCCTACGGAAATACCATTGAAGTCGGCGAAGAAGTTGAAAGTTTGCGTAAAAAAATTATGACAATGTTTACTGATCCAAATAAGAAAAAAGCAACAGATCCTGCAAATCCGGACGGTTGCACTGTTTTTACTTTCCATAAACTTTATAATAAAGATTTTGAAAAACGTTGCGCAGAGTGTAAAGACGGTGCTTTGGGGTGTGTCGCCTGCAAAAAAGAACTTTTTGAATATATGCGCCCTTCTTTTGAAGAGTTTGCGCGTAAAAAACAAGAAATTTTACAAGACAAAACTTATTTGGATAAAATTTTAAAAGAAGGTGCTGCCAAAGCGCGTGAAAGCGCAGCGAGGACTTTGGCAGAAGTTAAAAAAGCAATAAAACTTTATTAACGGAAATTTTATTAAATGGAAACTGATACTCTTAAAATACAATTAGATGTTTTTGAAGGTCCTTTGGACTTGCTTTTGCATCTTATCAAAAAAGATAATTTAGATATTTACGAGGTAAATATCTCCGCCATTACTACACAATATTTAGAGTATCTTGATTTAATGAAGCAGCTTAATTTGGATGTTGCCGGCGAGTTTTTGGTTATGGCAAGCACTTTAATGCAAATAAAAGTGCGCCAACTTTTACCGAGCCAAGTGCCGACGACAGAAGAACAAGGTCCTGATCCTGCAAAAGAACTTATTGCAAAACTTGTGGAATATGAAAAGTTTAAACAGGCCTCAAATTTCCTTCAGCAAAATTTTGATAAATTTAAAGATAATTTTTATAAGCAAGCCCCTGTTTTTAATCAAGAGGAAAAAGTTATTAATGTCCAGCTTTTTGATTTGCTTGCAGCAGTTAAACGCGCATTTGCACGCCTTGAAGAAAGACAAAATGCCGACCTTTTAAAAATTGAAGAATTTCCAATAGACAAAAAAATGGATAAAGTACTAGCTTTGGTAACCTCGCGCCCTTGGGTTTTAATTGACGATATTTTTAACGGCGAAACTAAAAAGCGCGGTGTTATAACTTGTTTTATGGCGGTGCTTGAACTTTTGAAAATAAATAAAATTTATGCCCGCCAAGATAAACAAAGCGGTGAAATCAGAATTTACTTAAATCAAGAACATAAAGATGATGATTACCATAAACTCTTAAAAGAAGCGGAGGAAAAATAAATGGAAAATATCCCCCAAAATGAAGAAATTAAAGAAGAAATAAAAACTGAAAATAACGAAATAAAAACCCCGGATCAAAACCAAGAAATTAAACCGGGTGAGGCGATTTTATCCCGTACGGATTTCAAACATATTATTGAAACTTTACTTTTTATTACCGATAAACCGCTAAGTGCAGCTAAAGTAAACCAAGTGGCAGAAATCGGCGATTTAGCTTTAACGCGTGATATTATTAAAGAAATTCAAAACGATTACGCTAATTTCGGCAGTGCCGTACAAGTGCTTGAAATAGGCGGTGGTTTCCAGATGTGTACAAAACCGGAATACGGCAGATGGGTAAGAAAACTTTATAATGAAAAGATGTCTACACGTTTATCCCCTGCGGCTTTGGAAACA
Organism: Elusimicrobiaceae bacterium; assembly: GCA_045605325.1. GTDB lineage: Bacteria > Elusimicrobiota > Elusimicrobia > Elusimicrobiales > Elusimicrobiaceae > Proelusimicrobium. The sequence goes on from JAZUPU010000033.1 coordinate 14,690, forward strand.
CTTGCAATTATTGCTTATAAGCAACCTGTTACGCGTGCGGAAATTGAAGTAATCCGCGGTGTTGATATCAGCGGTCCGCTTGAAAAACTTTTGGACCGCGGGCTTGTAAAAATAGCCGGTAAAAAAGAAGTTGCAGGCCGCCCATTAGTATATGCCACAACGGAACAATTTTTAAGGGTCTTTGGGCTTAATCATTTAAGCGAACTTCCGGATATGAAGACCTTTGCCGCCAAAGGTCCTAAAGAAATACAAAGCGATTTACCTTTTGACCAGGTAATGCCACCTTTTAAAGATAATATTCTGCCATTAGAAGAAAATGAGGACATGCAAACAGAAAGTGTGCAAATTGATGGGCAAAATTCAGAAATAGCGGAACAAAAAAATACAGATAATACAGAAGATAATGACGGAGGAACAAAATGAATATCGTTTTAGCCGCAAGTGAGGCCTTCCCTTTTTGTAAAACAGGTGGTCTAGCGGATGTCGTAGGTGCTATTACACAAGAATTTTCAAGAGCACGCGGTGCAAAAGTTCTTTTAATGTTACCATATTATAGGAATGTAAAAAACACCGCATCTTTAAAAGCTGTACCGGGGACATTTTTAGTACCTGTCGGCGGTCATATTGAACCCGCCCGTTTGTTTTATCTTAAATGGGGTAATGCTTTAGTATTTTTTATACATTCAAGTAAGTATTTTGACCGCCCCGGTTTTTATAATGAAAATAATAAAGATTATAAGGATAACGATGAGCGTTTTATTTTCTTTTCCCGTGCGGTTTTGGAGGCGTGCAAATTTATCGGTTTTAAACCTGATATTATTCACGCACACGATTGGCAAACCGGCCTTATTCCGGCTTACCTCGAAACACTTTATAAAACAGATGCCTATTTTGCAAGAACAAGAAGTATTTTTACCATACATAATATTGCTTATCAAGGTTATTATTCTAAAGAAACTTTTGATAAAGCCGGTTTTTGGGGGCCTGATTTTACACCTGATAAATTTGAATATTGGGGTGGTATCAGCTTTTTAAAAGCCGGTATAGTTTTTGCTACTCGTGCAACAACAGTAAGCCCTACTTATGCCAAAGAACTTTTAAACGGTCATAACAGTTTCGGGCTTGAAGGTGTTTTGCGCACAAAAGGCCCTGCTTTCAGCGGTATTTTAAACGGGCTTGATATTGATGTTTGGGATCCGCAAAACGATAGTTTGATTCCGATGGGTTATGATGAAGAATCTTTACGCGGAAAAGAGTTTTGTAAAACGGCACTTCAAAAAGAACTTGGACTTGAAGTTAATGAAAATATACCGCTTTTTGTTATGGTTTCCCGTCTGACTTATCAAAAAGGTATTGATTTAGTTTCATCCGTAGTTCCTGTTTTGGCTGGTAAAGCGCAATTTGCCTTTTTAGGTAAAGGGGAGAGAAGTGTGGAGCAAGGTTTAAAAGATCTTGCATCTTCAAATTCTCGTTATGTCGCTTACTGTAATGCCGTTGATGAAAATTTAGCGCATAAAGTTTATGCCGCAGGTGATTTTTATTTAATGCCTTCCCGTTTTGAACCTTGCGGGCTCAGCCAAATGATAGCAATGCGTTACGGTACTTTACCTATTGTAACCAGAACAGGCGGTCTTGCCGATACTGTTAACGGTTTTATTGATAATTCTTCTTTAAATGAAGCAACCGGGTTTTTTATAGATAATTTTGATGCTAATTCACTTATTTATACAATTAATCGTGCGCTTGAAGTTTATTCTAACAGGGCAGCATTCTTCAAAATGCGTGAGAATGCTATGATGAAGGATTTTTCTTGGGATAATTCTTCATCTGCCTATTTGCGTATTTATGAGGATGCCTTAAACCTTGGCGCAAGGTGGTAAGATGGAACAAACAAAAAACAATCAACGAACTAAAGTTAAATACGGGGCAAAAGCAATAAAAATATTTTTTACAGTATTTGCTTTTGCTTTGCTCTTGCAGGTTATTTTGCTTTGCCGTGAGCGGGCAACTTACGCACTTGAAATATTTAGGGAAGATTTTAAAGTTGCCGTAGTGCTTAGGAATTCCAGCGCAGAGCAAGCTTTAAGTTTTGCATCCAAATTATATTTTTTGCCGGAAGTTACCGAAGTTAAAACTTTAAAAGAAGAAGATATAAAGACCTATTTAAAACAAGGTAATTCCGGCTTAAACTTGCAGGGTTTTTTACCGAAAGGTGTTTTACCTCATTTTTATGAAGTTAAATTATCAAAAAAAGCTTTTTTAAATCCAAGTACTTGGGCGAACCAATATATTTCAAATTTAGAAGAAGATGCACAGGCGTATTTCCAAGAACGGGAAAGTGCGTTGGCATTTTACCTATCCGGTTTTATTAAAACCATAGATATTGTTTTAATCGCAACAGCTTTTGCTTTATTTGCCTTTGGGTTTTTTATAGAAGTAAAATATTTACCCGTTACGGTCACTGAACGTTTTTACGGTGTAGGGTTTTCCGTCTTTGCTTATACATTTGCCTTTGGGTTTATGTACCTTTTACTTACATTTTTGGCAATGCTGCCGCTAACTCCTTATGACCCTTTTACCATAGAACAAATTATTTGCTTTTTGTTTTGCCTATTATTTGGCAGGAGCTTGGCTAAATGGGGAAAATTTTAACTTTAATTTTTTGTTTTACATTTCCTTTTGCAGCGGTAAGTTTTGCCGCTTCAACGGATGATTTGCAGAGTATAAAAGAAAAGGCATCATTGAAAGAAAAACAACTTAAAGAGTATCAAAATAAGCAATATAAACTTGAGCAAGAGTTAAAAAATCTTACCCAAAAAGAGCAACAAACAGGCAAAAAAACCGAAGAAATAAAATCAAATTTAATTGAAGTGAAAAGCAAGGCGTCCTCTCTGCAAAGCCGGAGTGAAATTATGCGAAACACTTTGCCTATGTGGCAAACTTTAATGAAGGAAACTCTAACTGCAACAATAGTGGAAAATATTTTGCAATCTGATTTCCGCACCGGCAGAACCGTTACAAGGAATTTACTTTTAAATTCTCTTCTTGATATTAAGGCATCATATTATAAAAATCTGCAAAAAAATTTTGAACAAAATGAACGGGATTTAAAATTAACAGTAAAAGAGCAAGAAAGTTTAACTTCGCAAAAAGCCCGCCTTGAAGCCGAAAAAGAGAAATTAGAAGTTACTCATAAAAACAAAGAACAAGATTTATTAAGTGCAAAAGAAAAATTAAAACAAGCCAAAAAAGAACTTGAAGAACTTAAAAATAGTGCAGAAGAAATGGAAAAACTTTTAAAGAAAGCCGAAAAGCAACGCGCCGCAGATGAAAAGAAACAGGGCGTAAAATCAAAACCGGTACAAACAAAAGATTTGAATATATCTAAAAAATCCTTACCTTGGCCGTTAAACGGGCAGGTTATAAGTAAATTCGGTAAAGAATATAATAATCAGTTAAAGACCTGGATTTTTAGAGACGGTATAAAAATTTCTTCACTTGCCGGAACCCCTGTCAAAGCCGTAGCTGACGGTAAAGTCATTTTTGCCGGGCCCTTCCGTTCATACGGGCAAGTGGTTATTTTGGACCATGGCAAAGGTTTCTTTACGATATATGGATTCTTAAAAGATATAAAATCCACTATCGGTCAAACCATTAAAGTTAATCAAATATTAGGTACTTGCGGTTATGATACACAAGGGCATGCGATGGGGCAAGGTAAGTCAGCCCTATATTTTGAAATCCGCTCCGGTACCCAAGCACTTGACCCTCTTATCTACTTAAAATCTAACTAGGTCTTTTGGGTACTATTATATAGGTCTAATGTCCCTTGTTTATCTTCTTAAAGTTGGCTATAATTATTAATAAGAGGTGGAAAATGAAAGAAATAAAAAAGTTAGTAAGTTTGGCGTTGGCGGTGATGATGTTAAATGTTACCCCTATTCAAGCGGCAGATTTGGTTAACTTGGATATGGCAGAATTAAATGACTTGAGGAAAGAAATAAAAACTTCTATTACCATTAACAATAATTCTAATAAAGATGGTGAAATTTTTGACGGAATTCCAAGTGTTAAAGAATTAAAGAAACGTTATAACGAGTCTGTAAAAACATATAAAAAATTAGAAAAGGAATATAAAAAACTTGTAAAAAAATCTAAAAAAGAAGAAGTAAATGAAGAATGGGATGATGTTGCCTTTTATACTGTTTTGTATGAAGATATTGAAAGAGCAAACATAGAAAAAATAAATAGATCAAAACATATCTCACACGATGCAGTTAAGGGAGGACTCTACGGAAGTTTAGCTGGAGGGGTTATATCAGTAGATCTTAGATTAATGGGTGCTAACAGAATATTATGTAGGTATATTTGGTTATTCTATACTTATCTTGGCCTTACACTTGGTTTTATTATCTCACCTTCTAGAGCTCCTGCTCCTATTTTCAATTATTCTCTTGATCCTAAGATTGCACAAAATACGAAGAATGAATTTCTTAACGATCCGTTTGGTAATCTAGCTTTATTTGGTACAGGCGGAGCTAATGACTTCGGGTCCTTTTATATTATGGGTAAAGATTTTGCACAAATTTTGTATGACACAGTAGATATTCAATACTATGTTTCCCGTAATCCGAGTTTAGAAAATATTGGTTCTATTATATACACACGCACAAAATATTGGGACGATATGAACAATGAAGAAAGGATTGTTTATTTGCATGGAGCTGCGGAAATTTTAAGAGAGCAAGCATCAGAATATAAAATGCCATCATATAATCCCTATGCAGATTTAAATGCAGAGCAGTGCTAATTCATTTATTTACTTAAAAAGGGTTGCTTTAAAGCAACCCTTTTTTGCTTGTAAAAATAAACCCCCGGCTACGCCGGGGTGTTGATAAAAAGGTTCCACCTATGCCTACGACATCAAAACTCCTTGTGCTATAATTAAATTACCTGTGACAGCAGGTAATTTAAAGCACAAGGAGG
>JAZUPU010000034.1:0-5927 GCA_045605325.1 Elusimicrobiaceae bacterium
TAATGGAATACTTAATTTGGTATAATACAAAAAGAGCACATCAAGGATTAAATTGGCAAACACCGCTGGAGTACACAATGAAGCAAATTGATGGCTCTAAATTTTTATCCCAGTAGTCCAATATGTAGTGATATCGTACATTTTGTTTACAAGTAAGTTTATAAAATAATATAATAAATCTAGGTATGGTAAATTTGCGCAATAAAATCATTAAATATAAAATCGGTCAAATTGCACTTAAAGTGCTTTCCTTTTTATATTTGCTGGGGGTAAAATTTAATTTACTCCTTTACAAATTAAAAATAAAAAAGCAAAAAAGTGTTGACAGTTTCATAGTTTGTATAGGTAATATTGCAGCAGGCGGAACAGGCAAAACACCGACGGTTATGCTTTGTGCCAGATTGTTAGCTGAAATGGGTTTAAGGGTTGCAGTAGTTTCACGCGGTTATAAAAGACCGAAAAATGGGCAAGATGTCGTCGTGCTATATGACCAAGGTTCTATAAATTGGCAAAATGCCGGAGATGAACCTTATATGATGAATCTTCTTTTAAAAGATAAACAAGTGCCTGTTATCGTCAGTAAAAGCCGTTATAAAGCCGCAAAGCGCGCAAAGGAAGAATTTAAAAGCCAAGTAATTTTGCTTGATGACGGATTCCAACACCATAAATTAAAAAGAAATAGAAATATCGTTTTGCTTGACGCACAAAATCCGTTTGGAGGTGGGCTTTTACCTTACGGTAATTTGCGTGAACCTTTAACAGCGCTCAAACGTGCTAACTTGGTTTTATTAACACATAGCGATTTAGTTTCAAAAACGAAATTGGCAAATATCAAGAAGGAAATAAAAGAATATAATTCTTCTTTACAAATTCTTGAAGCTTCACATAAACCTAAAAATTATTTTGATTTAATTAAAAATGAAGTTGTTGCACTTGATTCATTGAAGGGGCAAGCCGCAAGTTTTTGTGCGCTTGGGGACCCAAAATCTTTTGAGACAACACTCAAAAATTTAGGCATAACTTTAAAACAAACTTGGCGTTATGCAGACCATAAAACTTATACTTTAGATGATATTAAAACGCTTGCGTCTTTGCGCGGTAATTTACCCTTAATTACTACTTTTAAGGATTATGTTAAATTGCCTGCCGGTTGGCAAGAATATATAAAAGATAATTTTTATATGCTTGAAATAGAAATGTCTTTAAATGATAAAGACCTTGCCGTATTAAAAGAAACAATTAAACCGTAAATTTATTACATAATAAAGCCCCGTTTAAAACGGGGCTTTGTGTTAGTATTTGTAAATAAGTAATCCGCTGCGGAGTTTCGGTTCAAACCAAGTTGATTTGGGTGGCATTATCAAATTTCGGTCCGCTACTTTCATAAGTTCTTCAATACTTGTAGGATACATTGAAAATGCTACTTTATATTTGCCTCTGTCCACTTCCTTAACAAGTTCTTTTGTACCGCGTATCCCGCCGACAAAACTTATGCGTTTATCTGTGCGCGGATCTTTAATTGCAAGTAAAGGAGCTAAAACTTTATTTTGTAAAATGGAAACATCTAAACTGCCGACGGCATCATTTGTATCAAAGGCAGTAGGTTTTGCGGTTAAGAGATACCAATTTTTATCAATATACATGCAAAACTGATGGCGTGTGGGGGGGACTTGTAAAGATGTTTTTTCAATATCAAAATTTTGTTTTAATGCGTCAAAAAATTCTGTTTCGCTTAAACCGTTTAAATCTTTTATAAGACGGTTGTAAGCCATTATATATAAATGGCTTGCCGGAAAAATTACAGAAAGGAAATAATTATAACTTTCTTTTCCTGTATGGTTTGGGTTTTGTGCGCGTTTTTGACGTGCATTGTTTGCAGCTGATGCAGACCTATGATGCCCGTCCGCCACATACAAAAGCGGGATATTTTTAAATTCTTCTTCCAACATTTTTATAGTGTTATCATCAGAAATAACCCAAACTTTATGTGTAATTTTATCTTCCGTAGTAAAATTATAAACAGGTTCTTTTTTACAAATTTCGGCAACAATCTTATTAATTTTATCATTATCGGGATAAGTCAGAAACACAGGTCCGGTTGTGGCTGCCAAAGTTTGGATATGGCGTGTGCGGTCTTCTTCTTTATCTTTGCGCGTAAGTTCGTGTTTCCTTATTATACCTTTGTCATATTCCTCGGTAGATGTTGTTGCAACAATACCGTATTGGGTGCGCCCGTCCATAGTTTGTGAATAGATATAAAAGCAAGGTTTTTGTTCTTCCTTTAAAATACCTTCGGAGATAAATTTATCTAAATTTTCACGCCCTTTGGCGTAAACGGAACTGTCATAGAGGTCAGTTCCGACGGGTAAATCAATTTCCGGTTTATCAATATGTAAAAAGGAAATCGGGTTACCTTCTGCCATTTTGCGTGCTTCTTCACTTGAAATTACGTCGTATGGTGGGCAGGCAATTCTTTCCGCATCTTTTGTAGGGCGGTATGCTTTAAAAGGTTTAATCGTTGCCATAAATCACCTAATTTACCTTATGCAAAAATGTTTTATTTTTAGCATATTCTTCCACGATTTGCACTGTCATTTCGGCAACGGCATCTTGTGCTTGGTCTGTGGATGCACCGATATGGTGTGTGCCATAAAAATTTTCAAGTCCTTCAAAAATTGATTTATCAAAAACGGTATCTGTGGCTTTTGGTTCATTTTCATAAACGTCTAAAGCGGCACGGATTTTGCCTGATTTTAAAACTTCAACCAAATCTTTGGTATTTACTAAATTTCCACGTGCTGTGTTTATAAAATATGCACCGTCTTTCATAGCATCAAAGAATTTTTTATTAAATAAACCCTTTGTTTCTTCAGTTGACGGTAAATGAACTGTTACAATATCAACGGTTTTTGCAAGTTCGTACACATCCGTAATTCGTTTTGCATTAAATTGTGCCAAAACTTCATCTTTGGCATAAGGGTCATAAACATAAAGTTCAAGTCCGAAAGCTGCGGCGCGTTTTGCAACCGCTTTACCGATATTTCCAAAACCGAAAATACCGAGTTTTTTACCGAAAATTCCGCGTGCTTTGGAATATTCGCTTTTATTCCATTTGCCGTCGCGTAAATCGCGTACATTGTTGTAAATGCGCCTGTCAAGCGCAAGCATTAAAGCCATAGCAAGTTCTGCAACTGCCAAAGAGTTTGTGCCGGGGCAATTGCACACGGCAATACCTTTTTGGGCAGCGTATGCTGTGTCAATAGTATCATAGCCGGCACCGGCGCGGATAATAAGTTTTAAAGCTTTACCCGCATCAATAACGGCAGGTGTAACTTTTGTGCTTCTGACAATCAAAATTTCATTGTCTTTTATTTCAGCAGGCAAAGTATTTTCATCAAGTTTCGGGTCAAAAGTTATCTGATTATTTTTTGCCAAGACCTCTTGCCAATGTTTGGGGAATTTATCTGCAATTAAAATTTTCATTTTGCGCTCCTTAAATCCTTTACAATTTTATCTACTGCATTTAAAAGTTTTTCATATTGCCCTACGCCGTCAATATCAACGAACGGAAAACATGCAATCCTTAAAGAATTTTGCTTTACGGAAGAATATTTCTTTATACCGTCTTGCAAATTCGGCATACCCGTTGCTTTAAGTGCGGCAGAGATATCTGCATCAACAATTTTATCATCTGTAATCGCTAAAGTAACAGTTGTGTATGATCGGTTTTCCGCTTTATCTACCAAAGGTTTTAAATAGTCGGTTTTTGCGGCAAAATCCCAAATATAATTTGCATGTGTTTTGCAAAGGGCATCCATCGCTTTAATACCGCCACGGGAAAGCATCCATTTGCATGCCTCGTTAAACATCCAAATATTTATTGTTGAGGGGGTATTTAAAGTTTGTGATTTTTCTTGTGCTTTTTTTATTGTTTCTGTTAAATCCAAACTATAAGGAATACGCCTAATTTTTTTGACTTCTTCTACGCGTGCAACGGCTTTAGGGCTTAAAATCATCACGCTTGAGCCGCCGCCAACGCCAAAACATTTTTGCATAGAAAATACCATAACATCAAAGCAATTTTCCGGTAAAGCACGGCCGCCTGCACAAGATGTGCAGTCCCAGGCAATTAAGGTGTCGGGACCTTTTTTTGCCCAAGCATCTTTTAAGTAATCATCGGGAATTTGTACACCCATTGATGTCTCATTAGGCGTCATTACTACTAAACTTGCATTAAAATCAGGTTTTTCTTCAGGGAAGAATTCACCCTCTTTCGGTTCTTTAAAGTCCTTTTTAACATCATCTTCAAGGCAAGATGCAATTTTTTTGCACCACATTTTTGAAAATGCGCCAAAGCTTAAACCGGAAATTGATTTTTTAGTTAAGTTCCAAGCGACTGAATCCAATGCCGGTGTTGCACCGCCTAAGAAGAAAATTACAGTATAATCTTGAGGTAAATTAAATAATTTTTTCAAATTTTCCGTTGCTTCGTGATATAAACCCTTTGAGGAAATATCAGCTGCGCGGTGGCTCCTTTCAAACATCATATCGCAAACAGGTGTTTTGCGTATTTGCGGATGCCCCTGTGAAGGTCCGCAGGCAAAAGTTGATGTAGGTAAATCTTCTTTTTTAAATGTAACTGACATACTAGCTCCTTATGTTAAAATACTTCTTACCCTTATATTACAAATTTAATCCTTTAATTTCAATAGTAAATTTTATCATTACGAATTACGTTAATTAGTGTGCATGTTCTTGCAAATTTAAGCGCTTTTTAATTTTTATGCTCCTAGAGTACCGATATGTCGCTTCGCTCCAAGTTCTTCTGGGTACTCGTCGTCGCAAGAAAAATTAAAAATCATCTTAAATTTGCTGCGTTGCACAAAATGCGTACGTACGCTACGGTTTTATGCTTTAATGTTTTTAAGAACTTTCCTCAAAAATACTTGCCGGACAGCGCGCACGGTTTGGCTTTATTAAATTAAAATGCTATACTAACATTGAGAGGTTTGTTTTAAATGTAGGGTTAAACGCCCTAAAAAAATTTAATCTGTTTTTGGAATCTCTGAAAAGAGAGGCACGAAAGTCCAAGATTAGTCCAAGAACAGCTGTGATGAACACCTACTAATCGGAATAATTACCCGTTTTTTAGGTGTTTAATGTTTGCTATTTTAGCAAACTACGGCTGTTTTTTGTAAGGCACTAATCTTGGCTTGCACTAGCAGCCGTTTTTTATTGGCAAATTTTAAATAGTGAGGTCTAATATGATACTTATAAATAATATTAACGAAAAAATAAAAGATTTTACCGAAGTTATTAAACGAAATCCCAACATAAAAGAACTTTATATTGAAAGGGCAAAACTTTATGACGCAAAATGGCAATACAAAAAAGCAGCCGAAGATTTTAAAAGAGCATTACCTGATTATTATACTTTTAGCGATATAAAAGAAGTTTGTGAAAAGAATTATCTAATTAAAGAAGCCGAATATTTTTATACTAAAGAAATAAATAAAAATAAAAACAGTATTGATGCGTATATGCAGCGTCTGCATTTTTATATGCGTATCAAACAAATAGAAAAAGCAATTTTAGATTGTAAAACGATATTAAAACTTTCCCCGAAGGATGAAACGATATCAGCCCTTTACGAGATATTAAACAGATGGGAAGCGCCTTTACAAATGCGTAAAGGGGATTGGATTATACGGTAATTTATCCAATTATATGTTCTATAAAACAAAGTAAGTATTTTAAAAGAAGTTTTTATTTTTACTGCGACGATAAAATAAAGCAAACCGTGCGCACCCACCTAGCAAGTATTTTTAGGTAAATTTTGATTTTCTCCGCGACGACGAGTACCGCGAAGTAGAGGAGCATAAGCGACGTATCGGTACTTTAGGAGCGGAAAAATCAAAATTTACCAA
>JAZUPU010000035.1:0-4626 GCA_045605325.1 Elusimicrobiaceae bacterium
GGAACAGATGTTTTAATTATTTGTACAATTTGACCGTCTTGTGTATTGGCTTTTGCAAAACTCGGTGCACCGGCGGCAAGTGCGCGGACTAAATTATTTATTTGTTCTGCCGTCTGATTTCCAAAACTTACAAATGTTTGCTCTTTGCTTATTAGCGGGGCAAAAGACGGTGTGCCGTTTTGCGCGGTTTTTGTATAACTGTTTGTTTCCGCTTTTATTAAAAAATCTTTTAGGATTTCTGTAGCAATATTTGTTAATTTTTCAAATAAAGTTACGGCATTGTCTTGTGGCAAAATATCAGCTTCTTTAGTTGTGATTATCGCACCCGTATCCATGCCTTCATCAATGGAAAATAATGTGATACCCGTTTTTGTTTCTCCGTTCATTAAAGCACTTTGTACCGGTGAAGCACCGCGGTATTTCGGTAATACCGAAAAATGCACATTTATAATTCCTTGTTTTAAAGCATCTAATGCAGGTTTACGGAAAATTTTACCGTATGCGACACAAATACCGATATCGGCATTTAGTGCGGCGATATTTGGAACAAAGTCCTTTAACTTTTCCGGGCTTGCGACGGGTAAATTATTTTTTAATGCAAATTCTTTGACGGGGCAAGGTGTCAAAACAAGCCCGCGGCCTTTTGGTCTATCAGGTTGAGTTATGACGAGTTTTACATCCGTCTGTTTTGCAAGCACTTCCAAAAAAGGAACCGCAATTTGCGGAGTACCGAAAAATACTGTTTTTAACATATTTATATTTTATCATTTTTTGACGAGGAACACTATTTTTATGCTTTTAATATGCTAAAATGTAAGTGTAATTAAAATTTATAGGAGATTAATATGAAAAAAACCTTAATCGTTTGTGCAGCAGCCGCTTTGGCTTGTTGTGCTTGCCAATCCGTAGGAACTACCGAAAAAACGAACATTGATTATTCAAAAATTACTGTTCAAGGTGTAATTGATCAATCTGCACAAATGCGCGAAAATGTAAATAATTATAAAGCAGCTCAAAAAGAAGCAGATGCTCAAAATGTTTCTAACGGTAAAAATGCCGTTGATACAATAAAAGATTCTGCAAAAGAAAAATATAATGAAGTTAAAAAGCAACTCAAAGATGAAAGAGATGCTTGGAAGGATACTTTAAATAAATAAATTATAATTAGTTAAGGGGTATTGCATTATAGGCATTACCCCTTTATTTAATCGGAGGTCGCTTTATGCTTTCTATTAAAAAAGGTTTGGTTTTACTATTTGCAAATATCACAAAAATTTTATGTTATGTTTTTAACTTTTTCTTTCCTAAAAAACGTTTTATTATTCCACCTAATGCTAATGTATTAAAAAAGGCAAAATATGAACAAAAAATACCAAGAATAATTTGGCAAACCAATTATACTAATAAAGTAACTTTGCCGGTATATTTGAATTATCTTTTTAATAGGTTTATTTCACCCACTTATGAGCACCGTTATGTTTCTACGGAAGAAAGAGCAAAGTTTATTAAAGCCAATTATTCTAAAGAAATTTTTGATGCTTATTCTAAGATTCAAATTGGTGCTGCCCAAGCAGATTTTTGGCGTGTACTTGTTTTAAACAAAATCGGCGGTGTTTATTTGGATATTGATGCTACTGTTGTAACATCTTTGGATAATTTAATTAAGAAAGATGATACAATAGTTTTCTTAAATGTTAAAGGAAATAAAATTTGCAATTCCTTTATAGCGGCAGCACCAAATAACCCGAACCTTGAAAAAGTTATAAATCAAATAATGCAAAATATTAAAGAGAATACTATTAAAAATGTTTTTGATATGACAGGCCCCGGTGTTTACCGTAAGTTATTTGATGTAACCAAATATAGTAATTTCCATTACAAATCTACATTTCAGGGCGGTTTTACAAATGAGTATTTCCAATATGTAGATAAAGCCGAAGGTAAATGGTATAGGGAGCAACAAAAAACACCTATTATTAAACAAGATTAAGTTTATTTTTCATTGTTAATATTTTTTACCCTCGGAATTAACCGGGGGGTTTTCTTTTGTGGGGGGAAAAATAAGGAAACCTTATCCCCCATCCGTCGCTACGCGACACCTTCCGCCCGCCACGCGGGTGAAGGCAATGCGGAATAAAATTTCTGCCCATAAAAAAACGAGAGTGATTTAAAACCACTCTCGTTAAATATTCTCCAAGTTCCAAGATTAACGTTTTGAGAATTGGAAACGTCTTCTTGCTTTCGGTTGACCGGGTTTCTTTCTTTCTACCATACGAGGATCGCGGGTTAAGAAACCGGCTTGTTTCATAACTTTATGATATTCTTCTGACATTGCTGCCAAACCGCGTGCTAAAGCGTGGCGCACAGCACCTGCCTGTGAAGCAATACCACCGCCGTAAACTTTAACGACGGCATCAAAAGTTTTATCCGCTTTAAGTTCAAGTAAAGGGGACATTGCAGTATGTTGATAGCGGTTATTTGCGCTGAAATACTCATTTAAAGGTTTGGTGTTAACGACGATATTACCTTTACCTTTTGTAATTTTCGCTTGCGCGACGGAAGTTTTCCTTCTACCTGTTTTTATTTCACTGTTTTGTGCCATATTACCACCTATTTAGAAAATCTACCTGCAAAAGCATGTTCCGCTTCAGCGAAGATTCTGAGGCGTTTCATCCTTCTTGCGCGCAATTTATTGTTATCAAGCATACGATAGACGGCAAGTTCAAGAACTCTTGTGGGGTTCTTGGCGAGCATATCTTTAAAAGGTGTCTCTTTACCGCCTTTTGCGTAGCCAGAGTGTGAGAAATAAACCTTTTCAATGGCTTTATTTCCGGTAACTTTTATTTTAGCCGCATTTGTTACTACGACGAAATCGCCGCAGTCAATATGCGGGGTAAAAGTTCTTTTATTTTTACCCATTAAGCACACCACGATTTGTGTTGCGAGGCGGCCCAATGTTTTGCCTTGGGCATCAAAGTGATGCCATTTTCTTGTAGATTCCACTTCTTTAACGGAAGGGAGTGTTGTTTTTGTCATTTTATACCTTTGTGTTTTATAGGATTTGACTCGGGTCCTATTATCACAATTTTACTTCGCGCGACCACAGCGCGAAAAATTTTTTAGTTTTCTAGTACTTTATTTTTACAAAAAAATTTGGTTGGGATAGGATTCGAACCTATGTAGGGCGTAGCCCGACGGTTTTACAGACCGTTGCTTTTGACCACTCAGCCACCCAACCTTTTAAAAAGTTTTAAAAAACAAAGAACTAAATTTAAGTTAATACTTTAACTTGATAATTAATTATAGCAAATATTTAAGTGTAAGTGCAAATAAATTTTATTTTAAGACGGAAAATTTTGTTTTTATTTTGCAATTGCTAAAGGGTTTTTATCGGTAAAAGAGCCGTCAGGCATTTGCCAAATATGTTTACCGTTAATAATATAGACATTCGGTACGCCGTTTTTTCTGTTTTCTTCCTGTGCTTTGCGTACTGCGCGGCTTGCAATTCTTGTTATTTTTGCAGTTAATGCTGTCATAAATTCCTCTTAAATAAAATTCTTAAATTTCACACCGAAAGATTATTATTGATTATAGTGTTGGAAGTATATCTTTAATATCATCACTTACGATTTTACTTGATATAATTGCTTTGTAAATTTTTTTCTTCAATTCATATGGAACAATTATTTGGGCAGTTTCTTTATATTTTGATAGCGTAATTATGCCGTTATCTATATCCTGGATATCTATAATTGTGGCATTATTGCAGTTAACTATAGATTTACGATCTAAGCATGGTAATATTTTTTCGTTAACATGCACCAAAGAATTATGGGCTTTTTTTTGTTCATAAAATCTAACATTTTTTTCAATTTTTGACGTAATAATACAAGCAACAACACATTCATGTTCCGTTATTGGAATACAAACGTAATAATGGCTGCTAGGAATATTAGGTTGCTTTAAATAAAGGACCAACCAATCACGTTTTGCTTTTATGATAGATTTTAAAGGAACTTGCATATTAAGAGAAGATGTCTTTACAGAGTAGGATTCTTTCCCTAGGAATATCATCAAATACGGGTTTATCTATCATATCTTTTACTTCTATTGGAAAAGATTTTTGTTTACCTGTTTTTAAATCTTTCTCATATCGTTTCCATTCTGGGAAAGTGTGCAAAAAGTCAATTAATTTACTTTCAGTAAAATTGCCGAAAGTTTGAAGGGTTTTATCTATAATTTCTATATCAGTTTGAGACAAAGATTTAAAATTTTCTTTTGTTTTACCTTTGAAATAGAAATTAAATCTTCCTTGTTTTCCTATAATACTGTTGAAATATTTTTTTTGTTGTTCGTCTGCAAATTTTAGATTTAAGAAATCAAGAGTTTTAGAACCTATGGGACCCATTTCTAATGCTTTAAAAACATCACCGGTTATAGTTCTGCCATATTCTTCTAAATGGGTTTTATCTGCAATAAAAAGCAACTTGACTATTTTTAATTTTGATAGACAAGAATCTTTTTTGGAAAATAATATATAAGCTATAGCATCTATTATATTTTTATTTTTTACCATTTTACACATCCAAGACATATCGTCTCTATATAGTATAACTGTTTTGAGGG
>JAZUPU010000036.1:0-4233 GCA_045605325.1 Elusimicrobiaceae bacterium
CCTTCGCCGTATTCACTAGGCCAAAGTTTGGTGGTAATCCAAATTTCCTTTCTGTCAATTCCGCTTTCTTTTACGGCTTTACCTACGCTTCTTTCATTTTGATAAGCGTGTGCTGTATCAATATGTCTTATACCAAGGGTAAGGGCATTTTTTACAACTTCTAAAGTTTCTTTACCATCCGGTACTTGGAAAACACCTGTACCGAATTGCGGAATTTTATTACCGTTGTTTAAGGTTATAAATGTTTGTTTCATAACTCTACCACTACTTTACTTGTGCTTGTGCCCAAGTAAATATTTCTTCTTTACTTTCTTTGACACTACTACCGTGAATTGCAATACCTTTACCGAAAGTTGCGCCCTGGCAATACCTCTTGAGGTCCCTCTCGCTATTTGCAAGGCCGCTGCCTTCATGGGTCATAACTGCCATCACTTTTTTACCTGTAAAATCTAATTTTTCCAGTTGGCTGAAAATAGCCATTGGGTAAGTGCTCCACCAGCAAGGCCCGCAAACAAAAATATTATCATAAGCGGAAATATCTGATAAATATTTTTTTAATTCCGGTCTGGCATTATTACAAAGTTCCTGTTTTGCCTCTTCTATGCAAACACTATAACTTGCAGCATATGGCTTAACGGTATCAACTTCAAACAAATCACCGCCGACGGCTTCTTGTATATATTCGGCTACAATTTCCGTATTGCCCTTTTCAATAGAACGGATAGAACCGCTGAAATAATTTTCACCTTTACGTGAATAATAAATGATTAAATTTTTAGCCATAATATCTCCTATTTATCAATATTTACCAAGGTATATTCGCCTGTTCCCATACCAAGTTCCTTCATATAGGAAATTTGACGTAAGCCCTCGCGTGATTCAATGCGTTCCTGCAAGTCGTGCAATTCTGCTTCAGGCAAGGCATAAACTTGGTCCAAAGATGCTTGGTCCACCGCTACAATATTGGTAGATGCTAAAATGCCGATATCGTGTGCTTTTGGCTCTGCGGCGGAAGTCCCTGCACAATCGCAATCAACAGACATACGGCGCAAAACATTGATGTAAACTATCTTATCACCGAAATGATCCACCGTTGCTTTGGCGGACTCTGCCATATTTTCTTGGAAACGCGCCCCTGTATATCCCCATTGTTCATCACCTTTTTGGTGTATCATTTTTTTACCGATTTTGCCGTCTGCCATACCGATAGCGATATTCTTCATACTGCCGCCGTAACCGCCCATAGCATGACCTTTAAAATGTGTTAAAACTACTAAAGAATCATAATTTAAAATATGACTACCCATAGACATTTCTTTAAAATGCTTACCGCCTTTTACAGGGAGCATAACTGTACCGTCTTCGTCTAAAATATCTACTTTACTGAAAGTCCAACCGTTTGTTTTAAGTGTTTCGCGATGGCCTTTTGTTGTTTGGCGTGGGGAAGTATAAAAAACATTTGTTTCAACAAGCGTGCTGTTTGGGATATGTTCCCATAATGCCTTTACCATCGGCACAGGTAAAATGTTTGGTCCGTGCGGTTCGCCTGTATGGAATTTAATGGCTACTTTTCCGTCAATATTTTGGGAAATCTTATCATAAATTTTTATAAGACCTTCCGGGCTGATATCTTTTGTAAAATAAACAATGGGTTTGTTTTGGGATACCGTTTCTACACGGCTGTTTTCTTTTTGAGCATTATGGCAAGCAGTTAAAACCATTAATGCGAGTACTACACTTATTAATTTTTTCATTTTTATCTCCTTTTATAAATTATTTAACCAATTTATAATTTTATTATGTACTTCTTTATTATATTTATTGCTTACATTATTAAATTTAGCGTAAGCACCCATTTGAGCATTTTTTGCATTAGCTGTAAAATCTTGCAAGAAAGTACCGGGGTTACTGCCTTGCGTTGAAAAAGGAATAACTTTCTTACCTTTGAAATCAATTTGCCCTAAAAAAGAATAAAGAGGTGTCCCCATTGTGTACCACCAAACAGGCCCACCTACAAAAATAGTATCATAATTATTTATATCTGGCAACTGTCCTTTTAATTTAGGGAAATTCTTTTCCTTTAAATTCTTTTTAACACGTGCGTAAAAAGCCGGGGAAGATTTAAATTCTTCCTCAGTTTCTATGCGGTAAATATCTGCTTTTGTAAGTTCGGCAATTTGGTTGGCAATATCTTGTGTATGCCCCGTCCAAGAATAATAAATTACAAGCACTTTACCTAAGTTTGCAGTTAAGGGTTCTGCCTGATTAAATTTTGATAACTCTTTTTTGTTTTTATAAGCAACTTTTAAATTATGTATTATCGCTATTATAGCGCCGATAACGGCAATAATTATCAATATAATTAATACTTTTTTTAACATTACAACCTCCTAAAATTTAAGTTCTTTATCTTTTGATTTAAGCGCTTTATCATAAACGGAAATTTTATAATCTAAGCGTTTAATTGTATCTTGCAATTCTTTAAAACGCGCCCGTAAACCTTCCCTTTCATTGGCAAGCAAATCCCTGCGTGCTTTAAGGGTGCGTTTACCGCGTTTAAAGAGTTCAAAATACTTTCTTAAAACTTCTATGGAAAGCCCCGCACTGCGCATACACTTAATAAATTCTATTTGCTTACAGTCCTGCTCAGTATAATTGCGTACACCGCCCGAAGTCCTGTTTACAATAGACAGTAAACCCACTTTTTCATAATATCTTAAAGTATCTGCGGAGATATTACATTTTTTACTGACTTCTGAAATTGTCATAAATTATAAACTTTCCTTTAAGATTTCAACAATTTCTTTACGGTCAAGCACTTTATATCCGCCTTTTAAAATAAGTGTGGCATCAGCGATACCTTCAATCATTTCAGGTGTTGCGCCAAGTTCGCTGATTTTTAAAGTAAGGCCTATATTTTTCATCCAATTTTCTAATGCTTGCAAACCTTCGTTGGCAATTTGTTCATCGGTTTTACCTTGCGGGTTTATATGCCAAACTTCCGTTGCAAAGCGTTTAAATTTCGCAAGCCCGTAAGGTAAAATATGACGGTAATAAGGCAAAGAAACTGCCGCAAGCGTCATACCGTGTGTAGCATCGGTATATGCGCCGACGGCTTGCCCTAACATATGTACCATCCAATCGGTAGTTTTGCCTTTTGCAATTAAAGTATTTAAAGCCCAAGTTGCAGACCACATAATATTTGAACGCGCTTCATAATTTTTAGGGTCTTCCACCGCTATTAAAGAACTATGAATTACTGAACGCATTAAACCTTCTGCCAAATAATCGCTGGTATTATCATCTGTGCCGGAAAAGTATTGTTCGCAAATATGGTTAAAAATATCATATATACCGGCTACCATTTGTTTGTGTGGAAGTGTAAAAGTAAATTTAGGATTTAATATAGCAAATTTAGGCATAACTTCCGTACCGAAAACATGCCCGATTTTAAGGTGCTTTTCATGGTTTGTGATTACCGAACCTCCGTTCATTTCCGAACCGGTGCCTACCATCGTTAAAACACAACCTACGGGTAAAATTTTGCAAGTGGGTTCTTCAAAACGAATAAAATATTTTTCCCAAGGGTCATCTTCGCAATTAACCGAAACTGAAACTGCCTTGGCATAATCACAGCAAGAACCGCCACCGACTGCTAAAAGCAAATCAACATTATGTTTGCGGGCAATTTCAATGCCTTCTTTTAATTTTTCCACCGTCGGGTTTGGCATTACGCCGCTGTCTTCCACGATTTCTTTACCGTTTTCTTTTAAAATTTTTACAACAGCATCATAAATACCGTTCTTTTTAATAGAACCTCCGCCGTAAATTAATTGAACGGTTTTGCCGTATTTCGGTAATTCTTGATTTAGATTATTTAATGCATCTTCCCCAAAGTAAAGCTTTGTCGGATTATGATAAGTAAAAGTTCCCAGCATAATATTCTCCTTAGTTAAATTATAATAATATTATATCAGTTAGAGTTAACTCCAAGTCAAGTAAAATAAGAAATTATAATAAACTTACAAGCTTTTAGCAGAGTATCCGTAAAATTATTTCCTAATTTTATATATAAAAGCTGCTATTTCAGTTATAATTTTGCTATATTAAATGCGGGAGAGTTGCCTAAAATTCATAAAATAGGAGCTCTTTTTTTATGATTATTACAGATTTATCCCTTGAAACACCATTAAATAAAACTATAAATTTAAAAGATGTCGCAATACACCAAGG
>JAZUPU010000037.1:0-37284 GCA_045605325.1 Elusimicrobiaceae bacterium
CTTCAAATGCCCTCTTTAATTTAACCGCACACCCATATATGTTTACACCATAAAAACGCTTTAATACCTGCATATCTAACTCTCCTAAAAACTATTATATTAGTTTTTATCAGAGTCCAATATGTGTTTGATATTTTGCACAATTTTAAACAAAACCCAATCGAGTACAAAAAACAGACAAGTATTTTAGACGAAAATTACAAATCAATTAATTATTTTTGTTTTACTTTTTTGTTTTTATAAAATCTTTCTATTACGGTCCAAGCTTCTTCGGCAGTATCTACCATAACATATTTATCTGTGTAAGAAATAACGCCGTAATTTAAAAGTTTATCGAAATTAAAAATACCGTTCCAAAATTCTTTCCCGACTAAAATTATTGGTATTTCCGAGTGTTTACCTGTTTGTACTAAAGTTAAAATTTCAAACATTTCATCAAAAGTGCCATAACCGCCGGGGAAAACAACCACCGCTTCTGCGTATGTTACAAGGTTCATTTTACGAACAGCAAAATAGTGGAAACAAAATGACATATTGTCACTGATATACGGGTTAGGTTCCTGTTCATGCGGAAGAGTAATATTAAAACCTATACTTTTACCGCCGGCTTCAATGGCACCGCGGTTTGCCGCTTCCATAATACCCGGACCGCCGCCTGTAATAATGGCAAGGCGTTTTTTACTTTTTTCAACGACAATGCGCCCGAACTTACGGGCTTCATCATAATATTTTGAAAGTTTTAGCAATCCTTTTGCTTCTGATAATGCTTGTTTTAAAACAGGGTTTTTAGGATCATGTTTTAATTTTTCTTCTAAATCCTTAACACGTGCGATAGATGGGGCTTTTTCTTTTATGCGAGCACTGCCGAAGCAAACAACACCGTTTTTTACATCACTGTAATGCAGCATATATTGTGGTTTAAGCATTTCAAGCAAGAGGCGGACCGGGCGTGCCACATCACTTTTTAAGAAATTAAGGTCCTGATAGGCCTTTGTATAAGAATCATAAGGTAATTGTTTTTTCATAATAAACCTCTATTTTAATTTAAAATGTTTTTGAATTTTAGCCGCAATTTTTGGTGCGGTCAAACCAATTTGCCCGAACAATTCCTTTTGCGTACCGTGTTCAATAAATTCATCCGGGATACCAAGACGCAAAATATTTGAATTTAAATTTTCATCAGCCACAAATTCTGCTACCGCGCTGCCGAAACCGCCTGCCAAGACATTGTCTTCCAAAGTTACAATATTAGTGCTGACTTTGAGGGCATCTTTAATTATTTTTGTATCAAGCGGTTTTAAAAAGCGCATATTTATTACACCGGCTTTAATGCCCTTTTCTGCCAAAATTTTGGCTGCCTCAAGCCCGATATTTACGGTTTTACCTATTGCCAAAATTGTCAAATTTTTACCCTTTTCTAGCCAAACACCTTTGCCGATAGGAAGTGCTTTTAAAGTATCATCCATCTTAACACCAAGACCGCTGCCGCGCGGATAGCGTATCATAAACGGGCAATTCGCATCAAAAGCTGTTTTGACAAGGTGCTGAAGTTCATTTTCATCAGCAGGGGCTGCCATAATTAAATTGGGAATATTTCTAAATAAACTTAGATCAAAAACGCCGTGATGTGTCGGTCCGTCTTCACCGACTAAACCGGCACGGTCCAAAGCAAATACTACCGGCAATTTTTGAAGGCAAATATCTTGCTGGATTTGGTCATAACATCTTTGTGAAAATGATGAATATAAAGCAACTATCGGTTTTAAACCTTGCGTGGCAAGACCGCCGGCGAAAGTAACGGCGTGTTCTTCCGCAATACCGACATCATAAAATCTTTCGGGGTATTTTTCGCGGAAAACGCTTAAACCGGTACCTTCCGGCATAGCGGCGGTAATTGCGGTAATTTTTTTATCTTTAGCTGCCAATTTATCAACTGCTTGGGAAAATGCTTTTGTATAAGTTATTTTATCATTGGTGCCGATTGTTTCGCCGGTATCAGGGTCAAAAATACCAAGCCCGTGAAACTTTGTCGGCTTTTCTTCAGCAGGTAAATAACCTTTGCCTTTTTTGGTTACGATATGCAAAAATACAGGGCCTTTAATATCTTTAACCCTTTGTAGCATCTCAATAACACCGAGGACATCATTACCGTCAATAGGACCGAAATATTTAAAACCAAGTTCGGAAAATAATAAACCCGAAAATAAAATTGAGCGTGCGCGTTTTGCAAGTTTAAGTGCATTATTTACAAATTCTATATTTGCGTTTTCTGCCAATTTTTCCGCGCCGCTTTCAGCTGCTTGTACATATTTTGTAGATAAAAGTTTTGTTAAAAATGTCCCCAAAGCGCCAACGCGTTTTGAAATAAACATTTGATTATCATTTAAAATAACAAGCAAATTGGATTTTAATTGCCCGGCATTTTGCAATGCCTCATAAGTTAAACCGCCTGTCATAGAACCGTCGGCAATAACAGCAACGACTTTATTGTGTTCTTTTTTTTGGTCACGCGCAGCTGCCATACCAAGCGCAGCCGAAAGTGCCGTTGAAGCATGCCCTGCGCCGAAAGTATCATATTCGGATTCATAAATTTTTAAGAAACCGCTTAAACCGCCTTTTTTGCGAATAGTGCGGAAAACATCTTTCCTGCCCGTCAAAAGTTTATGTGCGTATGTTTGGTGGCCTGTATCAAAGACAAGTTTATCTGTCGGTGTATTAAAAACATAATGCAAGGCAACAATCAAATCTGTAGCACCTAAACTTGAACCCAAATGTCCGCCGTTCTTAGCGATAGTTGAAATAATTTCTTCCCTTAATTCTTTACAAAGTTCCGGCAAAAGGTTTTTGTCTATTAAACGAAGCTGTGCGGGGGTATTAATTTTATCTAAAATTTTCATAGAACCTCTAATAAGAACGTGTCAGGAAAAAGTCCGCCAAATCATAGAGCGGGGTAAGTTTTTCTTTACTGACACCTTTTAAATTGTTAAGTGCCTTTTGCGCATCTTTGATCGCCTTTTGTGCGGCAGTTTTCGCGGTATCTAAACCATATAAAGTAACAAAAGTTAATTTTTTATTTTCCGCGTCACTGTTTGATTTGCCAAGTTGTTTTGCGGTTGCGGTTGCATCCAAAATATCATCCACTACTTGGAAAGCAAAACCAATTTTTGAGGCATAAATTTTAATATTTTTTAAATTATTCCCTGTTGCACCGGCAAGCAAAGCGCCGATTTCAACCGCAGTTGTTATTAAAGCACCTGTTTTGTTTGCGTGGATATAAGTGAGCAATGCAGATGCGGAAACTTCTTTGCTCTCTTTAGGAAGCAAGAAATATTGCGGTGTTTTACTGCCTTTAAACAGTTTATTTTTAAGGAGTATTTGCGCGCGCTTGCTTTTGCCGTCTAAAATACCTTCGGCAAAGATATCGGCAACTTGACCGCCTATCATACCGCTTACGCCGCCGAAATTAGCTAAAGATTTAATTGCAAGAGCAAGGTTTTGCGGTTTGATTTTTTTATTATTGCTCAAATTTGAAAGTGTTTCAAAAGCATAAGTTAAAAGCCCATCACCCGCCAAAATGGCAAGGTCCTCACCATACACTTTATGGTTTGTGGGGCGTCCGCGCCTTAAAGAGTCATTATCCATAGCGGGTAAATCGTCGTGAATTAAAGAGTATGTATGCAACATTTCAACAGCGCAAGCGGCAGGTAAAATATCTTTTTTATCGGCACCGAAAATCTCGGCAGTTGCCAAAGTTAAAATCGGTCTTAAACGCTTACCGCCGGCTTCCAAAGAATAAGCCATTGCATCAATAATAATTTGCGGAGCATTTTTAATTTTTTTGATTTCCGCTTTTAATCCCTTTTCCACTAATGCGGCACGAATCTTTAAATAAGTTTCAAATTTCATAAAACTCCTATACGATACTATATAATACCATTATACAATATATTGACTGAAAAACAATAAAAAACCGCCCTTAAAAACAATGGGGAGAGAAATTAAAGAAAGTATTTTTGTTCAATAAAGGTACACCGTACGCACACACCCGGCAAGTATTTTTGAGGAAATTTTGATTTTTACTGCGACGACAAGTACCCGGAAGAACGGGAGCGGAGCGACTCTCGGTACTTTAGGAGCTGAAAAATCAAAATTTACCAAAAAAAATTAGCCGGCAAAAAACTAAATGACCAAATTTCACATTTTATTTTACGGAAACGATTTCAACATCAAAATGCAGCTCTTTACCTGCAAGAGGGTGGTTAAAATCAAGCACGACTTCAGTATCGGTAATTTCGGCAATTTTTGCCCTAAAGGTATGACCGCCGGCACTTGCGCCCACCAAATCCCCGACATGCATTTGTTCAATATTTTGTATTGCGGTTTTGGGTACGCGGCGGAACGCCTCTTTATTAATTTCGCCGTAAGCATCTTTTGCAGGAATATCTACGGAAATTTTATCCCCGACATTTTTACCTTCTAAAGCGCGTTCAAGACCAACAATTATTTGCCCTGCACCCTGTACATATTCCAAAGGGCCGCGACCTTTTGAAGTATCGGCTACTTTACCGTCAACAGTTAAAGTATAGTCAATTGAAACTTTTGAATCTTTTTTA
The DNA here is from genome assembly GCA_045605325.1 of Elusimicrobiaceae bacterium. Classification (GTDB taxonomy): domain Bacteria; phylum Elusimicrobiota; class Elusimicrobia; order Elusimicrobiales; family Elusimicrobiaceae; genus Proelusimicrobium. The sequence goes on from JAZUPU010000037.1 coordinate 4,614, forward strand.
ATCATAATATCTCCTTAATTTCCATCTTGAGGTACCCTGCAAAAAGTAGTCCCACTGCATTGACTCACTGCGGTAGAATTTTTCGGAAGTGCTACTAAATATTTGCGGCAAACCTCTGTACCCAGTAAACGCATATTACACCAGACCAACTTATAACCCGAAGGAATATCTGACATAAAATTTGCACCGTTATTTCCATTTTCCGGTGTAATACGTATATTTCTTATAGTTGCTAAAGATGAAACATAACCATTAATATCCATATCCGAATTATTAGATATATTATCTAATACAGATTTCATTTTTCCGGAAGAAATAAAAATTGTATTACAGGTAGTATCTCCTGCACAAGCATTAGGATTTCCTATTGCAATATATTTGTTAACAATACCTTTATTAGTACCCGTAGAAATAATTTTAATAAAATTATCTGCGTAAAAATTTTCTACCGACTTATCGGTAGCGGAATCGCTAATAACCGTCATAGTATCTATATTTATATTTGCCTTATCTGCCGCACCTAATATCAAAGAGCCGGTCAATTCTCTGCCTTCTTTATCAGCTAAGCTACTAGTGTCATTATGGCTAAAAGAATCAATATTTTGTTTTAAAAAAACTTCATTTTGCACAATATTTGCAGGAGGAAAAAATGAAATATAGCTGATACTTCGCTGTGCTTGCGCAAACACAGTTAAAAATAGAAATGGGAAACTATATAATACACATTTCATAAACTCTCCTAATAGTCAGTAGTAAAATAACGCTTATTTTGATAATTTGTTTCTTGTTCATTAGTTTCATTTAATCTATTACACATAACTTTTCTTTTTATACAAACTTTGTAAGTTTCGCTCAATAAAGATTCTAAATTTTTCCAGCCATTTGCCGGTTGCTCCCAATTAATTTCATGGTCTGCATATTGACCAGATAAAGAAGATTGATTTGGGCAATAACCGACGACATAAGATATCAACACCATATCTTGTTTAACTTCCCCGGGCCAATGATTCTGTATCCCGATTCCATCTTGAATATGACGCACGGTTCTTTCTTTTATATAAAAATAATCTTTATCACAAGTGGTGTTCTTACAAATAACATAACAAGGATTTAAACTTCTCAAATCGGAAGAAAAGCTCTGACTAATAATAATATTGCCCCCGTTAACAGTAATATTTTGCCCGTTAATACGCATAACAGTATTTGCATTTCCCTTATAAATTTCCCAAGTATTTACCGCCGTATTGGTACTGTTAGTTAAAGGTATAATTTTTCCATCAAGAGACCTAACCTCAGGGCTTTGGTCAAGGAAAGTTAATCTTTGGTTATATGGAATTGCTGTATCATTCTTATAAGCAAATACTTCCTGTACCACAAATTCATAAACACCCTGATTATTATTGAAATTACGATCTTTATTATCTGCACCAGAGCCAAAACTAGGAATTATTTCCTGATAATCATAACAATAATCCACAGTGGGATCATAAGTTATCGTATTTAATCCAAAAGCACCTTCGGCAGTTCTCCCCGCACAAGTAAATGTACTACTATTTTGATCATACACATATCTTGTTTCACGATTATTGTTTTGAACAATCGTATAACATCTATCCTCTTGTGGCGATCCACTCTGCGGAATTGCAGGGCACGGGGAAGCAGATACAGAACCATAATTTTCCCAAGGGCCATAATAATTTTTTAGTGTATTTGGAGTAGGGGTAGTATCCCATTTAAAATTAAGGGAAGTTCCCTTAACTTTATAGCTTTCAGAATCAGTACCACAATTTTTGCATTGTATCATCATTCTGGGGGAAGGAAACGGTACCTCATTGTCTCCTACATCTAACAAATTTAAATCCCTTAAATATAAATTTTTAATAGAATAATGTTGGGGATCTACTTGCCTATACCAATTTTCAAAAATCATAGAAGAAAGGGTTAAATCAATTATTCTATTAGTTGGTAAACTTAATATTAAAGGAAATTCAAAATTTATATTATCCATCAAAAAACTTGTGTCATTGCCATATATTTTTAAATTCGGTTGATTATTAATATCTAAAGTAAAATTTTGCCCTATAAAAGCACCTTCTGATACTTCCATATTCTGTATAGTAAGGGTACTGGCAGTATTATTAAATTGTATATTATCAAATGTAAGATGCTGAACTTGCTGTAAATGATGGCGATGGTTTTCATTCCAAAAATAAGAGGGTCTTTTGCCTATTTCAAGGAAAAATCTTCTAGGTTTTCCTGAATAAGTATAAGTTCCGGTGGCATCAAGATACATAGTATCTAAAACAGTTAAATCTCTATACACCGCATTTGAATATTTAGGAAGTAATACTTTACGCGGCTCATTAAAATCAATAGCATAGGCAGGTAAAACTATACCAACTAGTAACAAAAATATAACATTTTTTACAATACATTTTTTCATCATAATACCCTTATAAAATGATAACAGTATATAAACCGTTTGTCAAGCAAAATATACTATATATTTGCAAGTTTTTTAAGTGTTATGGCTTTATCTGTTTCTTCCCATAGGAAACCGGCACGCCCGAAATGCCCGTAAGCTGCCGTTGGCAAATAAATAGGGCGGCGCAAATTAAATTGATCAATGATGGCTTTTGGCGTCATTTTAAATACTTTTAGGCAAATTTCGGTGAGTTTATCATCACTGATTTTACCTGTTCCGAAAGTGTCCAAATAAAAACCGACAGGTTCTGCCTTCCCTATTGCATAGGCAATATGCACTGTAACTTCTTTTGCAAGCCCTGCCGCCACAATATTTTTTGCAATATAGCGCGCCATATAAGAAGCGGAGCGGTCAACTTTAGTTGGATCTTTACCGCTAAAAGCACCGCCACCGTGCGCACAACGGCCGCCATAAGTATCAACAATAATTTTACGGCCTGTTACACCGCTATCGCTTTGCGGACCGCCGATAACAAATTTACCTGTCGGGTTAATTAAATATTTTGTTTTATCATCAACCCAATTTTTCAAGACGGGTTTTATTGCTTTTTCAATAAGTTCTTTTTTTGATTTTTCAGTAATTTGATTGCCGGTTTTATCCAAAATATCTTCTGTGTGTTGGGTAGATAAAACCACCGTATCAACCCTTAAGGGTTTACCGTCTTTATATTCAACGGTTACTTGGCTTTTACTGTCAGGTCCGATATACGGCAAAGTTTTATTTCTGCGGAGTTTTGCCAAATTAATTAAAATTTGTTGGGAAAGTTCAAGCGGCAAAGGCATAAGTTCCTTTGTTTCATCACAAGCATAACCAACCATAAACCCCTGATCTCCGGCGCCGCCGGTATCAACACCTTGGCTAATATCAGGAGATTGTTTGCCGATAATATTTATTACCGAACAAGTGGAATAATTAAAACCGTATTTAGGATCTGTATAACCGATTTTTTTGACAACATCCCTTGCAATGCTATCAATATCAACCCATGTCTTTGTAGTAATTTCCCCGCCGACGATTATAAGACCGCGGGTAATGAATGTTTCGCACGCAACGCGCGCGGTTTTGTCTTTTTCTAAAATTGCGTCTAAAACTGCATCTGAAATTTGGTCACACACTTTATCGGGGTGTCCTTCGGAAACAGCTTCTGAAGTTAAAAAATAATGTCCTTTACGCATAAACTCTCCTAAAATGATATTATATCATTATGAGAAAGATTTTTCTATCTTGGAATGTAAACGGCCTTAGAGCTGTGGAGAAAAAGGGCTTTAAAAATTGGCTCCTTTCAACAGGCGCAGATATTGTTGCCTTGCAAGAAACCAAATGCTTGCCCGAGCAATTACCGGAAAGTTTAAAAAATATAGAGGGCTATAATTTATATTTATCAAGTCCGGAAAGAAAGGGATATTCCGGCGTCGGTATTTTTTGTAAGGAAAAACCTTTGCAGGTTACTTATGATTTAGGTATAAAAGAATTTGACGCGGAAGGCCGCTTTATAATGCTTGAATATCAAAATTTTTATTTCATAAATTGTTATTTCCCTAACGGCGGAAGGGGTGAAGACAGAATTGCTTACAAACTCCGCTTTTATGATACTTTTTTGAAACTTGTAAAAAAACTTTCTAAAGAAAAATTTGTTATAACTTGCGGCGATGTTAATACCGCACATAAAGAAATTGACCTCGAACATCCCAAAGAGAATCAAGACACAACCGGTTTTTTACCGGAAGAAAGGGCTTGGCTTGATAAGTTTTTTGATGAAGCACTTGTTGATACTTTCCGTATGTTTAATAAAGAACCAAAACAATATACTTGGTGGGATTATAAAACTGCGGCACGCTCACGAAATGTCGGCTGGCGGCTTGATTATTTTATGGTTGATTTTAATGCCGCAAAACGCGTTAAAGATGCTACAATTTTGGCTGATGTAATGGGTTCAGACCACGCACCTGTTTCCTTAACTATTGATTTATAAAATAACCCCCCCCATTGTTGGTAAGGGGAGCTTCAATTAGGAGGCGGCTATCTAGCTGCCGTTCTGAAGAAATTGCCTTTGTTCCTGCCGCCGATAACTGATGGTTTTCCGATCATTTTATCAGCAACAATTAAAATATCTTGGCTGCCGGAATTATATTCCTGCGCACCGGAACCGAAGATATCCCCGCTCTTTAAAACACCTAAAGAACCGTGGGAATTAATTTGAACTTCCATTTTAATTTTACCTTCGTAAGAATCAATAAGTAAATCTTCTTTTGTTACTTCAAACTCAAGCGGGAAAGTGGGGTTAATAACGCGTTTAATTGCTATTGGAACATCCGCTTCGTTTTTTGCAATAATTGAACAGGCAACATTATTTGCCTGTGCATTTTTTACTAACCTATCAACCACTTCCACACGGCCGGAAAGTACAAATTTTTGCGGCTCCGTAACACCGGTATGGGTGTAGAAATAAGCACCTATACCTAAAGTAGCTAATAAGAAAATCGTTACAAAATATTTCATATTATTTCCTATATTCTAAAAAGCCCCATACTACCGAAGAATGCACCCAGCCCTTCATACCGGCATCATCAGTAACTTGAAGCCATTGACCTTGCTTTTTAATAAACCTCATAGGGTAGCCCTTATCTACAACCCAAGCAACTTCTGAAGCGACATTCGGTTTAACACGAACATTGATATCAGATTTGGCTACTACTGCAGGGGTTTCTGCAAGCAAATCACTATGAATCCAACCGGCATAGCCCTCAAAATCTTTTACTTGAACCCATTGGCGGTCTTTACTTACGCCTAACATTTCAAGTGGTGTATATTTCCAAACCAAAAATTTTTTGGAGCATTTTGTGCTTGCGCAACTGCGAACATTACCCTTTTCTACGAGGACACTTGCAAATTTTGCTACTGCAAAAGCATTACATGATAAGAATAAAATTAATGAACTGATTAATAATTTTTTCATAGTGACTCCTTATATAGAGTATAGCATATTTGCACTAAAAATAAAATATAATTTCATTTTAACAAATTTTTTATGGTGATTGGCAATTTACTAACGACATCAGTTGCAAGTAAAGAGGTCTTGCCTGTTTCTTTGGCGGCAAGGTCCGCCGCATAACCGTGCAAATATACGCCCATAGCAGCGGCGGTAAATGCCGCTTGTTTCTTGTTTTTATTTTGTGTTATTAAGCGTGCATATAAAGCGGCAATAATTCCGCCCAAAACATCACCGCTGCCGGCTTTGGCAAGCCCGCAATTTCCGGCATGACTTTCATAAGTTTTTGTACCATCACTAATATAGGTAATAGGTCCTTTAAGTAAACAAATTGCGCCTGTTTTTTGCGCAAGTTCTTTAGCGGCGGTTTTGGTGTTTATTGTTTTTTGTTTGAGTAATCTTTTCATTTCCCCGATATGCGGCGTTAAAATATAAGGTCCGCCCGCTTTAGTGAGTTTTGAGTTTTTACTTGCCAAAAAAGTTAGGGAACTTGCATCAATTACCGCCGGAAGTGTTGCAAATTCTAAAATTTTAACAGTATCTTTTGCTAAATCGGCAAGGCCGCTGCCGATAAGTAAGACATCGGGTTTAAAAGCTTTAATATATTTTTTAATTTCGTTTAACTGATTTTTTTCAAGCGGTAAAACAAGCGCTTGCGGAACTGTGCAAACTGTGGTTTTTATCACTTCGGGGATAGACGCAAGTGCCACCATCCCCGCACCTGTGAAATATGCACCCAAAACATTTAAAACCGCCGCGCCCTGCATTGTCTTTGAGCCGGCAATAATCAAAATTTTACCGTTAATATTTTTATAAGAGTCCTTTTTAATTTTCGGGAAATTTGTTTTAAAAAACCTTTTCGTTATTTTCATTTTTTAATTTTTTTCTAATCTAAAGGATAATAATTAAATTCATCAAGTGGATGTTTGTAAATTAATTATTACTTCGGCCTTTGAAATATAACAGACCAAGGTAACTTATTTGTCACTTTCAAGCCAGGAAAATTACTTGTATATATAGAAGAATCTTCCAAAGGATAATAATTAAACTCATTAAGCGGATGTTCCCTTCTTATGTCTTCACAAGTTTTTGGATCGCTTGTTTTACAATAATCACTGAAACTTGCCAACTCGTCTTCCATTTCAAAATTATAGTTTAAAGAAATAGGATCTTTTCCACTTATTTGTTTGCAAAAAATATTTCCATCTTCATCATCCGCAAAAGCAACACAAGAAAGTTGATTACCTAAGGGATAATTAGAAACATCTTTTAATGCTCCCATAATTGTAATTCCGTGGGTACCACAATATACCGTTGAATGCATAGCAGAACAAACAAAATATTTAGTATGACATAATAATTCCTTATCACAAGTTTTTTTTCCCCAAGAAGTAAATGAAACTCTATAAACATAATCATAATCTTCAGGCCAACTCATACCGAAATCGGAAGCATCATTAAAACAATCATAGCAGAAACCATTATTATTTTTCATAATTTTACACTTTTCTTTATTAGATTTGCACCAATTCTCTTTGGCTTCTATCCATTGTTTTATTAAAGGTATTGTACCTTTAAGAGAATATATTGCATTTATTTTCTCATTTCTTTCAATACCTCTTTTAATTTCCCACCGAACATTTACCTCTTGGTAAATCAGGAAAATAATGAATATCGTACATACAATTAATAAAAATATTAATAATTTAATAAATGAAAGGTAACGGTTATTTTTCATAAAATCTCCTTTTTAAAAATATATCATTTTTTATAAACTAGAACGACGGCTTGCGCTAAATTTTTTGTGTGGGATAAAGATATTTTAAAACATAAATCTTTGGCGCGTTTGTCTTTAACGGTCACAATAGGTGCGCCGGATTTATCATTTAAAACTTGTATTTTTTTAAAGGCAATTTTATCAAAAGGAAGCGCCTTAAAAACCGCTTCTTTAGCACAGTACCTAACCGCTAAATGTGGGGCCTTATTTTTTTTGGTGCCGCAATATTTAAGTTCTTCTTCTGTAAACAAACGGTTTAAAACCTTTGTATCAAGGTTTTCAAAACGGGAGACATCTTCTATATCAGTTCCGATATTTATAATTTCCATATTACTCAACGGTTACGCTTTTGGCTAAGTTTCTTGGTTTATCAATTTCCCTGCCCAAAAAGTTGGCTATAAAATAAGCGTAAAACTGCAAAACAGTTGCTGCAAGCAAAGGGAAAAGATATTCATTTGTATAAGGCACTTCCAAAGCATTTTTTGACGGGGTGTTTGTTATAAGTATTATTTTTGCACCGCGCGCCGAGACCTCTTGGCAAGAAGACAACATCTTTTCATATAATTCGCTTTTCGGAGCAAGGGCCACTACGGGAACACCTTTATCTATAATCGCTATCGGGCCGTGTTTAATTTCACCTGCTGCAAAGCCCTCAGCGTGCTTATAGGAAATTTCTTTTAATTTAAGTGCGCCCTCTAAAGCAAGCGGGAAACTTGCATGGCGTGCAATAAAAATAAATGATCCGCTTTTATAAATTTTTGAGGCAATTTGTTTAACTTTACTTTCAAGCTTTAATGTTTGTTTTAAAAGTTCGGGTAATGTTAAAAGCTCTTGATACAAGTCCTCAAATTCCGCTTTGGTAATTGATTTTTGCACATACGCAAGTTGCAAAGCAAGAGCATATAAAACAGTTAATTGGCAAGTAAATGCCTTAGTTGAGGCAACACTTATTTCCGGTCCACAATGCGTGAAAACAGAATAATTACTTTCCCTAACTATTGCAGAGCCGACGACATTACAAACACTTAAAATTTTTAAACCGTCTGCTTTTGCATTTTTTAAAGCGGCTAAAGTATCAGCAGTTTCGCCTGATTGGCTTACCGCTATAAAAAGCCAATTTTTCTTAAAGTGTATCGGCCTGTATTTAAACTCAGAAGCCATTTCCACTTCCACCGGAATTTTGGCGAAGTGTTCAATAATATATTTTGAAGTCAAAGCAGCGTGATAAGCCGTTCCGCAAGCAACGATATATAAACCATCTATTTTTTGTGCTTCTTTCAGTGGTATGCCAAAAGCCCTTGTGATATCAGGCGGCAGTGTCTGCAAAGTATCTTTTACGGTTTGCGGCTCATCATAAATTTCTTTGAGCATAAAATGTTTAAAACCGCCCTTTTCGGCTGCGGAAATATCCCAAGAAATTGTATGAATTTTACGCGTTGTTTTACGGCAATCGGCATTATAAATTTCAATGCCTTCAGCGGTAATTTTTGCAGTATCGCCGTCTTCAAAAAATATTGCTTTATTGGTATGATTTAAAAATGCAGGAATATCAGATGCAAGGAAAATACCTTTTTTACCGATACCTGCTACCAAAGGGCTTTGTTTTTTAGCGGCAACCAAAACACCGGGGTTCTTTGTATTTATTGAAACCAAAGCAAATGCACCTTTTAATTTGCGGGTAACTTTTTGAAATGCTTTAAAAAAATCTTTTTCGCTTTTTAATTCTTCTTCAATTAAATGGGCAATAACTTCGGTATCGGTTTCTGATTTAAATTTATGACCTTTTTTAATAAGCGCCTGTTTTAGTTCCAAATAATTTTCAATAATACCGTTATGGACTAAAGCGATATTACCTGTGCAATCTGTATGCGGATGGCTATTAACCAAAGACGGTTTACCGTGCGTTGCCCAACGTGTATGGGCGATACCGCAAGTTGATGTTTTTTTAGATTTTTTTACTAAATTTTCAAGGTTTTTAACTTGCCCTACTGCTTTTAAAACGGTAATTTTATTTTTATCTTCCAAGGCAATACCGGCTGAATCATAACCGCGATACTCAAGTTTTTTAAGACCTTCAATTAAGAGGTTTGCACAGTTATTTTTACCGACATAACCGACAATTCCGCACATTACTTTGCCCCTATTAAAAGTTTCATTTCAAGTAACGCCTGCGGTAATCCTGCAAGAACAGACCTTGCAATTATCGCATGCCCGATATTTAAGCATTCCATACCGTCAATTTTGGCGATATCTTTAACATTTTTATAATTAAGACCGTGTCCGGAATGTACTTCCAAATTAAGTTCTTTTGCTAAAATTGTTGCTATTTCAACTTTCTCAAGTTCTGCTTTGCGTTCTTTTTCGGTTTGGGCTTCGCTATAATTTTTGGTACAAAATTCAACGATATCAGCACCCAAGCGTTTGGCTATACGCACATTTTGCGCACCGGCATCAATAAATAAACTTACTTTTATACCTTGTTTATGCAACGAATTTATTGCACGCTCTAAAGACGGAAGATTACGTTTAAGATTTAAACCGCCGGAAGTTGTAAGTTCATTAGGGAATTCCGGAACTAAACAAACTGAACCGCATTTAAGCTCACAAGCAAAATTCACAGTTTTTTTGTTTACTGCCATTTCTAAATGTATTTTATTTCTGGCAATTTTTGCTAAATTTTTAAGGTCCGCTTCCTGAATATGGCGCCTGTCAGAGCGTAAATGCATAACGATATAATCAGCACCTAAAGCAAGGCAAATACGCGCTGCCTTTACCGGGTTTGGCTCATCGCCTCCGCGCGCTTGGCGGAGGGTTGCAATATGGTCTAAATTAACACCTAATTTCATAAATCACCTCTAGCAAGTTTTAACCTTGCTTTTATAAAATGTTACGACTTTTTGGCAAATATCTTCCACATTTTCTTTATTTTCATCTTCAACTAAAACGCGGAGTAACGGCTCTGTTCCGGAATAACGAACGACTATACGCCCCTTTTCACCCATAGAATTTTCAAGTTCTTTAAGGTAAGGGCAAAAGCCGTCAATTTCTTCTAAAGGAATTTTCTTTTCCACTTTAACCGGCACAAGTTTTAAAGGATATTTTTGCCATAAATTTTTAAAATGGCTTAATTTTTTACCGGAACTTTTTAAAATACCAAGCAACTGAATAGCGGTTAAAATACCGTCACCGGCAGGGGCAATATCTCTAAAAATAATATGTCCGGAAGTTTCCCCCCCAACTGATAAATTATTTTTTGTAAGTTCTTCAAAAACATATTTATCGCCGACTTTAGTTAAAACCGGCTCAATTCCGCTTGCTTTCAAATAATTTATCAAACCCAAATTTGCCATAATGGTTAAAACAGCTTTATTGCCTTTAAGTTTCCCTTTGTTTTTTAAATACAAAGATACGGTTGAAATAATATTATCCCCATCAAAAACTGTGCCTTCTTCAGTTACTGCTATAAGGCGGTCAGCGTCCCCATCAAAAGAAAGCCCGGCGTCCGCTTTATATTTTTTAACTGCTTCCTGCAAACTTTCGGTATGCAAAGCACCGGCATTTTTATTTATATTATAACCATCCGGAGTATTATTTATTACTGTTACATTTGCACCTAAACCTTCAAAAACTTTAGGCGCAATTTGGGATGCAGCACCGTTTGCGCAATCAAGCACTAAATTAAGACCTTTTAAATTTTCCGCATGTGTTAAAGTGCTTTTTAGAAAAGTGATATATTCCTCAATTTTTTCGGGTACTTCGCAAAATTTTGTATCGTTTTGCGGTGCAGGAACAGCGGTTAAATTTTCAATTTCACTTTCAATATTTTCTTCTATATCTTCGCGGAGTTTCGTGCCACGCGCGGAAAAGAATTTTATACCATTAAATTCAGCCGGATTATGGCTGGCTGAAATTACAATGCCGCAAATATTTTTATATTTTTGCGTAAGTATTGAAACACTAGGTGTTGTGGAAACACCTAAAGATAAAACATTATAGCCCGCTGCTCTAATACCTTTGGTTAAACAATCCAAAATTTCCTTACCGCTTGCACGGGAATCTTGAGCAATAAAAATATTTTTATTAGTATTACTTGGCTCTTGTTTTGAAAGTTCTTTTAAGGCACAGTATCCGAGTTTTGTTACAAAATCTTTAGTCAACGGAAACTGCCCCCAAACGGAGCGTATACCGTCAGTGCCGAAATATTTAGGCATTTTGACCTCCGAACAAATCATCAGCCGGATCGTCTTGTTTTGGTTTATCTTCTTTTTTTGCCTTAATCGGTGTTTTAGGTTCTTCTTTTATGGGTTCTTCTTTAGCCGATTGTTCTTCTTTTTTTTCTTCTTTAACTTCAGCCGGTTTTAAACCCAAAATTTCATCAATTTCTTTAGCATCAACGACTTCTTTTTCAAGCAAGCGGTCAATCAAAGTATGCATTTCCTTTAAATGATCTTTGATAATATCTTTTGCTTTTTGGTAAGAATCGCGGATAAGTTTTGATACTTCTTCGTCAATAGCGCGTGCTAAGTCCTCGGAAATATTTTTGTGTCTTGAAATATCACGACCTAAAAATACTTCGTCTTCTTCGGTATGTACTGCTATTGGGCCAAGGCGCTCGCTCATACCGAGTTGCGCGACCATTTTTCTTGCATAAGAAGTTGCGCGGGAAAGGTCATCAGATGCACCTGTTGTAATTTCTTCAAACAAAATTTCTTCTGCAGCACGACCGCCGAGCAAAATTACAAGTTTATCTAAAATTTCACTTTTTGAAGTTAAATATTTATCTTCCAAAGGCAATTGCATTGTATAACCTAAAGCCGGACCCCTTGGGATAATAGAGACCTTATGTACAGGGTCCCCATTTTTAGAGAGTTTTGCAATAATAGTATGCCCTGATTCATGTGCAGCAATAATGCGTTTTTCTTTATCTGAAATTACGCGGCTTTTGCGTTGCGGGCCTGCCATTACACGCTCAACAGCTTCTTCTATATCGGCATTAGTAACTGCAGGTTTATCTTGGCGCGCAGCCAAAATTGCTGCTTCGTTTATCACATTTGCCAAATCTGCACCGACAAAACCGGGGGTGCTTTTCGCGATAACGGCAAGGTCGACTTCCTTTGCCATTTTCACTTTTTTGGCATGTACTTTTAATATTTCTTCACGCCCTTTCATATCCGGGGAAGGAACATTTATATGCCTGTCAAAACGGCCGGGCCTTGTTAAAGCAGGATCTAAAACATCAGGGCGGTTTGTTGAACCCATTAAAATAATACCGCTTTGGGATTCAAAACCGTCAAGCTCAATTAAAAGTTGGTTTAAGGTTTGTTCGCGTTCATCATGCCCACCGCCGATACCGGCAAAGCGGCGGCGGCCAACGGCATCAAGTTCGTCAATAAAGATTATTGCAGGTGCATTTTTCTTGGCATTGGCAAACAAATCGCGCACACGCGCAGCGCCGACACCGACAAACATCTCCACAAATTCAGAGGCGGATGCAGAGAAAAACGAAACTTTTGCCTCCCCTGCAACTGCTTTGGCAAGCAAGGTTTTACCTGTACCGGGCGCACCGTATAGAAGCACACCTTTTGGAAGTTTAGCACCGAGTTTCTTAAAATCAGCCGGGCTTTTGAGAAATTTAATAATATCCTGCATTTCTTCTTTGGCTTCATCACAACCGGCAACATCTTTGAAAGTTACTGTTTGCTTTGTAGGGTCTTGCAGTTTTGCTTTTGAACGCGCAAAATTTAAAGCACTTTTGCCGTCATTTCTTTGCGGGCGGATAAATAAAAACCACCAGGCAAAAACAAAAAGTAAAACAAGACCTATATTAAAAAAGACATTAAAAATCCAACTTTTATCCTGCTCGGCTTTAAATGGAACTTTGGCTGCCATAAGTTCACCGACAAGGGCGGAATCTTCAATCTTAACGGTACTGAATTTTTGTTCTTTACCGTCGTCTTTATAAACGCCGGTTATAAGTTCGGGGGTAATGGTAACATCAAGCAAATCCCCGCTTGCGATTTTGGCTTTAAAAGCGGAATAATCAATTTCTTTGACTTTACCGCCGTCATTAAATTTTGAAAAAATTGTGACTGCAACTATAAATATAACTATCCACCAAACGATTTGCCTAAAAGGTATTTGCGGAACTTTATTTTTTGGTTTCATCAAAAACTCCTATAAACGGTAAATTACGGTATAACTCATTATAATCAAGACCGTAGCCGACAACAAATTCATTTTGTATTTTAAAACCGACATATTTTGGTTTAATTTCAACTTTACGGTTTTCCGGTTTATCTAACAAAGTACAAAATTCCACAGATGCAGGTTTGCGGGCTTTAAGTAAATCATTTAAATAAACACCTGTAATGCCGGTATCTGTAATATCTTCAACGATTATTACATCCTTATCTTTAATATCGTCCCTGATATCAAGCAACATACGGACTTTGCCGCTTGAAGATGTACCTTGATAGGATGATAAACTCATAAAATCTATTGTGCAATCAATTTCCAAATTTTTTACCAAATTGGCAAAAAATAAAGAAGCCCCCCTCAATATGCATACTATTAACGGTTGCTTGCCGGCATAATCTACAGAAATTTGTTTAGCAAGTTCTTTAACCCGCGTATTGATTTGTTCTTCTGAAATTAAAACTTTTTTAATAGGGGCTTTATAGGCCATAAATTCTCCTTAAAAATATATAAGATTAGACATTTATTTGCAATAAATATCTTACCGTTATTATTATCATAATAATACCGGCAATAATCTGCATACGGCTATGCAAAACAGTTTGGTTAAAAGTATTTCCGTGCACTATACCGAATAACACGGTAAAAAATGTAGTTATAGCAGAGAGGAAAAGCGCCAACACCAAAAAGCCCCTGTTAGCCAAAGCCAAAGCAAAACCGAATAAAAAAGATGGTAAAGCCGTCTGAATAGCGACTTTAATCATATAAGTATTTTGTACAATATCGGTAAAATTTAAACTTGGGGATCTTTCAATGGACTCTAAAATCAGTTGAATAGAAATCAAGAAAAGCATCACAAAAATAAGCCAGCGCGGCGAGTTATAGAGCCACGGTGTAAGCATACACCCGATAATAAACGCCAAAGCAAGAGCGAGCAAATTGACTATACAAAAGACAAAGGATGTCTTCAAAGCGGCATCTTTTTTATAAGAACTGCCGAGTTTGCGCCCGGTCATCACACCGAGTGCGAAAGTGCCTGTACTGATACAGAACAATGAAATGATAGTTGTCCATATTCCCATATATACATTGTAACATATATATACGAAATCTGCACCTTTCATTTTGTGCTGTCTAATTCTTTTTTGCTAATTTTAACTTTTCTTCTCCTAGAGTACCGCAAACTCACTTCGTTCGTTTTACTTCTTGGTACACGTCGTCAAAGAAAAGTTAAAATTATCTAAAAAATAATTGACAGGTTTTTATACTCGGTTTGACTTTATTTTATCTCGTCGCGGAAAAAATCAAAATTTCCTCAAAAATACTTGCCGGATCTAAATACTAGGTTTGGCTTTATGTTAAAAATACTTTTGGCGAGTCATTTCTTTTGCCCTGTATTTTTTCTTCTTGTATTTTTTTAACTAATATCTCTTTGAGTTCTGAAAAAAATTTATTGTTCGGACTACTTTTTAAAACAATTTCACAGTCAGCTAATGCTTTTTTATTTTCGCCGATTTTCATATAAAAACGCGCCCTGCTCATATAATTTGCAATATTGTTTTTGTCTTTATTAACATTGTTTGTATAAATTCTTTCAAGTTCTTGGGTTAAATTGTGCCTTTTGCATATTGCCATAATGTCATAAGACATATATTTACAACCCATTTGATAATCTTTAACTGCCTTTTTATACTCTTTTATTTGTGCATATAAAACAGCTCTGCCGGTATAAAATTCTTCAATATCCGGATATTTTTTGATTAGTTTATTAAATTCTTTGATTGATTCTTTGATTTTTATTTTAATATTTTCCACCATAAATTAACTCCAAATAAAAACGGCTGCCATACTCCAGACCTTTAACCAAGCCAAAATATGACAGCCGTATCTGCCGCCACAAAGGCGGCAGAATTAGATATATTTTCCCCCGTCGGGTAATCATATATCCAAATAGCGACTGTTTATTTTGGAAGGTTAAAGGTGCTTTGTTTTTAAAGCCCTCTGTACTTAAAGTACAGTTCCAAAAAACAGATTAAATTTTTTTAGGGTTATTAGCCCTACATTTAAAAATTACCTCTAATTTCAGTATATCATTTTTTAGTATACTTTAGTATTTTCCGAGTACACTAATAACTTCCCACATTTGAAATTAACGGAAAAATTACCTTTGGCGATATTACTGAGCCCGCGCTGACCTATTTTTAAAGTTTCATTTTTAAGTGGGAAAACTAAATTTGAAGTTGTAATATTTTTAATTTCTTCAAGTGGAATTATGCTTACGCGCGCACCTTTTTGCGCTTTAATTTTTGCGCCTTTTGAAAGTAAATAAACATCAGCTCCTTGTAACAGAAACCGAATATCAAAATATTTTAAATAATTGCTTGCTGCCAAAAAATTGCTAAAGCAAAAATCAAAACGTCCGCCCCAAGAGAAAATAATATCAACTTGCTTCGGTTTTAGGGTTTTTAAGTAATCAAGCGCCTTTTCAAAATCACTGTTATCTTGGCGCGGAATTTGTTTTAAAAAACCTTTTAACAAAGTTTTATTCTTGGTGGTAATACTGTCTAAATCACCGACCACGATATTGGGCTTAATGCCGGCTTTTAAACATTTATTGGCGCCGCCGTCAGCTGCCAAAATAAAACTGTAAATTTTGGCGGTTTGCACCAAAAAATTTTTATCAAAACTACCGTTTAAAACAAGTAAAACTTTATTTAATTTTGCCATATTTATCTTTAATTAAAAATGTGCCTAAACATAAAATATTTACAATTAAACCGATATA
Source organism: Elusimicrobiaceae bacterium (assembly GCA_045605325.1). Lineage (GTDB taxonomy): Bacteria > Elusimicrobiota > Elusimicrobia > Elusimicrobiales > Elusimicrobiaceae > Proelusimicrobium. The sequence continues at coordinate 20,845 of JAZUPU010000037.1, forward strand.
AAAACCTTCAACTTCCGCCCAAAAACCAAAGCGCGGAACGATATTCCACACAGTAACAATTATAGCAGATAACCATACGGAAAAGCTAAATTGAGTACCCGTAATTTTTTTAGGGAAGAAATATCCAACCATCATCGGCGCAAGCAAACACGCCGCCATATAAGAACCCAAAATAAACCATATTTTTTTAAAACTACCGTCAAAAAACAAAGCAAACAAAATGGAAATTCCGCCTATTAAAAATAGAAATATTTGATTTGCGAGCAATTTATTTTTAAATTTATCCTTAAACAAATCATAAGCAAAAGTGTTAGATGCAATAAATAAAAAAGAATCCAGAGTAGATAAAACCGTACACAAAATACCTGCTATAAAAAAACCCCTTAAACCGCTCGGCAAAAGCTGAACGGCATACAAAAAATATGCGTGTTTGGGTAAAGCATCGGGCAAAACCGCGCGTGCGTATAAAGAACCGGAAGTGGTACATAAATCAAAACAAAACCAAATTAATGTGCAAATTAAAATACCTTTTTTTGCAGTTTTTGCGTCTTTAGCGGCAAAGCATCTTTGGTAAAAAGAGGGGTCCACCAAAGTGGCTAAAGCGATACCCGCCCACACAAAAGTATTAAGCCAACCGTTATTGCCTGTTAAAGAAAAATGACTTACCGGTAAAGTGCTTTTCAAAAAACCGATACCGCCAAAAGTGTGTAAAGACATTAGCGCAACAATCAAAACAGATAAACACATAACGCTAAATTGTATTATATCTGAAAATACTACCGCCCTTAAACCGCTCCACGCCGTATATAAGCAAACAATAAAAGTTCCAAACGCCATAGCAGGCAAAAGTTCAAACCCAAAAATGAGCTGCAAAAATACGCCCAAACTTAATACATAAGTGATAGGCAAAACATTAAAGAAAGTAAAAACTGCCGCTGTTTTGCGCGCCCTATCGCCGAATAATTGACCTGCCGCTTGCGGCAAAGTAACACTTTTATAACTTTTAATTTTATCCACCAAAAACAAAGCAAAAATAATATAGGCAATATACCAAAAAACACCTTGCGTTACAAAATTATAAATACCGTAATTAAAAGTTATTTCATTTACGCCAAAAATTCCACCGTACCAAGTAGCTGCAAGTGTAGCGACAAAAAGCGGCAAGGTAAGTTGCCTGCCCATAAGCATATAATCAAGGAATTTATTTGTATTTTTCGGTTTTCTTAAATGCCCATATAAAACACTTGCAAAAGTTAACAGTAAAATAAAAACTATTACCCCCAAGTCAATGGGGGTAAGTAGTTTTGAAACAGCTAAATTTGTTGTAAAATTCCCTTGCATAAAAATGCAATTATTGCCAATTTATATAATTTGCAATTGCCAAAAACCCAAAGGAAAGCATAAACCAAATTGTAACGAGCGGCAAAATAAATTTAAACCATTTCTGAAATGATAACTTTGCCATACCGATAACGGCAATAACAATCGGGCTGGTGGGGATGCAAACATTTGTCCATCCGTCACCGAACTGATATGACAAAACCATCGTTTGGCGGCTAATACCGATAAGGTCAGACAAAGGTGCAAGTATCGGCATAGTCAAAACAGCTTTGCTTGAGCCGGACGGTATAAAAAAGTTAATAATTGCCTGCATTATAAAAGCAGCCCAACTTGCTAGAGTGGAATTTAATTTTGAAATTATGCCTGCCATAAAATTAAGGGCAGTATCTAAAATATTTCCGTTTTCGGCAATAATTATAATTGATGTAGCAAGCGCAAGCAGAAAAACAATTTCCGCCATACCGCGCACGCCGTCATAAAAAGCATTGCAGGCATCTTGTACTTTTAATTTACCGAAAAATGCAGCCACTATACCAAGCCCGAAAAATAAGGCACCGATTTCGGTTATATACCATTCATATTTTAAAACACCGTAAACCAAAAGCCCCATTGTAGCTGCAAAAGAAATTAAAACAAAAATGTGGGATAAAGTGAAATTAACTGTTTCACTATGCGTTGTGGCAAGTTCTTTCTTTCTTTCTTGGTCAAATTCATAAGTTAAACTTGCTTTAGGGTCCTTTTCAATTTTGTGTGCATAATTCATAATAAAGATAATTGCAGCTGCTGTACAAATAACCCAAATTATTAAGCGGAAATAAAAGCCGGAGTACATCGGAAGTTCGGCAATACCTTGCGCGACACCTAAAGTAAAGGGGTTCATAAAAGCACTTGCAAAACCGGCAGCCGCACCTATAAACGGAACTGTCATACCTACGACAGAATCATAACCTAGTGAAAGTGAAAGCGGTATAAAAATAGGTATAAAAATTAAAACTTCTTCAGACATCCCAAAAGTCGCCCCACCGATAGAAAATAAAATCATACTTAAAGGAATATATAAATTTCTTAATGCCGGATGATCCAAAAATACCTGGCTTAAACGTTTAATAAAAGCAGTAATTGCACCTGTCTTTTCAATAATCATAAATGCACCGCCGATAATTAAAAGGAAAGCCATAATTTCTGCAGTAGTAGGGCGCAAAAAGGCCTGCATCGGTGCTTTTAAAACATCAAATAAGTTTTGTGGGGTGGATTCCACATAATGGAAGGAACCTTCAACGAGTGTTTGCCTTCCGTCTTTTAAGACGGTATCAAATTTCCCGGCGGGGATAATCCAAGTAGCAATAGCGGTTAATGCAATAATTGTAAGCAAAATTACAGTAGTGTTTAACTTTAAATCTTTTAGTTTTTTTACAGACATTTTAAGTGTATGTGCCATTTGTGTTTCACACCTCCTAAATTTTTTGGTACTTTATATTTTATAAAATTATGCTATATATTTGCTAAAATATTTTTATGCTTTATATCGTGCCAACACCAATAGGAAATTTGCAGGATATCACCCTCCGTGCTTTGGAAATTCTAAAGCAAGCCGATTTTGTGTTATGCGAAGATACACGCCAAACAAAAAAGTTGCTTGATAATTTTGGCATTTCCACAAAGACATTAAGGTATAATGAGCAAAACGAACACAGTTTTCCCCCATTTATAAAAATGCTGAAAGAGGGGAAAAATTTGGCGCTTGTATCTGATGCCGGAACGCCTTGCGTGTCTGACCCGGGGTGGAAGCTTGTTAAACTTGCACGCCAAGAAAATATTAAAGTTACCGCACTCCCCGGTGCAAGCGCGGCAACTTGCGCATTAAGCGCATCAGGTTTAAGCGGCGGCGGTTTTTGCTTTCTTGGTTTTTTACCGAAGAAAAAGGGCAAAGCCCTAAAACAAATTGAGGCGGCACTTAATGTGGAAAAACCTGTTATCATTTATGAATCACCTTATCGCATAATTAAATTTTTGGAATTTTTGCAAGAGAATTTACCGCAAATTAAAGTATTTATCGGGCGCGAAATAACTAAAACTTTTGAAGAATATTTAAGCGGCACACCGGCAGAACTTTTGGGGAATTTTAAAGTGCGCACAAAAATTTTAGGTGAATTTGTTATTATTTTAGATGGTCGTAAAACCGACGCGGAGGAAGATGATGAGAACTGAAGTTTTCCATATTTCCAAAATTACAAAAAGGCAAATATCTGTTCTAAAAACTGCCTTGCTTAGCGGTATGCCTTGCATTTTACCGACGGATACCGTTTACGGTTTAATGGTTTTAGGGCGCGTAACAAAGGCAAGGGAAATTTTAAACAAAATCAAAAATAATCCGCAAGATAAACCCACACAAATTTTATGTACTTTAAAGCAAGCGGCAATTTTGGCGGCGGACAAAAAACAACTTGAGCAAGCACAAAAACTTTGGCCCGGTGCTTTAACTGCAATTATGACAGCAAGTAAAGAAGGTAAAAGGTACAGCGGTATTGATACCGTCGGTTTACGTGTACCGAACAGCCAATTCCTGCTTGAACTTATGGAAAGTTTAATTTCCCCATTGTTGGCATCAAGTGCAAATTTCCACGGTATGCCGCCTTGCAAAAATACTGCCGAACTTTTAGCGGTTTTTGATGGCATTGTTCCTTATATAGTACTTGATGATAAACCAAATAAAAACACACCCTCAAAAATTATTGATTACACCCAAAATCCGCCAAAAGTTATAAGGTAAATAAATTTTATACCCCCACCCTAACCCCTCCAACCACTTAAAAGTGTGGGAGGGAATTCAAGGAAACAACTTATTTTCTCAACTCCTTAAACTTTACAAAAGTGTGGGTAGGAAATAAAAGGTAAAAACATAATTCTTATAATTTGTTATAATAAAACTGTTAGGCACTTGCTTAACATAAAATTTGTTCTGTTTTTGGAACTGTATGTGGAATACAGTGAGCTTTTAAAAAAGGCACAGTAACGCTCCGAAAACAGCTGCTAAAGACACAAAATTCCTAAAAATTTTGTGTTGATGTTTATCGTATGATAAACTGCGGCTGTTATTTATGGGTTAGCGTTACTGGCTCAAAAGTAATAGCCGTTTTGCATATATAGTTCCCAAAATTTAAAGGAGAATTATATATGAAAAACAAAGGGTTTACCCTTCTTGAACTTTTAGTTGTAGTTTTAATTATCGGTATACTGGCGGCTATTGCGCTCCCGCAATATAAAATAGCAGTATGGAGTAGCCGATATTCTACTCTTAAAAATATTACAAAAAGTATAGTATTAGCCGAAGAACGTTATTATATAGCTAATGGACATTATGCACTTAACTTTAATTCTTTGGATATTGAAACCAACCCTAATTCATGTGAGAAAATTGATAGTACCAGATATCAATGTTTTTATGATTTCGGAAAATGCAGGATAAGGACTACCAATCCTTTTATTGAATGTATCCTGTATAAAAATGATAATTCATTTGCAAGTTATCAAGAAAATTTAGCACTAAGAACAGATACTTTAAAAAAATATGTTTGTTTTGCGTTTAATAATGAAATATTAGCCGATAAAATTTGCCAAAAAGAAACAGGAAAGAAAATTTATTCAAATAGTGGTACTGATAATGACAAAAATAATTACCATGTATATTTTTATTAAAAAACCGGGGTGCAGTAATACACTCCGGTTTTAAAATAAACTTGCGTAAATTTATTTGCTCGGTTTTACGACTTTGCCACCCTTCAAGCATTTAGAGCAAACATAAGCTGTTTGGGTTTTGCCGTCTAAAACAATTTTTTGTTTATGCAAATTGGGCTTAAAAGTCCTGTTTGTTTTTAAATGGCTGTGGCTGACGCTTTTACCTGTTGTTGATTTTTTACCGCAAATTTCACATTTATAAGACATAATTTCCACCTAACATTAATTTTCTATATTTTACCAAAATTAGAGCATTTAAGCAAATTTACTTTTGAAAATGCGCCAACATTTGCGTATATATTCAATAATGTCTTGACAATATTTTTGAACTTTATTTGGCTCTTTACCCTTAGCAAGTTGCGGGGTGATATTATTGTCACTCATCATCTGTAAAAGATAATTTGAAGGAATAGCAAAATTAATATTTTGCACATTTTCTTCTTCCAAACTTGAAATTGCTATACCTACAACTTGCCCTTCTTCGTTAAAAACAGGACTGCCGCTACTTGCCGGCGAAATGGGCGCACTTATTTGAAACAAAGTAACATTACCGACATTCCTTAATTGCGAAACAAGCCCATTTGTAATAGTATTTTGAAGGCGCTTTGGGCTGCCGATTACTGAAATTTTTTGTCCGGCCGCAACCGTATTTGAATTTTTAAATGTTACACTTGGTGCATAATTAACGGAAACTTGCAATATCGCCAAATCAACGCGAGTGTTTTTGGAAACAGCAATAATTTGGGCTTCTTCCGAAATTGCACCGTTACTGAAAGTTAAATTTATAAGTTTCGCTTTATCTAAACTATGGGCAGCGGTGGCGACAAAACCTTGCGGTGAGATTATAAAACCGGTGGCACTTGCGGTATTACCGTCAGAGCGCAAAACATTTACTGTAACTACCGTATTTTGGTTTAATTTTGAAATTTCTTCTAAAGATAAAGCCCTAGCGGATATGACACCGCAAATTAGAAAGATAAAAGAAATGATAAAAAATCTTTTAATCATAAGCAAAAAGCCGAGGATGGGACTCGAACCCACAACCTACGGTTTACAAAACCGTTGCTCAACCATTGAGCTACCTCGGCAAATACTGTATAAAGAAATTATAACAATTTTTTACGAACTGTGCAATTTTTGTTATAATTTATATGTAGTAACATATGCAAACAAGTATTAATTTTTTTGTGTTTTTAGGTAAATTGCCGAAAATTTTTGTGTTTTTGGTAATTTTGTATATACTGATAAAAGTTTTTAAGGCATTTATGCGGGATTGTTTCGGTTACAGCGAAGAATCTTTTTTAAAAAGAATATATAATTTTTTTGATCCTTATCATCAAAGTATTTTTTGTTATAAATACAAATGGTATACAATTATACTACTTGTAGGTGTAATTTATTTGCTATGCAAAATTTATATTCCGCCGGAAATGATATCTGATGAAAAGGGTATGTACGCTGCACAAAGTATACTTTACAATCACGCAACTTACCTTATAAATTATTTAGCCCACGAAAATTTGGGACATAATATGTTTTGCAATTTAGGATCCAAATGGTTTTGTTATTTTTCAGGTGATTTTATACAAATATTGTTACCTTGCATAATTTATCTTTTTTCTTTGCAACTGCGCGGCGGTTTGTTCTTTAGCCCCGTTTTACTTTATTGGCTTTCAAGTGCTTTTTACGACGCCGGTATTTATGCAAGTGATGCTGCAGTAAGCAAACTTGCTTTAACATCTTCAGATATGGTTACCGACTATGCTGCCGGCATTGCCAAAGGCGATTGGTATTATATTTTAACTCCGTTTAATGCTTTGCCTTATGCACAAATTATCGGTTTGATTTTTGAAGTGATTGCCTGCATTATATTTGCTTTAGCAATATACAGTGCGGTGGAATATTTTAGGCGTTTGACGCCGAAAGATATGCCGGAAAATTCTACTATGGAGATATTATGAATAAAAAATCTATTACAGAACTTTTAAGTGATTCTTTTGCAACTTTTAAAGAATCTTTTTGGGGGATAGCGACTACTTATCTTGTTGCATTGGTATTGATAATTATTGCTGCCGTAATTTTGCCTAAATCGTTTTTTACAAGTATGCAACAAAAAGGTTTATCGACTGACAACATCGCTTCTTCTACTATTAGTTATATATTTTCATTAATACTAATGGTTTGGCAAACTATAATTATTAGAAATAACATATTTTCCGGGCAAAGTAAATTATTTGAAGCTTTAAAAGAATCCTTCCCCAAAGCATTTAAATTCCTCTTAATCACGTTCATTATCGGTATAATTTTGGTTCCGGTATTTATAATAATTTCTGACATAAAAATTTGTGCTGTATTAATGCCCTTTTTTGCAATACCAGCTTTAATAGGCGGTTTGCCCTTCTTATTAATGATTACATTGGGTATAATTTTAAGGGACGGTAATTTAAAAGAAATTGTTATAAGTTCTTTTGGGGTAGCTCTTAATTATTTCCTCCCAATTGCCGGTCGTATTTCAGTTATTATATTCTTAAATATTGCTATTTATATTGTTTTGATAATACCATTTTTTATATTCGGTGCTTTGAGTTCCATACTGCTTAGTCCTTCTATATCATTCTTACTAATCTTCTTCATTATATATTTTATAATTTACATCTTTACCAATTGTTATTTCATTGAAATGTATATAGATTTTGCTACCGAAAATAAACACATAGATATAGATGAAGAATTATTAATTGAAACACCTATTGAAGATGTCAACCAACCATTACCGCAACCACAACCGACGCAACAAATTGTTCAAGAACAACCGCCGGAAGGTTTACGCCCTTTAGGCGGAGATTATAAAAATAATAATCAGCAGTAATAACTAAAAATACTTGCAAAATATTTTCAAAAATTGTTTACTTATTGTACCGGACTATCACCGGCAAGGAGGTGTAATTATGGGTTGCGGATGCGGAAATAAACCAAAAAAATAATTTAGTTTAAACTAAAATCCCTCGGGTTAACCGAGGGATTTTTTATACCGAAATTTCTGCAATATCTATTTTGTATTAGCAAATTGCTGGGCAGATATAAAACCTTCTTTTAGCAATTTCTCTATTGTTTCACACCCCTTATTTACAGCGGAACTTAAAAGTTCTTCTTGCTCTTTTTGGAATTTACCCAAAACAAAATCTTTTGCATCTATAAAATTAGGGCGCGGACCAATGCCTAAACGAAGACGCATAAAATTATCTGTACCGAACAAATTTATAATATTTTCAAGCCCTTTTTGACCGCCGCTTGAACCTTTTTGACGTAAACGCAAAGTGCCGAGGTCCAAACTTAAATCATCACAAATAATCAAAACATTTTGCGGCGGTATTTTATAAAAATTTGCCGCTGCCACAACTGCTTGGCCGGATAAATTCATATAAGTTTGAGGTTTCAAAAATAATACGCTTTGACCGTATAAATTAACTTTTGCGGTATGTGCTTTAAATGGGCGGTTTTCTTCAAAAGAAAAACACTTTTTGCTTGATAATTTGTCAAGCACCATAAACCCAACATTATGACGCGTTTTTTGATATTCTTGCCCAGGATTACCAAGACCGACAATTAAAAACATTAATTATCGCCCATAATTGTTTTAACTTTTTGCAAAAGAACGGAAGTCCTAAACGGTTTATAGCAAAAATCTTTTACTATCGGGTTACCCGCAAACATTTGCCCGGCTTGTTCCAATGCGGAAGTTACCATTACAGGTGTGCCGAAGACATCTTCATCTTTTGCCATTTCTTCTATTATTGTACGCCCGTCAAGTCCGGGGAGCATAAGGTCCAAAATAACTAAATGCGGGCGAACCTTTTTAATAAGCGGCAAGGCATTTCTACCATTATCACAGGCGTGAACTTCATAACCGGCACGAACTAAAATTAAATTTAAAAGTTGTAAAATGTCTGTTTCATCTTCTACTATAACAATTTTTTTCTTCATTTCTTCCATAATTAAACCTCTAAATATACTATAATTTATTATATTATACTTTTTAATGGGTAATTATGCAAAGCACATCTTTTCAGGCAAAAATTTGGCAAAAACTTATTAAGTTTGATAAAGAAAATAATTTTTTTAAAACAAAACAAACAGTTTTGGTTGCCATTTCAGGAGGGGCGGACTCTGTTGCTTTATTGCATTTTGCTTGTGCGCTTGCTAAAAAAAAGCAGTTTAAAGTTTGCGCCTGCCATATAAACCACAATTTGCGCACGACAGCAAAACGCGACGAAAATTTAGTAATTAATTTATGTAAAGAATTAAATGTGCCTTTGCTCGTAAAGAAAGTTGCCGTCAAAACTTTAGCTAAAAAAGAAAAGTTAAGTTTGGAACACGCAGCGAGGAAATTACGTTATAAAGCACTTGAAGAAGCGGCAAAAGAATTTAATTGTAAAGTTATTGCTTTTGCACATCACGCTGATGATAATATTGAAACATTTTTCTTAAACATTTTGCGCGGCACCCAACTTAAAGGTCTGGGCGGTATACCGGCGGCACGCCCATTTGGCGAACTTAAAATTATCCGCCCGTTTTTATGTTTAAATAAAGCAGAACTTTTAGAATACTGCAAATATCATAACTTGCCCTTTGAAAACGATGAAACAAACTTTGATGATATTTACACTCGCAATTTTATCCGCTTAAAACTTTTGCCGATGCTTGAAGAAAAGCAACCGCAAATCCGCAAACATATTTTATCTTTATGCACTCAAGTGCAAAAAATTTCAAAAGAGAAATAATAGCAAACCCACAAAGCCACGAAGGAAGCGCATATTTACACTTGACAATGTTTTTTTTTTTTTTCTAAAATACATGTATAGCGGAATTAAAAACGCCGTATAAATCAATTTAGGAGCATTTATGAATAAGATAAAAAACAGTAAAAAAGGTTTCACTTTACTTGAATTATTGGTCGTAGTTTTAATAATCGGCATACTTGCAGCTATTGCCCTACCGCAATATCAACTTGCAGTCGGTAAAGCCAGATTTGCTGAACTAAAGGAAGAAACAAAAGCATTCCAACAAGCCGCACAAAGATATTATATGATTAATGGCACTTATTACGGTATAAGCGGAAAAATAAATAAAACATTAGATATTCAATTGCCTAATGCAAGTAATTGCGGAATTTGGGAAGAGGGATATGCCGATCAAATTAGATGTTGTAAAACAATTTTTAAAAAAACAATGTGCTTGTATTTAAAACGTGAAACCGGTATTCCGTTATCATGTCTTGTTTACAGTAAAACCAAAACCGATATTACCAATCGTATATGTCAAAAAGAAACCGGCAAAAGTGCAAGCCGGGCATTATGTGGTGACAGTTACTGTTCTTACTGGTATTAATATTTCATCTTTTTATAGGAAGATATAATAGCTATTATATTTGTTATATTTTCAGTATAATTTACTGTTGGCATATTTAATATAAACCCCCACGGTTTATTTTATACCGTGGGGGATAAAGGTAAATAAATATTCTATGTATTTATAGATATTTATTTTATATTTTTTGATTTATAGTCAATCAAATATTCAAGAGCTAGATACAATTTATCTATTTTTGAATAGGAATTAAAAATGTCTGACAAAGAGTTTTGAAAAGATTCTTCTGCCGTTTTTAACGCCCTAATATTACCATCTATAACAAAATAAGCTATGCCGATGCCGGTAGAATCATTTGTGGCTTTTTCTATTTCGTCTATCAGTCTAAGTTCCTCTTCATATTGTTTAATTTTCTTTTTTCTATAATCAATAATTGAAACAACATCTATACCTTCTTCAGGTTCTAAATATCTATATAGTTCTTCAGCAGATACTTCACCATCTCTTAAGAATTTAAGCTTTTTCTTAATATCTTTTCTGCTGTATGGTTTTTCTTCTATATCCGGTGTCTTAACTAAACTGCGTAAAGTTTTAAACAACCACTCTTGTTTCGTTTGTTTATCACCCGGTAAGTTTTCCCACATATATGAAAATGCTTCCTTATCTTTGGCTAAAACTGCTTGAGTAAAAAGTGTCCTGCCTTGATCAATACCATCAGCGAAATAGTATAAAGGGGTTGTTTCCAATGTCCAATTATCTTTGTTTATAAAATTTCTGAAAGTTTCTTTATCCTTATCATTAACTATAAGATAACTGATTAAATCAAATTGTTCTCTTTGATCGGTTATATCTGTTGGTAGGATTTCTCCTCTTTGTAATTTCTTTATCTTTTCTGCTAAAGATATATTTTTGTCAACTCTTAAATAATCTAAAGGTTCACTTCTTAACCAATTTTTATCTTCAGCAAATTTATTTGCACGTTGTTGTACTTCATCCTCTACTAATGAAGTTATTTCTTGTTTTACTGCTTGATCAATTGCAAATTGGTCTATTGCTAAAATGCTATTGTTTTTTGCAGAAACTAAAGAAGTAGCGATTAACATTGCCGCAATTGAGAATACTGCTTTCTTTTTCATAAATGCCTCCTAATCCGTATTTACATAAGTATTATATCATTAAGGGAAGTTACCAGGCAAGGGACAAAAGACCTAAAGATAAAGTTCCCCAAAGACCTATATGCTAAAAATTTACTATTTTTATTTTTACAAATATCGTCACTTGACAAGTTTTTTTTAAAAAATACATGTATGGCAGTTAAATTAAAAACGCTGTAAAAGCGAATATAGGAGATTGTATGAAAAATAAATTAGGCTTTACACTTTTGGAACTTTTGGTTGTAGTTTTTATTATCGGTATTTTGGCAGCGATAGCTTTGCCGCAATATAAACTTGCAGTAGGTAAAACAAAATTTTCAACTTTAAAAAATATTACAAAAAGTGTTTGGGATTCCGCACAACGTTATTATATGGTAAATAATTCTTACCCCAAAACGACATCCGGGTTAGATATCGGTTTTGATATTAAGGAAGAAAATTATGCAACCATTGGATATTTACGGTTTACTACAAGTGATGAAATTGAATGTACTGTTTGGAACAAAATTCCAAATCTTTTTGCCGCTTGCGGTAGAGAAATTTTTGGTAAACGAATACTATTTTATGTAAAATCAGACGGAAGTCCTCAAGAATGTTTAGTATATAGTGCTGATGAAAATCATATTACCAATAAAATATGCCAAAACGAAACCAATAAAAAGACTGGAAATTGTGACTCCGGTGATTACTGTTTTTATTATTACAGGTAAAAACTTTAAGATTTTTACCTATATTATGTAAAACTATCTCTTAAATTTTTTCTTGAGGGCTTTGTCTATTAAAGGTGGCACACTCTCTTTAAGTTCCCCGCCGAATTTGTATACTTCTTTTACTACCGAAGAACTTAAATAAGTGTTTTTTTCGCTCGGCATAAAAAAGATTGTTTCCATCTTGGAATTAAGTTTTTTGTTTATGCTTGCAAGGGAAAATTCATACTCAAGGTCCGTTACCGCACGCAAACCGCGGATACACGCAGCGGCCTTTGTTTTTGCCATATAATCGGCAAGCAAACCATCAAAAGAATCAACTTTTACATTTTTAAATTTTTTGGTAAGTTGCAAAATTTGTGTCTTTCTTTCCGCAACGGTAAATAAAGAATTTTTTGCACCGTTATTTAAAATTGCGACGATAACTATATCAAATAAACCGGCCGCCCTTTCAATAATATCAAGGTGTCCGTTAGTTATCGGGTCAAAAGAACCGGGGTATACTGCAAGTTTTTTCATAGAAAAGTACCTCTCATATTTATTATAATAATTATATGATAAAAAATCCATTTAGTGAAGAACTTTATAAACAACGCACGCATCCGCAAAAGCCGGATTTCCGCGGTGAATATTTTAGGGATCAGACAAAAATTATTCACAGCCAGCCCTTTAGACGCCTAAAAAGCAAAACACAAGTTTTTGCCGCACCTGAAAATGACCATATCTGCACACGCATTGAACATGTTTTACACGTGGCAACAATTGCCGTTTCAATTTGCAAGGGTTTAAAAAATACAGGTGCTTGGCAACTTGACGAAGAACTTGCTTTTGCCATCGGCCTTGCGCATGATTTGGGCCATGCTCCCTTCGGGCACGAAGGAGAGTGGGCTTTAGCTAAAAAACTTGCACCTAAACCATTTATGCACGAACTTAACGGATACCGCGTAGTGGAACATTTAACGAATTACGGTGAGGGTTTAAATTTAACTTATGCGGTTAAAGACGGTATTATCTGCCATTGTGGCGAGGACTTTAAAAATAATGCTTTAAAACCTTCTGCCAAACCAAACAATTTGGAAAGTATTAAAAACCGCCGCAATTTACCTTCAACTTACGAGGGTTGCATTGTACGCATTGCAGATAAAATTGCCTATCTCGGGCGTGATATTGAAGATGCTGTGCGCGCGGAAATTATCACTAAAGAACAAGTGCCTGTTTCCATAAAAAAAGAACTTGGGGAAAATAACGGCGAAATTATAAACACTTTGGTTTTGGACTTAATTGAAAATTCAAAAAATAAAGATTGTTTAGGGTTTTCAGAAGAAAAATTTGAATTTATCACTTTGCTTAAAGAATTTAATTATAAGCATATTTATGGGCACCCAATGCTAACACAACAACGCAATATTTTGTTTAATGCTATCGGGGATTTGTTTGATTATTACTTGGAACTATTTAAAAAATACGGTTTTAGTGATGCCTACAAACAAAAAGAATTAAAAGAAAGTGCACAAAAATTCGGACGCTATTTACGTGCTATGCAACAGATATATTCCAAAGAAAAAACGGATGCAAAAACCATAGTTACCGACTATATCGCCGGTATGACAGATTTGTTTGCACAAGATAATATTTTAGACGCACTAGGTCTAAAATTAAATTTTAATTATTAGGTTTTAGTGTAATAAAATTTGCGTTACGTTTATAAATAAGATATAATATTTATACACATTGGAGTCATGGTGTAGCCTGGTTAACACGCTGCCCTGTCAAGGCAGAGACCGCGGGTTCGAATCCCGTTGACTCCGAAAAAATTAACCCTCCTTTACGGAGGGTTAATTTTTTGCTCATAGGTCTTTATTAACTATTTGAATAGGTCCTTTGTGCCTTGTGCGATAGGTCTTTTGTACCTTGTACGAAAGCTGTATTTATTTTAAAATATAAGTATTATAATGCCGAAATCTAAATGACAAGGAGAATTACATGAAAAAATTATTTATTTTATTGACCATTATATTTTCTTCAATATCTTTATGGGCACAAAATTGGGAACCTAAAGATGTTGAAACATTTATACAAAATTATGATAAGATTGTTCTCAATCTTCCCCAAGAACAACAAAAACAATTGAGCAAAGCACAATATGACATTGAAAACGAATTAAAAAAATTTAAAAATATTCAACTTTATTCCAAAGGCGGTTGGTATGATTATTATGCTGTTCAGCGTATAACAGAAATATTGAAAAATATCAAAGATGTATATGATTTAGTAGAATTTGATGTTAGGGAGCTTTTGGGTGCATGGATGTCCTTACAATATGTTACAACAGGAGATACACAAACAGAAGATGCACAAATGGGTCTTTTAAGCAATGTTTTTATGATAATCGCAAATGAACATTCGAATTCAGATAAACAATTAGCATTTGACTTGAATATGATGTCCACAAAAATTCAAATGAATTATAAATCTGTACTAATCAGATAAAATATATAAATATTATTTTCAAATACAAGCACCCCCCTCGGGGTGCTTTTTATATTTGTAAAATAAATATATCAAATATCTAAAAAATTGATACAATAAATTAAGGCCCTTTGGGCCGGACAATTTTGCTTGTTTTTGGTGCCGCACAAACGGCGCGCTTGGATCGCCAAGCAAATCGAAGCCAAAAACAGCCGATATAGGCACTAAATTAATGGACTAATTACCCATTTGGTTTAGTGCCGAGTGTTTACCGTTCCATATACGGTAAACCACGGCTGTTATGTGTAATCGCTTCGATTTGGTTGTGCATAATCGGCCGTTTTTGCGTGTGTATCTCAAACAGCAATTTAAGGAGATATACATGACAAAAAATAATAAGTTTGGTTTTACCTTACTTGAACTGCTGATAGTTGTTTTAATTATCGGTATACTTGCCGCAATTGCTTTGCCTAGGTATCAGGAATCTGTTGAAAAATCAATAATGCAAGAAGCCATGGTAAACTTAAGGGCGATAGCCAATGCTAACGAAAGGTTTTACATGACAAATGGTAGATATGCTAATTATACTGAAATTAGCAAATTAGACATTACTATACCGGGAGAAATAAATGATTCTTCTCAAACCGGACTGGTTGGTGATAGAGTCGTAACAAAATATTTTGTTTATTCTCCTGATTTCTCTGGTGGAGGTGCAAAAGCTGTAGCAATTAGAATAAAGAATTTAGGTGTTGTTGGAGAGAGAACTGTTTATGATTTTTCTATTAGATCAAACAATAAATTTTCTTGTACTGATATTAGCAGCAAAGCTACCCCCGTTCAACGTAAATTATGTAATAGAATAAATAATACAGGAAACCTATAAAAAATTGTAAGCAAAGCAGAGAGGCGCTGTACCATAACAGTTACTTTCTTCCCCATACAACAAAGCCCACTCAAAAGAGTGGGTTTTGTTGCGGGGACTGTTTGGCTTCCGTCAAATTCCTGACGGAATTTGCTCCAGCCCTGGCTCGCGGTACTCGCCTTTGCCTTCGGCAAAACTCGTACATCGCTCCGGGCTAGGGTTGGCAAGCGGTTCTAGTTTCTAGTTGCGTTTAGCGTTTTTGCGATAAGAAAGCGAGGCAAAAAATCGCAGTCAACTATACAAGTTGGCAAGATTTTTTAACAATGCTTTCCGCAAAGGCGCTAAACCCTTCGGGTCGCATTTTTTTGGGTAACTGCTGTGTTTTTTTATTCGTCAATAGTCATGCTATTAACTTACAAAAAAACTGCGCATTTACCTCAAAAAATAGCGACGCAACACAAAATAGAGCCGTTTGCCAACCCTAAATCCAGACGAAAGCAAAGCAGTTTGCTTTCTTCCCCATACAACAAAGCCCACTCAAAAGAGTGGGCTTTGTTGCGGGGACTGGATTTGAACCAGTGATCTCAAGGTTATGGGCCTTGCGAGATACCAGGCTTCTCTACCCCGCAAAGTTATTATAGCATTTTAAGAATATCGTGTCAAAAATTTGTACGATATCACTACATATTGGACTACTGGGATAAAAATTTAGAGCCATCAATTTGCTTCATTGTGTACTCCAGCGGTGTTTGCCAATTTAATCCTTGATGTGCTCTTTTTGTATTATACCAAATTAAGTATTCCA